>NZ_CAWPHH010000008.1:327-189806 GCF_963887965.1 Photorhabdus sp. RW14-46 | reverse complement strand
AAAAGGCACGTCGGGGAAAAAAAAGTGGCGGGGACAAAATGGTCGCAATGCTTCCTTGTGAAAGCCATGCCCTGCGCGGGCTGGCTCTGCCCAACGGGTATGACTGCCTCGGAGATGATGCCCCTTCGCCGGTCAGTACGAAGACAAGGAAAGCGGTTTATTTTATAATCGGCACCGTTATTACGAGAGTGATACAGGCCAGTACTTATCGCCTGATCCGCTGAATCTTAGTGGTGGCATTAACCCGTACGGGTATGTCCATGATCCGGTCAATTGGATTGACCCATTCGGGTTAGCCGGATGTCCAGGGACTAAGAACAAGAAAACGACCTATGAAGGGAAAAGTCGTCGTGATGCGCTACGGCAGGCCAAGAGAGATGCGGGAATCCCTAATAGCCAGCATCCATTTGAAATATCCAAAGCTAAATTGAAAGATGGTTATGGTGATTTTATTCGTGATTCCAAAGGCGTTGCAATTGAAGCACGGCAATATCATTTTAAAGATAAAAATGGTTCTACGGTAATTATTCAAGAACACAGCTTAGGGCACGCAAAAGCAACACCTTTACATGGAGCAGAGTCTCATTTTAACGTCAGGCCACCCGATAACTTGAATACAGGTGATGTTCCGGGAACTCATGGTCACTATAACTTTTAGGGAAATAACATGAACATTATTGAAGTCATAAATAACAAATTCTTAACTTCACTTTTTCCTGAAGGATTAAAAGATGACATTCTTCTTGGACAAGTTGGACTCGATATAGCAGATCAGGTATCACTAAATATCCATGTAACACAAAGACCAGAAAAAGAAGTCGCTAAATGGGGAGTATGGGGGAAAGATTATAATGTCATTGTTATTAAAATCATTGGTCAGTTTTTGAGAAAAGTTGAAATAGTTAACTGGCAAAAGATCACTTCATCCGAATTAATTTTTTTAGAAAAAGGTGATTTTTACTCTTTCAATCTCAAAGGAGACGAGTGGAGTGTTTCTTTGGAGTTGGAAGCCTTAACGTTCCAACGATGTGATATATATAGTAAATAATGTTTAAGCCGGAAAGATCTCCGTGATCTTCCGGCTCTTTTATCTAGTTCCCATTCAGCACATTAAACATTCCGTCTTTATAGTTACGTTCATAACCCGGTAAACTGGATTGACCCTTTCGGGTTAGCCGGTAAAAATTGCCAAGATGTTGGTAATAAGTCTAAAAATGCTCAAGAAATGGCAGAGGAGTTAGCTAATCAACTTAATAAAAATACAGTGACATTCTCAACTCCAACGACTATGGGGCATATAGATTTAAGAGGTAGAGCGCATTTTGATAAAATAACCCAAACGGATATACCAACTCCACATGTTCAAACTTCACCAATAAATATAGCTCCTAATGGAAAACGCTTTCCTTTGAAAAAGCAGGAAGTAGCCAGACCTGCTACTAAGCAAGATATACGTACAGCTAGAGAACTAGCTAAAAAACAAGGGATATTAAAATGAATGATAATATCATTGAACACCTTCAAAACTGGTATCAATCTAAAAGCGATGGAATATGGGAACATGAATATGGCTTTGATATCAGTACATTAGATAATCCTGGTTGGAAGGTTAATATATCAGGAGAAAATGGGAAAAACCCATTAAATATTATTGTAAATAACACTGATGCCGATTGGGTAAATATAAAGGCAAGTGAAAGAGAATTTAAAGGATATGGAGGTATTGCAAATTTAGAGACAATACTGAAATATGCAGCACAATGGCTTGATAAAGTGTAGAAATATAATTAATTAAAGCCGGAAAGATCTTTCGAGATCTTCCGGCTTTCTGATGATCTATCTTGGTGAATACCCACGGTAAGCCAGAGCGGATTGGAGCTTAGAGATCGCATCCTTAATCTGATACGCCTCCTCGTCATTCACGGCACAGGCGCGTATCTCTGCCCAGTTCAGCCGTTTAACCAGTTGGGCCGTAAACGTCCGGTCATCTCACCTTGTTCTTCCTCTCCGGCCCATGCACGCTACTGCTTCCTTATCTTCACCTGGAGACTGACACCATGAGCCGTAGCCGATATACCCCGGAACAAAAACAACACCATGTGACCCAATGGCGCCACAGTGACCTGACTCGAAAACAGTATTGCGAACAGCATCAGCTGAGTTTTTCCTCTTTCCGTGACTGGATTGCCGACAGTAACAAAATACGTCAACCTCTCAGCCAGACACTGCCCGCTATCTTGCCGGTTTCACTCCAGCCTGACGACGCGCACACCGTCACCCTGCATACCCCAGACGGCTATGCCATCGCCTGTCCATTGACGCTGTTGCCTGACGTGATGCGGGTACTGGCCCGATGCTGAAACCGCAACAGCTCTTTCTGGTGCGAGAGCCCGTCGACATGCGCCGGGGCATTGATGCCCTGACCCAGCACCTGGAGGGACTGAATTTGCGCTGGCAGGACGAGGCCGCTTTTGTTTTCTGCAACAAGGCCCGCTCCCGTCTCAAGGTGTTGCGCTGGGACCGACACGGCGTCTGGCTGTGTACCCGCCGTCTGCACCGGGCCCATTTTGTCTGGCCGAAGCAGGGCGAGCGCAGCTGGGTGATGACGCCCGCCCAGTTTGACTGGCTCATCCGCGGCATTCACTGGCAACAAGTCGAGGGAGATGACCTGTCCGGCTGGCGAAACTAATTCCGCTACCCCGGTCACACTTTTACCGGATAACGACGGGGAATTATCCGGTACACTGTCGGCATGACGCTCAATGACTTAATCGCGCTGGATGACCCCGGCCAGTTCCGCCTGCGGGCACTGGCGCTGCTTCAGCAACAATGTGATTATATTCGCCAGTTGGAAGACGCCCTGAAACAGGCGCAACGCTGGCGTTTTGGCGCGCACAGCGAGACCCTGCCTGCCGGTCCCAAACGCAATCAGTTTGAGGAAGATGCCGATACCGATATCGCGGTGCTGGAAACCCAGCTCTCACGCCTGCATATCAAGGAAGACGCGCCCGCGTCTCAGCCTAAACGTCAGCCTTTGCCGGCGACATTACCCTGTGAAGATATCCGGCTGGCGCCGGAGATGGAGAGCTGCCCGGATTGCGGTCATGCCCTGCGCTTTTTGCGTGATGAAATCAGTGAGCGACTGGAATACCGGCCGGCCACGTTTATCGTCCGGCGCTATATCAGCCCGCAGTACAGCTGCGCGCGCTGTCAGTGTGTGCATGCTAAAGCCCAGCCCACCCGGCTGATTGAATAGGTCGCATTTTGGATTAAATAACGTTTTGTAATTATGCTACACATAGCCTTCTTCAACCCATTGTTATACAAGAATTATGAGTGGTATAAGATGTAGCACTATTTTGAAATCTTATTTAATATCATGTCTATTATTTAAGGGAATACGAACATGTTTACTTCCAGATTAACGATGTTGCACTTATTATGTGAATCCAAGGTTTTTAATAATTTCAATTTTACATTAATATAAAGAAAATAAAATATGGCGTGATTTAACATTTACACATAATAAATACAAATAACGATTTCACTTTTAACAATGCAGCTCAGCGTTTGCCAATGAAAATTGTAGAAAATTAAATGAGATCATTAAATAAATAGGAGAAAATGAAATTTATTATTTAGAGTGATAAATTGATGATAAAGATTATATCTGTTTTTTCAATCGCAATCGTAAAGCAGTACTGTATATCAATTCTTTATCAAGTCAGTAAAGTAATTAGTTTAAGCTTTTGAATAAGGCGATTGGTAATCGGTTACGATAGGGATGTTTTGCAATGCTAATATATTCAGAAATAATTAATTGTTTAGCGATGGTGTGATCATTCGGTATGAATTGGTTATCGGGTTTTTCCTATCTAAAAGCAAGATTGAGGAAAGTGATAATCGCTATTGAATCGTTTTCACTTGAAAAGGCTTTACCTGTTTATCTAATCTAAGTAAATCATTGAGATAGGGGACAATACGGTCAATTTGTTACAAATAATCTTATACCCGTCATCTTTCAAGTTGCCTCTTTGTTGGCTGCACTCACTCACCCCGGTCACATCGTTCTCTATGCTCCCGGGGATTCGCTCCCTTGCCGTCGCGATCCATCTTGAAATCTATAAGGTAATAAGTAGGGATATCGTTGTCTGAAATTTAAGAGCATTTAGATGATAGTTAATTTTATATTAAGTTATCATCAGATTGTTTACTCTTTTTGTTGTTTTGGTTATCGGTTTACTCGGGTTTTTGAAAGTTAAATTTGGTCAAATTTTATTTTACATTTGAATAGATAAATTTCAGGCGTTATTAATGAATAATTATTTATCTATTCGTTTCATCTATATGTAGTAGATTTAATTTATTCACTGTTTATGCCCTATTTATTCACTAAAATCGCATAAATTGTGCATAAAAATACTTTTTGGAATTTTGAACGGGATCAAAAAGTATTTTTTTTGTGTACAACTTGTGTTGACTTTGTTAAGCGTGGGCAACAGTATCTGTCTAATGGCTGAGCAACTATACCTTATGGATTTCAAGATGGAGCGCGACGGCAAGGGAGCGAATCCCCGGGAGCATAGAGAACGATGTGACCGGGGTGAGTGAGTGCAGCCAACAAAGAGGCAACTTGAAAGATGACGGGTATATGTTTTAGGAAATAGTCATGGGATTAATAAGAATAATATTAAATAGATCCTGTAATCTTATTATTTTTAAGGTTTTTTAGGTTTCAGTTTGGTAAACCTTTTACTCGGCATACATTAAATAAGTTGTGTCAGTGTGAGACGAAAGATGATGCGGAGCATATTACTTTCTCTCATCCGTGTACTCTCTATTTTAAGGGGAAATGATCTATGTTAGAAAATATTCAGAGAAGTTGGTTTGAACACTATATGGTGCCCTGTTTCTCTCCTGCTAAGTTCATACCTGTTCGGGCCAAAGGTTCGAAAGTATGGGATCAAGATGGCAAGGAATATATCGATTTTGCTGGTGGAATTGCCGTTAATTCATTAGGGCATGCGCATCCTGAATTAAAGGATGAGTTAATTTCTCAGATTGATAAAATATGGCATATAGGTAATGGTTACACTAATGAACCTGTCCTGAAATTAGCAAAAAGACTGGTGGAAAATACGTTTGCTGATAAAGCGTTTTTCTGTAATTCAGGGGCGGAGGCTAACGAGGCAGCATTAAAATTAGCCAGAAAATATGCCGCTGATAAATATGGGAAAAATAAGAATGAGATTATTTCATTTAAAGATTCTTTTCATGGTAGAACATTATTTACCGTTACAGTAGGAGGGCAGCCAAAATATTCACAAGATTATGCCCCTCTTCCGCAAGAAATTACGCATCTTCCTTATAATAATTTATCTGCAATCAGAGAACACATTTCTGAAAATACCTGTGCGGTTATTGTCGAACCTATTATCGGTGAGGGCGGTGTTATTCCCGCAGATCCTGCATTCTTGCAGGAATTACGTACCTTATGTGATCGTTTTCAAGCGCTGCTTATTTTTGATGAAATTCAAACTGGGGTGGGCCGTACAGGATACCTTTATGCTTATCAGGAATATGGTGTTGAGCCTGATATTCTTACCAGTGCTAAAGGTCTCGGTGGCGGTTTTCCTATCGGCGCTATGTTAACAAAACAGCATATTGCAGCGGTTTTTCAACCTGGAACGCATGGTACCACGTTTGGCGGTAATCCTCTGGCGACGGCAGTTGCCAATAAGGTGCTTTCTATTGTTAATCAGTCGGAATTGCTCACCGGCGTTTTGCAACGTCATGATTACTTCATGGATAAATTATCGAAACTGAATCAGCGTTACCAAATATTCAGTTGCTTGCGAGGTAAAGGGCTGCTTTTAGGTGCTGAATTGGATAAAGCTTGGCAGGGTAAGGCGAAGCAATTAACTAACTTGGCAGCAGAGGAGGGGTTAATTGCCTTGATCGCGGGTCCAGATGTGTTGCGCTTTGCGCCAGCATTAAATATTGAATTTGCTGATATTGATGAAGGTTTGGTTCGTCTTGAAAGCGCCATCATGCGGTTTGTCGGTTAATAGTAAATTGAAGGTGACGTTATGATGCTTTTCCGAGCTGTCCGGCATAGTGACTTAAATGGGGTTCAGTCTTTATCTCAACGCGCTGGTATAGGTTTGACATCTTTTCCCAATAATCTGGATCAATTACGTTCACGCATTGCACGTAGTGTTGATACTTTTGATGGAAAACTGGCCAGGGCTCAGCAGGGATTCCTTTTTGTGCTGGAAGATACCAGCGCGAATCGTGTGGCGGGTGTCAGTGCCATCGAAGTGGCGGTTGGGCTGGAGGAGCCGTTTTATAATTTTCGGGTACAAAAAACCATTCGTTCATCACGTGAATTGGGGATTTATAAATCTATTGAAGCGTTGACTTTGGAGCAAGATCAGACCGGTAACAGTGAATTGTGTACCTTGTTCCTTGATCCGGAATATCAGAAGGGAAGAAATGGGACATTTCTCTCCAAAGCACGTTTTCTTTTTATCGCCGCATTTAGGGATATTTTTTCTAAAACTATATTCGCTGAAATGCGAGGGGTGGCAGATGAGCAAGGAAATTCCCCTTTCTGGAATTCATTGGGACAACATTTTTTTGGCATTCCTTTTTCCCAGGCAGATTACTTAACCGGTATTGGATCGAAAACCTTTATTGCCGAACTCATGCCCCTTCATCCTATTTATATCTCCTTATTATCTGCTGAGGCGCAGAAGGTGATTGGGCAGGTTCATGAGAAAACAGTACCCGCGCGGGCAATTCTTGAAAAAGAAGGGCTTATCTATCAAGGCCATATCGATATTTTTGATGGCGGCGCTTTATTACAGGCTGAGATTGATCGGATACGTGCGGTAAAAGAGAGTCGTCTCGTTTCTGTTAGTAAAGCCGAATCAGTGACCAGAGACGATGGTGTTCCTTGCATCGTTGCCAATCAGCAGTTTAGTGAATTTCGGGCGCTTTTATTGAATGTGGTGTGTGACAGTAATGAACTTTTTTTAACAGCCGCAGAGATGGGTGCACTTCAAGTCAGCGATGGGGATCAGGTGCGACTAGTTAGTCTCTTTCCAAAGGAAAATTAAGCATGAATTATAAAGCACATTACATTGGGGGAAGATGGATTGAAGGGCAGGGTGAGTCGATAACTAAATTTTCCCCGATAGATCAACAGGTTCTGTGGCAAGCTAACAGCGCCGATGCTTCGCAAGTCAGGGCCGCTTGTCATGCTGCGCGCGAGGCGTTTTATGTTTGGTCACATTTGCCCGCCAGTGAGCGGATTAAGGTCATTCAGACATTTGCGGCTTTGCTGAATGAGGAGAAAGAAACGCTTGCTCGTGTTATCAGTCAGGAAACCAGTAAACCGTTATGGGAAACTCGGACTGAAATACAATCCATGATAGGTAAGGCGGCTATTTCTATCGAAGCGTGGGAACAGCGTACCGGTGAGTCAGAAACGATTATGCCTGATGGCCGTGCCTTACTGCGTCACCGTCCTCACGGTGTGATGGCGGTTTTTGGTCCGTATAACTTTCCCGGACATTTGCCTAATGGTCATATTATTCCCGCGCTTATTGCGGGTAATACGCTGGTGTTTAAACCGAGTGAATTGACACCGATGACCGCAGAAGAGACGGTGAAATTATGGGAAAAAGCCGGTTTGCCCGCTGGTGTGCTCAATCTGGTTCAGGGAGCACGCAGTACCGGGACAGCATTGCTGGAGGATAAGCAGATTGATGGTGTGCTGTTTACCGGGAGTGCCAATACTGGCTTTCACTTTCACCGCATGCTCGGCGGTCAGCCAGAGAAGATGTTGGCACTTGAAATGGGGGGAAACAATGCATTGATTGTCGATGCTTGCGACGATATTGATGCCGCTGTTTACACCATTGTGCAATCCGCGTTTATCTCCGCTGGTCAACGTTGCACTTGTGCCCGCAGATTGTTGGTCAAAAATGGCGCCCATGGAGATGCGGTGATTAAGCGTTTGGTGGAGGTGACAGAGCGGATCGTACCATCCCATTGGGATGCCCAACCTCAACCGTTCATTGGTGGAGTCATTTCTCTACAGGCTGTGCAGAATCTATTGGAAGCTCAAGATCGACTACAAAAACTGGGTGGTATCTCTTTGGTTTCGCTGGAGCAATGCCAGCCGCAATCAACGTTGTTGACCCCTGGGATTATTGATGTTAGCCAAGTCGCTGATGTTCCTGATGAAGAGTATTTCGGGCCGCTGCTCATGCTTATGCGTTATGACACATTTGATGAGGCGCTGGCAATCGCCAATAACACCCGATTCGGATTGGCTACCGGTTTAATTTCGCCGGATGCTGCTCTGTTCCAACGTCTGTCGGAAGATGCCAGAGCGGGCATTGTGAACTGGAATAAACCGTTGACCGGGGCTTCCAGTAAAGCGCCTTTTGGTGGCATTGGTGCGTCAGGAAACTACCGACCTAGTGCTTATTATGCTGCTGATTACTGTGCCTGGCCGATGGCATCTCTGGTTGCTGACGAACTCACTTTACCTGAAACGCTTGCGCCAGGGCTTCATTTCCCTGATTAACCGTTTAACGGGAGAGGTTTTCAACTTATATAATTTTTCCAAGGGGATTTATGGCTGGTTTTGAAGCAAATTTTGATGGGTTGGTCGGCATGACCCATCATTATGCGGGGCTTTCTGTGGGTAATAAGGCTTCGATTAATAATAAAGACAGAGTATCTAACCCGCGTAAAGCCGCGCTGCAAGGGTTGATGAAAATGAAAGCGTTGGCTGATGAAGGGTTTATTCAAGGAGTGCTTCCGCCGCAACAACGCCCTCATATTCCGGCCTTGCGTAATTTAGGTTTTGTCGGCAGTGATGAGCAGATATTGCATAAAGCAGCCAAATATTCTCCGGTGTTATTATCAAAACTGAGTTCTGCTTCATCAATGTGGACCGCAAATGCGGCAACCGTGTCACCTTCGGCGGATAGCGCTGATCAGCGAGTTCATTTCACGGTAGCTAATTTAAACAATAAATTGCACCGTTCGCTGGAAATAGCAACGACGACTGCCGCGTTAAAAGCCACTTTTGCTGATCAAAACTATTTTGTTCATCATCAGGCTCTTCCACAACATGAAGATTTTGGTGATGAAGGGGCGGCAAACCATAATCGCCTCGGTGGTGATTATGATTCGCCGGGCGTACAGGTGTTTGTCTATGGCCGTAGCGTATTTCGCGGCGGCCCGGTGCCTAAACGTTATCCGGCACGGCAAACATTGGAAGCCAGTGAAGCGATCGCACGGTTGCATCGGCTTAATCCGGCACAAACCGTTTTTGTACAGCAAAACCCGGTCGCCATTGACAGTGGGGTTTTCCATAACGATGTGATTGCGGTCAGTAACCGAAGTGTCCTTTTTCACCATCAATATGCTTATCTTAATCAGTCTCAGGTTCTGACCGAAATTAGACAGAAAATGGCGGTGTTGGGACAGAATTTTGTCTCGATTGAGGTGCCTGCTGAGCAGATCAGCATCAAAGATGCGGTTGATTCTTATCTCTTTAATAGTCAGTTACTGAGTAAAATTGATGGGAAAATGGTGCTCGTTGTTCCTGAAGAGTGCCGCCAACATTCCGCTGTCTGGGATTATTTGCAGTCGCTGAGTGCACAAATCTCTGCACCTATTAATGAAGTCCGTGTTTTTGATTTGCGGGAAAGTATGCGTAATGGCGGCGGCCCGGCCTGTTTGCGTCTGAGGGTGGTACTTAACGACGCTGAATTTCGTGCGGTTAATCCCGCAACATTGATGAATACGCAACTTTACCAGCGCCTGACCAAATGGATAGAGCACCATTATCGTGATGAATTATGCGCCAGTGATCTGGCCGATCCCCAATTACTTTGTGAAGTTTATACCGCGTTGGATGAGCTTACGCAGATCTTGAATTTAGGATCGATCTATGAATTTCAGCGCTAAATTGGAGCAGATATGGATCTGTTAACGTTATTGCTTGAAAAAAAACTTGCCGACCACCTGACATTTCCAGAAACAATAAATGCGCATTGGTTGGCTGAAGGTGTACTGCAACTGATTCCCCATGAAGAGGGAAATCGGTCTCTGGTGATTTCCGCCGGTATTCATGGTAATGAAACCGCGCCTATTGAAATATTGATTCAGTTACTTGCACAGTTGGCGGAGGGCACGTTAGCACTAAAAAATAACATGTTGATTATCTTTGGTAATTTGCCTGCGATGCGGGCGAATCGACGTTATTTACATGATGATTTGAATCGCATGTTTGGTGGCCGTTACCTGAATTTTCCGTTAGGAAATGAGCGATCACGTGCGGCTGAACTTGAAGACGTTGTGAGTCGCTTTTTTGCTGAACCTTCGGTGTCGTCGACCAATATTCGCTGGCATATTGATCTGCATACCGCTATACGCGCTTCTCACCATGAGCAATTTGCGTTGTTACCTGCTCAGAATCGCCCTTTTTCTGCTGAATTTATGCAATGGTTGCATGACAGCGATATTGATGCGCTCGTTTATCATCGTGAGAAAGCCGGGACTTTCAGCCATTTTCTGAGTGAAAAGTTTGGCGCGGATAGCTGTACGATGGAGATGGGTAAAGCAATGCCTTTTGGGGAAAATGATTTGACAAGATTTCAAAAAATAACGGATGCGCTTTATAGTTTAATTTCTTTATCGCAAATAACCGCACGTATTAAATCTGAGTTGAAACATTATCAGGTAATTAATTCCATTATTAAGAGTCACGACAGTTTTCAACTTCATATCCCCGCAGATACCTTGAACTTTACTGAATTGCCAGAAGGATTTGAAATTGCCAGCCAACATGATTGTCATTGGAAAATTAAATTTCCGGCGAAATTTATTTTATTTCCTAATGCTGAGGTGGCTAATGGATTACGAGCAGGATTGTTACTTGCTTTAAATAAAAAATAATTAAATAAATAAGGCATTATTCCATTTTCTTCCTGAAGCCGTGGTAGAAAGATTTAGCAGTCAACTGCTTCTTTAATGACGGACGGGTACTATCATGATAAAAAATAATAAAACTCAACAAAACCTTTCGGCAGAGAAATTTGCTGATACACAAACGCTTCATCGAGGGCTGAGTGCACGTCATATTCAATTGATTTCCATTGGTGGTGCTATTGGCACAGGTTTATTTATGGGATCAGGAAAAACTATTGCCGTATCGGGTACATCGATCATTATTACCTATGCGATTGTTGGTTTTTTTGTCTATATGGTGATGCGGGCAATGGGAGAATTGCTGCTGACTAAACTGAATTATCGCTCTTTTGCTGATTTCGTATCGGATTATTTAGGTACCAAAGCCAGTTTTTTTCTCGGCTGGACTTATTGGATGAGTTGGATTGTCTCTTGTATTGCTGATGTTGTTGTATGTGGCGGCTACATTCAATATTGGTTTCCCGGCGTCTCTCTTTGGGTGCCCGCATTTATAACGCTAGGTTTACTGGGGACTTGTAATCTTCTTTCTGTCCGCTTATTTGGCGAAGCTGAATTCTGGTTCGCCATGATTAAGGTCATTGCGATTTTAGCGTTGATTATTATTGGCGTTGGTATGGTGATGGTAGGTTGGCAATCACCGGATGGTACGATCGCCTCTGTGAATAATTTGACTGATCCATCGGTATTTCTACCAAATGGTATTTTTGGTTTTTTTGCTGGTTTTCAAATCGCGATTTTTTCTTTTACTGGTGTTGAATTAGTTGGCACGATGACGGCAGAAACAAAAGATCCGGAAAAGATATTGCCGAAAGCAATTAATTATATCCCGATGAGAATTATGATTTTCTATATTTTCTCCATGTTGAGCATCATTGCTGTCACTTCTTGGGGACGGATCTCAGCTGAAACCAGCCCTTTTGTGACACTATTTGCCCTGGCGGGTCTACCTGCTGCTGCCGCAGTGGTTAATTTTGTTGCATTAACGTCGGCAATGTCCTCTGCTAATAGTGGATTATATGCTTGTACACGTATGCTTTATGGCTTATCAACGGAAAAGAATGCACATCGGAAATTTAAAATTCTTTCCCGCAATACGGCGATTCCTGTACATAGTCTGATATTTTCTTGTTTCTGTATGGTGGTGGGTACGTCACTTTTATTTATCGTACCGAATGTCATGCAGTTATTTACTATTGTATCAACCGTTGCTTCGGTTATGGTGATTTATAGCTGGTGTGTGATTTTGATTGCCTATTTGGTTTATCGTAAGAATTACCCTGATGTGCATAAACGTTCAATATTTAAGATGCCTTTAGGGGTGTTAATGACTTGGCTGACCCTGATTTTTTTCATCTTTACCATAGTGGTAATGGTTTTTGATCCGGATACCCTGATCGCACTCTGTGGCACGCCTTTATGGTTTATTATGTTAAGTATTTTATGGCGCGTAAAAAAGAAAAATGAGGCACAGAAAGAACAGCGTTATCAGATAGCGAAAGAGAGTTTTCGTTCATAGGCAGCTAATTGAGAAATAATAAATTGAAGCAGATAGAAAAATGGCTTCAATGACGATCTTATATTAGCCAAAGTTGCGTTTATTTCTTCTGATTTTACTCCCGATTGAGTCATTTGTTAGGGAATGGCTCGCACCTGCAAAATGTTTATACCCTATGGATTTCAAGATGGATCGCGACGGCAAGGGAGAGAATCCCCGGGAGATGATTAGTCGAATCCAGCATTGAATATTCATAACTTCGGTGCTTTCATTAAAATTTAATCACAATTGCTAATGATTGATTTTATTTATCATCATATTTTTTAATTAATTATGAGATGTTCACTGACAATGTTCAATAGACAGGCTGAACGTCTGTTATAAAAAACGTCACGCCAAATTGGCTAAATAATGTCAATAACTAGCGTGAGGTAACGACATTACGTGACTTGAATATGGGCACAATAATATGTTTGTGAAATGTGATTATGGGAATGAAAAAGCCCGTTAAGCTTGGTATTTATCGGATGTGTAGCCTTGTTGTCTGGAATCCACTTGGTGGGAATCATGATATCGGTAACGTTGATATGCGGATGTTCAATAACCATTTTAGTCAACGCCTTTGGTCTCTCTACAGTAAGAGCATACAGCATCAATCTTTGCTATTAATGTATCTCAAATAGTATGGGATATAGATTAAATATTAATATTACTAATTGTTTGATAATTAATTGTATGTAAATATATATGTATTATCAATTGTCTACTGATGATTGATAACTGTTGTGAAGGTGGATGTTCATAGTGAGTGAAATTTAGCGATCCACGAGGAAAGTCGAAATGGGTCATACAGTTTCCAGAGCTATGACACTGCCTTTAAATTGCTAATAAAATCAATAATATTAATATAGGCGTATATGCAACAAGTTAACATCTCAAACAGCCACCGTCTGGTTCAATCTGAGGCTGAATTACTCGACCTTATTCTCACCGAAGTGACTAATGCACCACATCCGGATCTCGTTATTATGGCAGGGCATTTCATGCTCTTCCTTGACGAAGACCGAGGATGCCTTGTCCCGGGAGTCATCGAAGAAAATACGGCTCCTATGCGAGAAAAAATTGAGCGACGCGTAGGAATCTTTCCTGGATACACTTGGGAACTTGGTGTGCGAATCGCAGAACAGCTTGAACATCAATTCGAAGCGATAAAATTCCTGCTGCTCATCAACGATTGGCAATATGTTTCGCGCGACAGCGGGCCAGCATCTGAGCTAAGACGTGCCTTCTATGAGCAATTCTCCGCGCTTCCGGCTTCGTACAAATCTATCTTAGAGCGCAGTGGGCAATTTTCTGAGCAAAACATGCTCGCAAGCCGGAAACATCCTGTTGCCTATCCAGAGACTTGGCTGAAATATCGCTTCCAGAAAAGTGCCGATAAGTTGGTCAAAGCAGGGCTGTTAAATCGCCGCGTTCTCGACAATGGCCCCGATGCCGGAACCGAAATTTCGCTTGTGGACGAAAACGGCGATTATAAACCTCTCATTACCTGCGGCGTTACCGGATGTGCGGGAGAGATTACTGAGATGATCTCCGAGGTCTACAAGGCGCAACATCGCCTTCTGGTGATCTTTGCCCCCGGCGAATGCTTCCAACCAGTCAAAACAGGGGTAAGCACGGCGCTCTCTCTGTATGGGCTTTCGGGCATGAAGGTGATTGTTGCGGATCCCGGTGGAAGCGGAGAGATGCAGACACAAGAGATCTACTCGAAGCTCGTTAACGTTGCCGTCTTCACTTCCTGATGGGAGTCGCTATGAATGTCAATGAAAACCCGACTGGCGTAATCTATCTGGATCATTGTGCTACGACACCATGCTTTCCTGAGGTCGTCGACATCATGCGACTCTACATGGAGCATGAATTCGGTAATTCTTCCTCCGCCCATGTGATGGGACGTCGTGCCCGGCATGCGATAGAGAACGCCGCCCAACAAGTTGCGTCTCTCATCGGTGCTCGCCCAGAGGAGATTGCCTTTACATCGGGGGCCACAGAAGCCAACAATATTGCGCTTTTCTCAAGTTTTGCCCATAACGAATGCGCTCCTGCGGGAGCGCTGCTTTGCCCTATCGACCACAAATCTGTGTTGCTTGCCGGCAAAGAGTTGAGTCGTCGGGGGCTTGCTGTTGAATACCTGCCGGTTGCCGCCAATGGCCGGGTACAACCGGAAGATGTCATCACCAAATTGACCGCCGACACCCGTATCGTCAGCGTTGCTCATGTGAATTCCGAATTAGGTACAGTTCAGCCGGTGGATGAAATTGCCGCGATCACACGTCGGTCAGGCGCTTGGCTACATGTGGATGCTGTCCAGTCTATCGGCAAAATTCCCGTGAACGTCAAAGAGACTAGAATTGATATGCTTTCATTTTCCGCCCACAAAATGCGGGGACCGAAAGGAGTTGGGGCGCTCTTCGTCGATGCGCGTGTTGCGGGGCATTTGAGGCCCTTCATCTATGGCGGCGGTCAGAATCATTTGCGCAGCGGCACCTTGCCAACGCCGCTGATTGTTGGGTTTGGCCTTGCGTGTCAGATGATTCAGTCAACCCTTATTCAACGTCAAGCAAAAGTCACTGCATTGAGAGACTATTTTATTACTCGCCTTCATCAAAGGGTGCCGAACGCCGTGTTGAATACCGATATCTCTTGCAGTTCCCCATACATCGTGAACGTTCAGTTCGAAGGTATCGCTTCGGAGGCGCTAATATCCGGGTTGCATCAGGTGGCTATATCGTCAGGTTCAGCCTGCAATTCCGCGGAACTACAGCCTTCGCACGTGCTTACAGGTATCGGCTTGAGCTCGGCTCAGGCTAATGCGTCGGTTCGGTTCTGTTTTGATCCGGATCTCGATAATGCGATATTGGACACCGCAATTGAACACCTTGTCTTCCGATTAAATTCTATTCGCTAGGAGCATTATCTATGACTATGCAAACTTCCTCCTCAAGCGCAGGCACTGGTTTTTACGAACGGGCTTTCGGTAGTTTCTCTGCGGAAGCGGTATCCGAGGTACGCAAAGAGACCTATGGCGAAGACTTGGGGCAGAACAACTGGTCCTCTGCTGATGAGTTTAGAAAGTTCTCCCAATGGCTTCAATTATCTGACAGCTCTCATGTGCTGGATGTATGCAGTGGGTCCGGAGGGCCGGCTCTGTTTTTGGCAAGGACCAGTGGCTGTAGCGTGACGGGGGTTGACATTCATCCTCACGGCCTCCTTACTGCCCGGCAACTTGCGGCAGATTTCGGACTGGAAGATCGAAGCAACTTCGTCGACAGTGATGTTCGTCAGCCTCTGCCATTTCCTGATGGCACTTTTGATGCATTATGGTGTATCGACTCGGTAATTCATATTCCGGATCGATTGGCCTTGCTGCGCGAATGGTGTCGACTACTGAAACCGGGCGGCCGGTTCTTGTATACCGATCCTACTTTAGTAACCGGCATGCTGAGTAAAGACGAAATCATGATACGTGGCATGCCGGGTTATTTCCTCTATAGCCCGCTTGGGTTGAACGAGCGTTTAATCAGCGAGGCGGGCCTTTGCCTCGAAAGGCAGGTGGATCTTACCCAAAGCGTTGTTGAACTTAGTGAGCGCTGGCGTGCCGGGCGTGAGAAGCGCAGGGAGCAATTTATTGCAATAGAGGGTGAAGAAGCGTTCGAGCGGATGCAGAATTTCTTGTCCACCACACAGTTAGTCTCAATTGAACGGAGGCTGTCGCGCGTGGCCTTTATTGGTTATCGTCCGTAATATCTCTTACCTCTTTGCCCTATTGGGCAAGGAGGTATCTTACCTATTAGATGTGAATAATGATGTTAACCTACCGCAGTGCATTCAACTTCACTATCTTGGGTGGATGTCTGGTTTGACCGCTTGCTAAGAATTCAATGAATGATTGAATCTGTTTACTCGTGAAGTAATTATGTTGTATTGACTATGCTAAACCGAATTTAAATTAATTTAAAGTAAATGTAGCGATTGTTCAGAAATATATTTTTAATGTTATGGAGGTGTGTATTTTATTTAATTATATTTTAGATTTTTGGAATTAATCTAAGTAATTATTTTTGTTTTATTATCAGCATGATGTTCTTGTTGCGATTATAATATATTTTTAACCATTGTAGTATAAGTGGTTATATAGTCATTTTATTATTTCTATGTTGCCTTGATATATAAAGTAAATATTTTTTATTTTAATCATATTGGAATTTGTTTTTGTTTTTTATGATCTAATAACATATCGTTATCTACGTCATTTGGTAGCAATAGAGAATGATTTAATTGGTTAATTTATTATCTGTCATCTGTAATGATATGTTTTAAAATAAGTATATTAATAACAACAATGAAATTTATTTTTATTCCACTAAACGTTAAACTTCTTAATTAAATAAAGCAAGGAGATAAGTATGATTTTAAATAAAAAAGTTTTCCTGATTTCCCCTTTTTTACTCGCAATGAGTAGTTTTAGTATGGCATGTAAGACAGATCCAAAGATAGAAAAAATAATCAATAAAAATGGACTGGAAAATACCAAAGTGATGTCTATGTATAAAAATTGCACACTTTCAGTCTCAGCAGATACACCGAATAAAGTGACATTAGTAAATAATAAAGCGGCAAATCGTGATACTAAAGCAGAAAAGGCGATGTATTGGTATAGAGGGATGGGAATAAAGGAATATAAAGCATTTCACCAGAATAAGTATAAAAGCCTTCCTTGTGTTAAAGGAGAAAATTTTTGTGGAATTGCTCCCGAATATACTTATTCTCAAGGTTATCTGACAAATAAAAACCCTGGCGTTGTTGTTGAGTTTAGTACAATAGAACCGGGATGGTTATATAATGAATTTACAACTAAACATAAGTGTCAAATTAAAGCAGAGGGAGGAGGAACATACGGGCTTGGTGTGATAGGGACATCAGCGAGTTGTGATAATAAATATAAGAAACTTGTAATAGGGAATGTATTTAATAAATGGTTGGAAAAGCCAGCCAAAATAGATCCCATCATTTCTTATGTATTATTAGCAAAATAGATTTCAGCTATAAATAATTTTTGTTGAAATATATTGCACCGAATGTTTATAACTTCGGTGCTTTTTACTGGTAATGGATTTTAAGTGAACTTATACTTATCCGTGTTACTTGTAAATAAAATAGACATTGATAATATTTTTTATGTAAAAATATACTTTACAGGCAAGATATTATCATGTGGTAAAAGAAAATTATAATTAGTAGATATTCTACAATAAGTATGAATAAAGATTTTATCTTTTTAAACTGTTTTGATGACTATACTCTATGGATTTCAAGATGGATCGCGACGGCAAGGGAGCGAATCCCCGGGAGCATAGATAACGATGTGACCGGGGTGAGGGAGTGCAGCCAACAAAGAAGCAACTTGAAAGATGACGGGTATATAATTGTAATTAGATAATGTCATTTATATTGATTTTGAATGGTAAATAGGTATTTATTTTATTTACATGATATTGTAATAAATAAAAAAGTATCTATTTCAAATGTTATTGAAATGATCTTTTTTTGTGTTTATCCGGTTTTTTATTTAATTATTATAGGGCTTGTTTTTTTTGATTTCATAATCTACCTTTATTTAATAAGGCTAATAACAAGAGAAACTGATTAAATGATATGATTTATATTGTAAAGTTATTTTGTTGTTGGTTTCTTATTTGTAGTGGAGTTTTATTTATAGTGGCATTGTACGTTAGGTCATTATGTGTCGGTAAAGATGATGACTGGATTTATTAATAACGGCTATGAAATATATCTTCGTTCTTTTGGGTATCAATACCATCGATAAAGTAAGGAGAGAAGTATGAGTTTTAATAAAAAAGCCTTTCTGATTGCCACTTTATTAGTTGTGAGCCACTTTAGTATGGCATGTAATACTGATCCAATGGTGGAACATATAATAAAAAGTTATGGCCTACAAGAGACTAAAGTGATGTCTATGTATAAAAATTGTGAATTGGATGTGGTGAATACCGGAAATAGAATTATATTAACTAATAATAAATCCAAAAATAGGAATGAACGTGCAGAGATAGCGATGTACTGGTATCGAGGAATGGGAATAGAAGAATTTAAGTTATTTGATAGTAATAAGTTTAAGAGTATTCCTTGTGTTAACGTGCCAAATCGCTTTTGCGGAATTTCTCCTGAATATACTTACGCCAAGAGCTACCCGATGAGAGAAGATAAAAAATTCGTTATAGAGTTTAGTACCGTAGAACCTGGCTGGCTATATAATGAATTTACCACTAAACATAACTGCGAAATTGATGTTGAATCAAGAGGAGAATCATATGGGTTGGGTGGAATAGGTGCATTGAAAAAAGATAAGTCAAATTGTCAGCCTAAAGGTTATAAGGTAGGAGATGAGTTTAATAACTGGCTATCGGAAAAGCCAGTTAAAATAGAGGCGATAATTGCTTATATACAATTACCCATATCAGATTAATCCTTAATATCTGTTATATAATCATGTTATTATCGGCTTTAAACTCTCTTTTTAGCACCGAATGCCTAGTTGGCTTTGGTGTTTTTTTTGATTATAGGCGGAACTCTATTAGGTGGAAAAGAAAATTTTCATTGTGAAATGTTTTTCAAAAGGCATATTGTCATATAACTATTTGTTTTTTCTCTTATTTGGTTACTGTGTTTTTTCATATATTCTAATCAAATATTTTTTAATTTAATTATATTGGAATTTGTTTTTGTTTTTTACAGTTAAATAATCTACCTTATTTGCGACAGATAATAACAATGAAGATTAATATATTGGTTAATTTGTTATATATTGTCTGTAATAGTGTTTTTAAATCAACATATAATGATGAAATCTATTTTCATTTAATTAGATATCAAAAAAACAAATAAAGCAAGGATAAAAATATGAGTTTTAATAGAAAGGTTTTACTTATTTCCCCGCTTTTATTAGCGATGAGTAGTGTTAGTATGGCATGTATGAAAGATCCGGAGAACATTAGAAATCAGGTAAAAGATGCAATAACTGCAAATGGATTGGCAAAAACCAAAGTCATGTCTTTATACACAAATTGTGTTCTTAGAGTTAAAGACAACACACCAAATAAACTTACGCTAAAGAGTAGTAAAACCTCAAATAGTGATAATGAGGCAGAAAAATCGATGTACTGGTATCGAGGAATGGAGATAAAGGAATATCAAACATTTGATAAGAATAGGAACGAGAAAATTTCTTGCGTTCAAGAAAACAGTTTCTGTGGAATTGCGCCTCAATTCACTTACTCACAAAGTTATTTAACGAATAAAAAACCAGGTGTTGTTATTGAATTTAAGACGGAAAAGGCTGGTTGGTTATATAATGACTTTACAACTAAAAATGGATGTAAGACTAAAGCTGAAGGTGGAGGAACATACGGGCTTGGTGTAACAGGAACATCGGCAAGTTGTAATTCTGCATATAAGCAACGCGGAATAGGAAATATATTTAATGGGTGGTTATCAAAGAATCAAGTACAAGCCCAGGTCGCGTATGTATTATTACAGAAAAAGAAAAAATAGGCTTCTCTGTGCTGAAACTATACCCTATGGATTTCAAGATGCATCGCGGCGGCAAGGGAGCGAATCCCCGGGAGCATAGATAACGATGTGACCGGGGTGAGTGAGTGCAGCCAACAAAGAAGCAACTTGAAAGATGACGGGTATATGCAATTATCAATCTTGAATATACGCAGATAACTATAAAGGTGAGGTGCCGCAGATATGCGGCATGATTAAATTGTTTTTTTTATTTAATTGTGTTCAGTTAGATAGCAGAAAAACTTTCATTGAAAAATATTTTACAATAGTGATAAATAATTATTTGATTTTTATGTATTTTATAATCGAGAATAATTGCAATCTTGTGAAAGTTATTTAGATTGTTATGATATAAAAAATCATTAGTTATTATGTTATATATAGAAAAGTGAATGTTGATAAGTTGCTTATTTTATATGTTATTGAAATTTTTCTATATTTGTTCTTATGTGTTTAAATAAGATATTATTTAGTTTAATGATTCTGTAATTTGTGTTTTTTGATTTAGTCATCTACTCTTAGTTAAGAAAGTAAATAATAACCAATTTAATTCAATGAGTTATATTGTAATGTTCTATTGTTATTAATTTATTATTTACGACTGAATTGTGATTTGAATTATTATTTATGCCGTAAATTAAATGTTAACTTAATAATAACGAAATTTATTTTTGTTCCATTTCGTGCTAAAACCATAAATCAAGTAAGGAAGGAAATATGAATTTGAATAAAAAGGTTTTCTTTATTTCTCCGTTTTTATTAGCTATGAGTAGTTTCAGTATGGCTTGTATGCAAGATACGGCGGAAATTAGGAATCAGGTAAAAAATGCAATAACTGCAAATGGATTGGCAAATACCAAAGTCATGTCTTTATATGAAAATTGTGTTCTTGGAATTGAAGTCAACACAAAAAATAAACTTACACTAAAGAGTAATAAAACTGTAAATAGTGATAATGAGATAAAAGAATCGATGTACTGGTATCGAGGAATGTATATAAATGAATATCAAGGATTTGATAGGAATAGGAATGAAAAAATTTCTTGTGTTCAAGACAACTCTTTCTGTGGAATTGCACCTAAATTCACTTACTCAAAAAGTTATCTATCCAATGATAAACCAGGTGTTGTGATTGAATTCAAAACAGAAAAGGACGGGTGGCTATTTAATGAATTCACAACTGAACATAAGTGTGAATATAAAGGGGAAGATGGAACATTATCGTATGGATTAGGTAAAAAAGGATCGAAGTGCAAGGCTCCTCCTCAATATAATACAGGAGTTGAATTTAATAAATGGTTATCAACGAATGAAATACAAGCTCAGGTTGCTTATGTATTATTATCGAAAAAGCTCAAAAAATAGGACTTAACATCTATTCTGTTACCATGCAATTATTAATCTTGAATTAACTCTAAAGGTGAGGTGCCGCAGATATGCGGCACAATTAAATTTCTGATTCATTTTACGTTAATAATTCAAAATGTACCTCAATAGCACTTTTAGCATCTTGCCAGACTTCTTCAAGTGTATCACCAGAAAAATAATAGCCGGGTACATCAGAAAACCAGCATCTTTCCGGGAATAAAAAGAAAATAAAAAGGCTGAATCCAGTGAAGTACAGGATGCAGCCTTTATCAGTCATTAATCTGCTACGGATAAGAAGCGGTTACGCTTCCCCTTGTGCTGATTGAATTGCGGTCAGTGCAACGGTGTAAACAATATCGTCTACCAAAGCGCCACGGGACAGGTCGTTCACCGGTTTACGCATACCTTGCAGCATTGGCCCGATAGAAACCAGATCCGCAGAACGTTGTACCGCTTTATAGGTGGTGTTACCGGTATTCAGATCAGGGAAGATGAACACGGTAGCTTGACCGGCAACCGGTGAGTTTGGTGCTTTGGATTTCGCTACGTCTGCCATGATCGCGGCGTCATATTGCAGTGGGCCATCAATGATCAGATCTGGACGTTTTTCCTGTGCTAAACGGGTTGCTTCACGCACTTTCTCAACATCACTACCTGCACCGGAGTTGCCGGTAGAGTAGGAGATCATGGCAACGCGCGGTTCGATACCAAATGCTTTGGCTGAATCTGCCGATTGAATAGCGATTTCAGACAGTTGTTCCGCAGTCGGATCTGGGTTGATTGCGCAGTCACCATAAACCAGAACCTGTTCTGGCAGCAGCATAAAGAATACGGATGATACCAGCGAGCTACCCGGTGCAGTTTTGATTAATTGCAATGGTGGACGGATGGTGTTTGCCGTGGTGTGTACCGCACCGGAAACCAAACCATCGACTTCGCCCTGTTCCAGCATCAACGTACCCAGAACAACGTTGTCTTCCAATTGTTCACGCGCAACGACTTCGGTCATGCCTTTGTTTTTGCGTAGCTCAACCAGACGTGGGACATAACGTTCACGTACAGCAACGGGATCGACAATTTCAATACCTGCACCCAGTTCTACCCCCTGAGCCGCGGCAACCCGACGGATCTCTTCTGGATCACCCAGCAGAACACATCGCGCGATACCGCGATCAGCACAGATAGATGCCGCTTTCACGGTACGAGGTTCGTCACCTTCCGGCAGAACAACGCGTTTGCCTGCTTTGCGTGCCAGTTCGGTTAATTGATAACGGAATGCAGGTGGAGAGAGGCGGTGTGGGCGCTCAGAGTTCGCTGTCAGGGAGTCGATCCACTCTTTGTTGATGTGGTGTGCGACGTAGTTTTGCAGTTTTTCGATGCGTTCATGGTCATCTGCCGGAACTTCCAGGCTGAAACTTTGCAGGTTCAGAGAAGTTTGCCAGGTGTTGGTATCAACCATAAAGACAGGTAGGCCAGTGTTGAAGGCACGTTCGCACAATTGCTTAATCGGCTCATCGATGGCATAACCGCCAGTCAGCAGGATTGCACCGATTTCAACCCCATTCATCGCCGCCAGACAGGCTGAAACCAGAACGTCTGGACGATCAGCCGAAGTGACCAGTAGAGAACCGGGACGGAAGTGCTCTAACATGTGTGGAATGCTGCGGGCACAGAAAGTCACAGATTTCACACGGCGGGTTTTGATTGCACCTTCGTTGATAATACGGGCGTTCAGGTGTTTTGCCATATCAATTGCGCGGGTTGCAATCAGGTCAAAACTCCACGGAATGCAACCCAGAATTGGCAATGGGCTATTTTTGAACAGCGTGTTCGGATCGATGTTGGATACGATGGCTTTTGAGGATTCGTCAAAGATTTCTGACAGATCCGGACGGGTACGGCCTTGATCATCAACCGGCGCATTCAGTTTATTGATAATAACGCCGGTAATGTTCTGGTTTTTGTTACCGCCAAATTCAGCACGAGCCAGTTCAACACGTTCTTTCAACTGTTCCGGGGAATCGTTACCTAGCGCCAATACGAATACGATTTCAGCGTTCAGGGTCTTGGCAATTTCATAGTTGAGAGATTGGGCGAATGAATGTTTACGGGTTGGAACCAGACCTTCAATCAGAATGACTTCTGCGTCTTTGGTATTTTCGTGGTAAAGGGCCACGATCTTTTCCATCAGCACATCTTTCTGATTGGTTGTCAGCAAAGATTCCACATGTGCCATGTCCAGCGGTTCAGCGGTCTTTATGCTGGAATTAGCGCGGATGATGGTGGTGGTTTGATCTTGGGCGGCACGGCAACGAGGCTGGGCGATAGGTTTGAAAACACTCAGGCTGACGCCTTTTTGTTCCATTGAGCGGATGACACCTAAACTAACACTGGTCAAGCCGACGCTGGTGCTAGTAGGGATTAACATAATTGTACGGGACACGGAAACCTCTTTACGGTTGCTCGTTGGTCAAAAATAGTACCGCCAGCAGTGGCTGGCGGTTGATAAAATTATTACGCGGTCAGGCGCGCTGCATCTTGAGCGATCACCAATTCTTCATTGGTTGGGATCACTAAAGCAGGACGGCTGTTGTCAGTAGTGATAGCACCGGATTTACCGAAGCGGGCCGCCAGGTTACGGTCGTGATCGTATTCGAAACCTAACAGGGCCAGTTTTTTCATCACCTGTTCACGAACCAGTGCGGAGTTTTCACCAATACCCCCGGTAAAGATAATGGCATCCAAGCGGCCTTCCATTAGTGCGGAATAAGCACCAACGTATTTAGCCAGACGGTGGCAGTAGACATCCATCGCGCGTTTAGCATCGGCTTTGGTTGCATAGTTATCTTCTATATAACGGCAATCACTGGTGACTTCGGTCAGACCGAGTAAGCCAGATTCTTTGGTCAACAGTTTGTTGATTTGTTCAACGCTCATGCCGAGTGAATCATGCAGATGGAAAATGATTGCTGGGTCGATGTCACCACTGCGGGTACCCATTACCAGACCTTCCAGTGGTGTCAATCCCATAGAGGTGTCAACACATTGACCATTAACGATAGCTGAGATAGAGCCACCATTACCCAAGTGGCAGACGATAACATTCAGCTCTTCAACCGGTTTGTTGAGCGTTTTTGCCGCTTCACGGGAAACGAAGAAGTGGCTGGTTCCATGAGCGCCATAGCGACGAATGCCGTGCTCTTTATACAGGTTGTATGGCAGGGCATAGAGGTAAGCCTCTTCTGGCATGGTCTGATGGAAAGCGGTATCGAATACAGCAACGTTTTTGTCAGCCAGGTGTGGGAACCCTTTTTTCGCTTCTTCAATGCCAATCAGGTGAGCAGGGTTGTGCAATGGTGCGAATGGAACCGCATCTTTGATCCCTTGAATCACTTCATCATTGATGGTAACGGATGCCGTGAATTTTTCACCGCCGTGAACAATGCGGTGGCCGATTGCGGCAATTTGATCAGAAAGTTCTGGTTTTTCGGCCAGAATCGTATTAACAATAAAGTTCAATGCTTCACTGTGGGCTGCACCAGCACCTAAAGCGGCTTCATGTTTTGTGCCATCCATTTTCCACTTAATGCGGGCTTCAGGCAGGTTAAAACATTCAGCTAGACCAGAAAGATATTCTTCACCGTTAGCAGGATCGATGATAGCAAATTTCAGAGAAGAGCTACCGCAATTGAGGACCAGTACCAGCTTACTTGACATGGAAGTACCTATATCGTGTTTGTCATTGAGTCTTACAGATAAGACATGTGATTAATAAAACGCCAATTACTCATCAGCGTAGAGCATATAGTGATGACATTAAATGATTAACATCATGCTAAGTGCAAAGAGCATGATGATAAGGTTTAAATTTTCAAAAAACCTTTTTTGCCTGCTCTGATGTTAAAAGATAGCGTGATTTGTTAACAAAATGAGCCTAAGTGCAGTAAAAAGTAAAATATGCTGCTTTACTGCTGTGTATAACATACAAGTGAATGTAGGATACCGATAGCGAGCAGCAAAGACAAAATATACCTAATCCTACAAAAAATATTTTATCAGTTACAATGTTTTTTTAAAAAATGTGTTTTTAATTGATTGAGGTCATGATGAGCGCAATACCTCCCACCAGTAATGGATGGCTGAGAAAGATGCAACTGGGACAACAATACATGAAAACTTGGCCGATTGAGAAACAGTTGGCACCCATGTTTCCTGAAAACCGGATTATTAAGGCTACCCGCTTTGGTATCCGGTTTATGCCGCCGTTGGCTATTTTTACTCTGACGTGGCAAATCGCACTGGGTGGTCAGCTTGGCCCAGCGGTGGCGACGGCACTGTTCGCCTGTAGTTTACCGATGCAAGGGTTATGGTGGTTGGGGAAACGGGCATCAACCCCGTTACCCGCGGCATTGCTGAAATGGTTTCATGAAATCCGTGATAAATTTGCCGCAGCAGGTATCACAATGGCGCCGGTGCAGCAAACGCCAACTTATCAATCTCTCGCAGAACTGCTGAAACGCGCATTTAAACAACTCGATCGTTCGTTTCTTGATGATATTTGAACCAGGAGAGAGCCGTTGCTAGATTATTGCAGTCAATGTACTGGAAAATCAGAGATGATGGTTCATGACGAAAAGTGGACACATTGTTGATCGCAACTGGAGATTTTCTCTTAATAAAATGGTCTACTAGCCAAGTTTTTGACACTAATATCTTCTTTTTTGTTGATAGAGGCCATTTTGAATAGCGAACTCTTGTGGGTATTGACCCTGCTGCTGATAGCTATTGTTCTTTTTACTACCAATAAACTGCGCATGGATATTGTTGCATTATTGGTGATTATCGCGTTTGTCATAAGTGGAACGTTGACGCTTGGTGAAGCGACCAGCGGTTTTAGTGATCCCAATGTGTTGTTGATAGCTGCCCTGTTTGTGATTGGTGAAGGATTGGTAAGAACTGGCGTTGCTTATCAAATGGGGGATTGGCTGGTAAGAGTTGCCGGGAACAGCGAAACCAAAATGTTGGCATTACTGATGATGACTGTTGCAGGGCTTGGTGCTTTTATGAGCTCTACGGGAGTGGTCGCGATTTTCATTCCAGTGGTGCTCAGTGTCGCGGTAAGGATGAAAATTTCGCCGGGGCGGTTGATGATGCCCTTGAGTTTTGCCGGGCTTATCAGTGGCATGATGACATTGGTAGCGACGCCTCCCAATATGGTGGTTAACAGTGAGTTGATACGGGAAGGGCTTCCCGGTTTCAAATTCTTCTCTATTACACCTATTGGTATCTTGATTCTGTTTGCCGGTATGGGTTATATGCTGATTGCTCGCCATTGGTTGGCAAATCATCAATCGGATAAAGGCCATGATAAATGGCATCGTCGTACTTTCCGTGACCTTATCCGCGACTATAAATTATCCGGTCGCGCGCGTCGCCTGGCGATCCGCTCAGGTTCCCCGCTGATAGGTCTTTCGCTTGATGAGTCAAATTTGCGTGCTCGCTACGGGGCTAATGTCGTTGGTATCGAGCGTTGGCGGCGTTTTCGGCGCGTTATGGTCAGTGCGATGGGCAATACAGAATTGAGAGAACGGGATGTGTTGCTGGTTGATATGTCAGACAGTGAGGTGGATCTGCGTCAATTTTGCAGTGAGCAATTATTAGAACCGATGGTGCTGCGCGGGGAGTATTTCTCTGAACAATCTCGTAACGTAGGTATGGCTGAAGTCTCTCTGATCCCGGAGTCGGATTTATTGGGTAAGTCACTGCGGGAAATAGGTTTTCGTACCTGCTATGGTTTGAATGTTGTTGGTATTCGACGTGATGGTGAATCGTTGTCGGGTAAACTGGTTGATGCGCCACTGCAACTTGGCGATATTTTGCTGGTTATTGGTGACTGGAAACTGATACGTGTCCTGCAAACCAAAATGCGCGATTTTATTGTCCTTAATCTGCCGGTTGAGATCGAAGAGGTGGCCCCGGCAACGTCTCAAGCGCCACATGCGCTTTTTAGTTTGGCGCTGATGGTAGCCATGATGCTTACCGATGAAATACCCAATGTGATTGCCGCATTGATAGCTTGCCTGTTGATGGGAAAATTCCGTTGTATCGATATGGAAAGTGCGTACCGCTCTATTCATTGGCCCAGTATTATCCTGATTGTCGGGATGATGCCATTTGCACTGGCATTACAAAAAACGGGTGGGATTGAGCTGATTGTCCGTGGCTTGATGGATATTGCGGGTGATATGGGGCCGAGGGTGATGCTGGTCTGTTTGTTTATACTTTGTGCCGTAATTGGTTTGTTTATTTCTAATACGGCAACGGCAGTATTAATGGCACCGATAGCTATTGCTGCTGCACGTGAAATGGCAGTATCTCCCATGCCATTTGCCATGATTATTGGTGTGGCAGCGTCCGCCGCATTTATGACCCCGGTTTCGTCCCCAGTGAATACGCTGGTGCTTGGCCCCGGTGGTTATAAGTTCTCCGATTTTGTCCGTTTGGGCGTGCCGTTCACTCTGTTGGTAATGGTGATAAGCGTGCTGGTTATCCCTTGGTTGTTTCCATTCTAATGTGGAATATCAAGACTAATTTCGTCCAATGACAGGCTGAATCCCGGTACAAAAACTTTCATAAAGTAATCCATCTCCTGGCTGTGACGATCAGCCAGGGTTTTTTCAAGTCGGGCTATCGCCAGATTGAATTCATGGTTACCTGCTGATAACTCTTCCAGACATTTGAGGTAAGCACACAGGGAATCGGCCTGTTTAATGATAAAAGTTTCTTCTGTTGTATGCTGACTGTCATCCAAGATTGGACGGAAATCCTCTTGCAGCTCAGTTGGCAGCATTTCCAGTAATTTTTTCTGCGCGATTTTTTCTATTTTTTTGTATTCCCGTGCGATATGTGGATTGTGATATTTGACCGGAGTGGGTAAATCTCCGGTAATAACTTCGCTGGCATCGTGATACATAGCCAGCAATGCAATGCGTTCAGCATTCACATTACCGCCAAATTTGCGGTTTTTGATAATGGCTAAGGCGTGTGCGACAAAGGCCACTTGTAAGCTATGTTCAGATACATTTTCTGTACGTACATTGCGCATCAGAGGCCAGCGGTTAATCAGTTTCAAACGGGAAAGGTGGGCAAAAAAGTGGCTCATAATCATCTCTTACAGTAAATATTGTTTTTATTGTGAGCGGTGGATGGGGGTAAAGTAAACCTTAAAATCGTTTCTTATTTTTATCCCTTGTTTTTATAGGGATTTTCATAGGGAAATCTGCCATTTATCTATGCCCAATGGATTTCAAGAGGGATCGCGGCGGCAAGGGAGCGAATCCCTGGGAGCATAGGTAACGATGTGACCGGGGTGAGTGAGTGCAGCCAACAAAGAGGTAACTTGAAAGATGACGGGTATTTAGACTATATAGCAAGATTGATATTATTAATTTTAATTTATTGTTAAATATAAATGTTATAACCGTAATAGATATCCTTTTTGCAGGAAGTTTATGTTTTTACTCCATTTTGCATACAATTTATATACAAAAATTTTATATAATTTACAATGACTTATTATTCATTCAGGTGCTCTCTTTTATTAAGTTTAATAAATACAATGTTTAATTCTTTTATATCTTGCTAATGCTTTATATAATCACTGCAAAAATCGCCTATAAAAATAAAAAAATTAGTCTGTGTTACCGGTAAAAAATGAAAATTTATTGACCTTGATTTTGCAGAGAGTGATTATTGGGTATCAATAAAGAGAGTTATGGAAGTGGTTATCAAGGATTTCTATCTGACAGGTGAGATTTTCACCCGTGAAGAAAAAGTGGGTAGGTGAGACTTATCAGAATAGAAGAAATAAACTTTTTTCTATTCTGATAGAACGCATGGTATGAATAATGTCCGTTATCAGTGATATTTTTCTATACCCGTTATCCTTCAAGTTGCCTCTTTGTTGGCTGCACTCACTTATCCCGGTCACATAGTTATCTATGCTCCCGGGGATTTACTCCCTTGCCGTCGCGATGCATCTTGAAATCCATAGGGTATATAAACGGCTCTTATTTTTACTGATGATATTTACCAATAAATCGGGCGAATTTCTGAATTGCCATCTCCAGTTCATCAAGCCTTGGTAGGGTCACAATGCGGAGATGGTCAGGTTCCGGCCAGTTAAATGCGGTTCCCTGCACTAACAAGACCTTCTCTTGTAATAAAAGGTCAAGCACCATCTTCTGGTCATCGTGAACATTAAAACGTTTTGCATCAATTTTTGGAAACATATATAAAGCGCCTTTAGGTTTCACGCAGGAAACGCCGGGGATTTGATTGATTAATTCCCATGCTCGGTTACGCTGCTCATACAAACGGCCACCAGGTAAAATGAATTCACTGATACTTTGGTAACCGCCTAAAGCAGTTTGAATAGCGTGTTGCATTGGCACATTGGCACATAAACGCATTGATGCCAGCATCTCCAAACCTTCAATATAGCTCTTAGCGTGTTTCTTCGGGCCGTTTAATACCATCCAGCCTTGACGAAAACCTGCAACCCGATATGTTTTAGATAATCCATTAAATGTTACCGTTAACAGATCAGGCGCGAGGGCGGCAATTGAATGATGCTCGGCATCGTCATATAAGATTTTGTCGTAAATCTCATCAGCAAAAATAATCAAATTGTGTTGCCGGGCTATTTCAACAACTTCCAATAACAGCTCTTTACTATATACAGCACCCGTTGGATTATTAGGGTTAATAATCACAATCCCACGTGTGCGGGGCGTAATTTTGTTGCGGATATCATTTAAGTCAGGAAACCAATCTGACCCTTCATCACACATATAATGCACGGCTTTGCCACTGGAAAGTGAAACTGCCGCAGTCCAGAGAGGATAATCAGGTGCAGGAACCAGCATTTCATCACCAGTATTCAGTAATGCTTGCATTGCCTGAACGATTAATTCAGAAACACCATTGCCGATATAAATATCTTCAACGGTTACGTCCATCATATTCCGGGCTTGATAATGTTGCATGATAGCTTTGCGTGCAGAATACAGACCTTTCGAATCTGAATAACCCTGTGCTGTTGGTAAGTTACGGATAACATCTACCAAGATTTCATCGGGTGCTTCAAAACCAAAGGGGGCTGGATTACCAATATTTAATTTGAGGACTTTATTGCCTTCTTCTTCAAGGCGTTTAGCTTCCTTGAGTACGGGGCCGCGGATATCATAACAAACATTATCCAATTTGCTGGATTTTTTAACTGCTAGCATAGAGAGTCTTACCTTATCTTGGTAAAAAAAGTCGCCTGGCATATAGCGTGTAACATTTAATGTACTCCTCCCTCTGAATGTTTTGAAGATGCATTGATATATTTGGTTAAAATGGTTGTTTTAGTAGGGGAGTGGTTATTTGAGTATCTTTTTATGTAAATTATGTTAGCGTTAAGTTCTTAATTTACTGTAAATATCAGATTTATAATCTGAATTGTTGTTGTTTTTTAGTGTGGAAATGGGGTGTTTTTAGTGTGATAACGGTATGATCGTGCCATTGTGGAGAGAAAGTGAGCATAGCTCAATTTGCCAATAAAAATTGTTGTGTTTGTATAATTTATTCTTATGTATAAGATTTGGCTTGAGTTGGCAATTCAGAACTATATATTTTAGAAAGATCAAACAATATTTTTGATCATTTCTGGAAACTAGTTGTAAATTTATCTGAATAGGATTATTAAACATTAGTGATATTGTAGATTTTTACTTTATATTTAGTTTTTCTGATATAACTTATGTTATTCTTTGACGTGAGTCAGAAAACAAAATAACCAAACTAGAAATTACATATAGGGTGTTGTAAATAGGGATTGTCCTCAATTTATTTAGGAATCCGAGTAACTTTTGCTAAGAAGAGGAGAAAATAAAACCCACAATGGGTTCAATAGGTAAAAAAACAGCAGTAAATCTTTGCCCTATTTAATAGAGTAGAGTACTGTCTAAGTGATGTTAATTTAATTTGATAGTGCTTACGTAAAAACACCAGGTTAGTTAGTAATTAAAATCAAAAAAAAGTGATGAATAAACAATGATAAATGCAAATCGTCCGATAATGAATCTCGATCTCGATCTGCTAAGAACTTTTGTTGCTGTTGCTGATTTAAATACTTTTGCAGCAGCAGCAGCAGCAGTATGCAGAACGCAATCGGCTGTAAGTCAGCAAATGCAACGTTTGGAGCAGTTGGTGGGCAGAGAGTTGTTTGCCCGTCATGGCCGCAATAAGCTTCTTACAGAGCATGGTCTTCAACTTCTTGGTTATGCAAGACAAATTCTGCGCGCTAACGATGATGCCAGCGCATCATTAACCTATAGCGATGCAGAAGGTGAACTAAGAATCGGTGCATCCGATGATACGGTGGATACACTGCTCCCTTTTTTGCTAAATCGCATCGCTTCCGTTTATCCACGGATGGCAATAGACGTCCGTATAAAGCGTACTCAGTTTATTGAAAGTATGCTGGATAACCATGAGATCGATTTGGCACTCACAACCGCAAAAATTAGTCATCATCCAAGGACTGTTCTGCGCTCAACACCGGTATTATGGCATTGTGCTCCTGATTTCCAGCTACAGGTAAATGAACCTGTGCCACTGGTTGTGATGGATGAAACCAATCCATTCCGTCAGTTGGCGTTGGATACGCTGGATGAGGTGGGAGTATCGTGGCGGATTGCTTATGAAGCGGCTTCTCTGTCGGCAGTTCGCACGGCAGTGAATGCAGAAGTTGGTATTACTGCCCGTCCTTTGGAAATGCAAAATGCTGATCTGCGTATTTTAGGGGAGAGTGAAGGGCTTCCTCGTTTACCTGAAACCCAGTTCTCTCTGTATAGACATAGTAATGAACAAAATGAATCTGTTCTGACGGTTTTTAGTGCGATAGAGAATAAGAAAACGCCATACACGATAACGAGTGTTTCTGAAGAACTTCCTGATGATGACGATATTATTGATGAGTAATATCTGAAACACTTCTCCTTGCTAATACCTCCATTATGGATGGAAGGAGGTATTAGCTCCTCGAATATATTTATAAGTAATCATCAACTAAATTCACCTTATTCTGTTGTTATCGTCATCATTAAATATACGGTAGCATTTTTCTTAACACCCCCTGATTTGGTTAACAAATTGTTATATTGTTAACAAGGTAATAATTTGCTGAATTGATGAAATAAGAATTTCTGTAGTGAACGGGAACTTTTCTCGTTGCTAATGGATAAAAAAATATAATTTCTTCAGATTTGAATGAATTATCATCAGCAGTAAAATTTTTTTCTGTCAAATTGTGTACTTGATCAAAGAAATACTCCCTATGTAGCAGTGGAAAGGCAGGTTTTTCCTGAGATAATGATGTAGTAAAAGCGAGTTATCGGTTAAACTAGCTTCCGCCACTGTTTGCGCCAGTTAACTGACACGTTTTAGCAGTGCGGTAGCACGATCCGTTAAGACTAAGTTTGTTATTTGTAAATAAATGTTAGATTAATTTTGTCAAAACAGACAAAATATTGTTGAGAGGAGTAAAAACCAAGAAGATTCACTCCATCAATCATTGATTAACAGTGTTTCAGATTTGGTTGTTACCCCTTCCCTTGAATCGATGTGGTGCAACACTGCCAGATAAAAGAGCAGACACTTTTGACACCACTTTTGATGAGTAAGCAATGAGTATGTCAACATCCACTGAACTCTTTGCCCATCACTGGGCATTCGCGGTATTTCTTTTAGGTGCTTTCGGTCTGTGTGCTTTGATGCTGTTAGGGGCATTTTTCTTGGGCGGGAGAGCGAAAGCCCGGGCAAAACATGTCCCTTATGAATCTGGTATTGATTCTGTCGGTAGTGCTCGTCTCCGTATGTCGGCCAAGTTCTATCTGGTCGCTATGTTCTTTGTCATCTTCGATGTTGAAGCGCTGTTTTTATATGCATGGTCAGTCTCTATCAAAGAGAGTGGCTGGTTAGGCTTTATCGAAGCAAGCATTTTCATTTTGGTGTTACTCGCAGGCTTGTTTTATCTGGTGCGTATTGGGGCGCTGAATTGGACGCCATCTCGTTCAAGCCGCCAGGTAAGTAAACCAAGTGTTGTGATTAACATTAACAATAGTCATCCGCAGTAATAGCGAGGCATTTAAAGATGGATTATACGCTCACCCGCATAGATCCGAACGGTGAGAATGACCGTTATCCCCTGCAAAAACAGGAAATTGTCGCAGACCCACTGGAGCAGCATGTTCACCGTAGTGTTTACATGGGCAAACTGGAGCATGCTCTGCATGATATGGTGAATTGGGGACGTAAAAACTCCCTGTGGCCCTACAACTTTGGTCTTTCCTGCTGTTATGTGGAAATGGCCACATCATTTACCGCTGTTCATGATGTCGCTCGTTTTGGCGCTGAAGTTTTACGTGCATCACCCCGCCAGGCGGATTTTATGGTGGTCGCTGGAACCTGTTTTACCAAAATGGCACCGGTTATTCAGCGCCTGTATGACCAGATGCTTGAGCCGAAATGGGTTATCTCTATGGGAGCCTGCGCCAACTCTGGTGGTATGTACGATATTTACTCGGTAGTTCAAGGTGTCGATAAGTTTATCCCTGTTGATGTTTATATTCCTGGCTGTCCTCCCCGTCCTGAAGCTTATATGCAAGCTTTGTTGTTGTTACAAGAGTCAATTGGCAAAGAGCGTCGTCCGTTGTCTTGGGTAGTGGGAGATCAAGGGGTTTACCGTGCCAATATGCAGTCAGAAAGAGAACGTAAGCACGGGGAACGTATCGCAGTGAAAAATCTGCGTACGCCAGACGAAGTTTAAGAATCTGTCTTTAGACAGTAGGCGTGACTCAAAGTAGCCTAATGAATGTAACCAGAGCAATGTGTTGCGATACTAATCCTGATCAAAACGAACACTGATCAAAGCGTTGTGGTGAAGAATGATGATAGATCAGATAGCGCAAGAAAGCGCCCGGCCTGCGTGGCAAACTCATGACCATCTTGATGATCCGGTCATGGGTGAGCTGCGTAACCACTTTGGCCCGGATGCCTTTACTGTTCAGCCAACCCGTACTGGTATACCCGTTGTTTGGGTGAAGCGTGAACAATTACTGGAAGTAATGACTTTCCTGAAGAAGCTGCCTAAACCTTATGTCATGCTATTCGATTTGCATGGCATGGATGAACGTCAGCGTACTCATCGCCAGGGTCTGCCAGCAGCAGATTTTTCTGTGTTTTATCACCTGCTTTCTATTGAGCGTAACCGCGATATCATGTTGAAGGTTGCCCTCAGTGAAAAAGAGCTGAATCTCCCGACGGCAACTCCTCTGTTCCCAAATGCCAATTGGTATGAACGTGAAACATGGGAAATGTTTGGCGTTGTCTTTAACGGCCATCCAAACCTGCGCCGCATTATGTTGCCACCGACTTGGGAAGGGCATCCGCTGCGGAAGGATTATCCTGCTCGTGCGACAGAATTTGATCCTTTCGAACTGACCAGACAGAAAGAAGATCTGGAAATGGAAGCGCTGACTTTCAAACCAGAAGAGTGGGGAATGAAGCGGGGTACCGAGAATGAGGACTTTATGTTCCTTAACCTTGGTCCTAACCATCCCTCTTCTCATGGGGCATTCCGTATCATTCTGCAACTGGATGGTGAAGAGATTGTCGATTGTGTCCCGGATATTGGTTATCACCATCGTGGCGCGGAGAAGATGGGAGAGCGCCAATCTTGGCACAGTTATATTCCCTATACAGACCGTATTGAATACTTAGGCGGTTGTGTTAACGAAATGCCTTATGTGCTGGCGGTGGAGAAACTGGCGGGAATTGAAGTGCCTGACCGGGTAAAAACCATTCGCGTTATGTTGTCGGAATTGTTCCGCATTAACAGCCACCTACTTTACATCTCGACCTTCATTCAGGATGTTGGCGGGATGACCCCGGTGTTCTTCGCCTTTACTGACCGTCAGAAAGTGTATGATCTGGTGGAGGCGATTACCGGTTTCCGTATGCACCCAGCGTGGTTCCGCATTGGCGGCGTTGCTCATGATTTGCCGCGTGGTTGGGATAGATTATTGCGCGATTTTCTCAACTGGATGCCCAAACGTCTTGATTCCTACGTGAAAGCGGCGCTGAAAAACAGCATCCTGAAAGGCCGAGCTATTGGGGTTGCTGCTTATAACTCCAAACAAGCTCTTGAATGGGGCACCACTGGAGCGGGTTTGCGGGCAACGGGTATTGCATTTGATGTGCGTAAATGGCGTCCATACTCCGGCTATGAAAATTTCGATTTCGACGTGCCGATTGGTAATAACGGCGACTGTTATGACCGCGTGATGTTGAAAGTGGAAGAAGTGCGTCAGAGCTTGCGAATCTTGAAACAGTGTCTGGACAATATGCCTGAAGGCCCATTTAAAGCAGATCATCCACTGACGACGCCACCACCGAAAGAACGGACTTTGCAGCATATTGAGACCATGATTAACCACTTTTTGCAAGTGTCATGGGGGCCGGTAATGCCAGCAAATGAATCTTTCCAAATGATTGAGGCCACTAAGGGCATCAACAGCTATTACCTCACCAGCGACGGCAGTACTGTGAGTTACCGTACCCGTGTCCGTACACCGAGTTATCCGCATTTGCAGCAGATCCCATCGGTAATTCGCGGTAGCTTAGTTTCTGACCTGATCGTGTATCTGGGCAGTATCGATTTTGTTATGTCTGATGTGGATCGCTAACTATGCAAAGTGAAATTAACGCGAGTGCTCAACAAGCGCGCCTTGATGTGGTTAACGTAACAGAGTCTCAGGCAAAAGCAGATTTTGTGCTGAGTACCGAAGAGCACGATGCTATTGAGCATGAAAAACACCACTACGAAGATCCGCGCGCCGCTTCGATAGAAGCATTGAAAATTGTACAGAAGCATCGTGGCTGGGTACCGGATGGTGCCATTTACGCGATTGCTGATGTGCTTGGTATTCCCGCTAGTGATGTGGAAGGTGTGGCAACATTCTACAGCCAGATTTATCGTCAACCTGTGGGCCGCCATATTATTCGTTATTGTGACAGCGTGGTTTGTCATATTACCGGTTATCAAGATGTCCAGGCTGCCATTGAAAAACATCTAAATATCTGTCCGGGACAGACGACGAAAGATGGGCGTTTTACACTGTTGCCAACCTGTTGTCTGGGTAACTGTGACAAAGGCCCGACCATGATGATCGATGACGATACGCACAGTTCTGTCAGACCTGAAGAGATTGAGAAGTTACTGGAGCAGTATCCATGACAGCATATTCAGGAATAAAAGAAATTATTCTTACTGAGGAAAACCATCCTCTTACTTGGCGATTGCGAGATGACAAACAACCGGTATGGTTGGATGAGTACCGTAGCAAAAGTGGTTATCGTGGTGCTGAAAAAGCACTGAAAAGCATGTCCCCAGATGAAGTGGTTTCTCTGGTAAAAGACGCCGGGCTGAAAGGCCGTGGCGGTGCAGGTTTCTCTACTGGTCTGAAGTGGAGCCTGATGCCAAAAGATGAAAGCATGAATATCCGTTATCTGCTATGTAACGCAGATGAAATGGAGCCGGGTACCTACAAAGATCGCTTGCTGATGGAACAACTTCCTCATTTGCTGGTGGAAGGAATGTTGATCAGTGCATTTGCCCTGAAAGCTTATCGTGGCTATATCTTCCTGCGTGGTGAATATGTGGAAGCGGCTGTGCATCTGCGTAAAGCCATCGAAGAAGCTAAAGCAGCGGGTTTGTTGGGTAAAAACATCATGGGCAGCGGCTTTGATTTTGAGTTGTTTGTTCATACCGGCGCGGGGCGTTATATCTGTGGTGAAGAGACCGCACTGATTAACTCACTGGAAGGTCGCCGAGCTAATCCTCGTTCAAAACCGCCATTTCCTGCCACTTCCGGCGCATGGGGTAAACCTACTTGTGTCAACAACGTTGAAACCTTGTGCAACGTTCCTTCAATTCTCGAATACGGCAAAGAGTGGTATATCGGCCTGAGTGCAGGCAAGAGTAAAGATGCCGGCACTAAACTGATGGGTTTCTCTGGTCGGGTGAAAAATCCGGGCTTGTGGGAGTTGCCATTTGGTACGACTGCCCGTGAAATTCTTGAAGATTATGCTGGTGGTATGCGTGACGGCTTGAAATTCAAAGCATGGCAGCCCGGTGGGGCAGGGACTGACTTCCTGACTGCTGAACATCTGGATCTGCCAATGGATTTCGAAAATATTGCTAAAGCGGGCAGCCGTTTGGGCACGGCCTTGGCAATGGCAGTTGACCATGAAATTAATATGGTTTCGTTGACGCGTAATCTTGAAGAATTCTTTGCCCGTGAATCTTGCGGTTGGTGTACTCCATGTCGTGACGGGTTGCCGTGGAGCGTAAAAATCCTGCGCGCAATAGAGCGTGGGGAAGGGCAACCCGGGGATATTGAAACATTGGAACAGCTCTGTCGTTTCCTTGGGCCAGGCAATACATTCTGTGCTCATGCACCAGGGGCCGTGGAACCACTACAGAGTGCCATCAAATATTTCCGTGATGAATTCGAAGCTGGAATTGTGACCAAAGACTATGGGAACACCCATTTCATTGCGGGTATCCAGTCAAACCTGTTAAAGCAGCGTTGGTAATGGGTTCTTCACGAAATTAGCAGAATTTTTGATTAACACTTGCTGAAAAGCAGGTCATTTGGAAGCATGCTGACTATGGCTACGATACATGTAGACGGCAAAAAATATGATGTAGACGGGGCTGATAACCTGTTACAAGCTTGCCTCTCTTTGGGGTTAGATATTCCTTATTTTTGCTGGCATCCAGCGCTTGGAAGCGTTGGCGCTTGCCGCCAGTGTGCGGTGAAGCAATATCAAAATGCGGATGATACGCGCGGTCGTCTGATCATGTCCTGTATGACTCCGGCAACGGATGGCACTTTTATCTCTATTGATGATGAAGAGGCTAAACAGTTCCGTGAGAGTGTGGTTGAGTGGTTGATGACTAACCATCCGCACGATTGCCCGGTATGTGAAGAAGGGGGCAACTGTCACTTACAGGATATGACCGTGATGACTGGTCATACATTCCGTAAATACCGTTTCACTAAGCGTACTCATAACAATCAGGAATTGGGGCCGTTTATTTCTCATGAAATGAACCGCTGTATTGCCTGTTATCGTTGTGTACGTTACTACAAAGATTATGCCGACGGCGCTGATTTTGGTGTTTATGGCGCTCACGATAACATCTATTTTGGTCGCCCTGAAAGTGGCACGCTGGAAAGCGAGTTCTCCGGTAACCTGGTAGAAATCTGTCCAACTGGGGTATTTACTGATAAAACCCATTCTGAACGTTATAACCGTAAATGGGATATGCAGTTTGCGCCAAGTATCTGTCAACAGTGCAGCATTGGCTGTAATACCAGCCCGGGGGAGCGTTATGGTGAATTACGCCGTATCGAGAACCGTTATAACGGGACGGTAAACCACTATTTTATGTGTGACCGTGGTCGTTTCGGTTACGGTTATGTCAACCGTAAAGATCGCCCTCGTCAGCCACGGCAATTGCGTGGTGATCATTGGATCTCGCTTAACGCTGAACAGGCCATGCAGGGTGGGGCGGATATTTTGCGTCAGGCCAAAAATGCCATCGGTATCGGTTCTCCACGCGCTAGTCTGGAAAGCAACTTTGCACTACGTGAACTGGTGGGCGCGGAAAACTTCTATAGTGGGATTGCTGCGGCTGAACAACAACGCCTTGATATGATGTTGGAAATTCTGCAACAGGGTGGTGTTTATACACCGTCGCTGCGTGAAATTGAAAGCTATGATGCGGTATTGATTTTAGGCGAAGATTTAACGCAAACCGGTGCTCGGATGGCATTGGCGGTTCGTCAGGCTGTGAAAGGTAAAGCCCGCGAAATGGCGGCTGCTCAGAAAGTTGCTGATTGGCAGATTGCCGCTGTGATGAATATTGGTCAGCGTGCCAAATATCCTCTGTTTGTGACCAACGTGGATGATACGCGTCTGGATGATATTGCAGCGTGGAATTATCGTGCGCCGGTTGATGATCAGGCTCGTTTTGGTTTTGCAGTCGCTCATGCATTGGATAACACGGCACCGGCAGTTGAGAATTTGCCTGACGAATTGAAAGCCAAAGTGGATATGGTTGCGCAAGCATTGATTGGCGCGAAGAAACCGTTAATTATCAGCGGCAGTAACGTTGGCAGTGATGCGATTATTCAAGCAGCCGCTAATATTGCTTGGGCACTGAAAGACCGGGGTTCAGATGTCGGTTTGTCGTTTGTTGCAATCTATGCGAATAGTATTGGATTGGCAATGATGGAGGCTCAACCACTGGATGTTGCGCTGCAACGGATAAGCAGTGGTAAATCTGATACGGCTATCGTGATGGAAAATGATCTCTATCGGCATGCCGCAGCAGATAAGGTAGACGATGCACTGAACAATCTGAAAAACCTGGTTGTGGTTGACCATCAACGCACTGCTATCATGGATAAAGCCCATTTGATTCTGCCAGCTTCCAGCTTTGCAGAAAGTGACGGTACGTTGGTGAATCAGGAGGGTCGGGCACAGCGTTATTTCCAAGTTTTCGAGCCCTCTTTCTACGACAAATCGGTGGTGATGCTGGAGAGTTGGCGTTGGTTGCACTCTTTGCATACAACTTACACTGAACGCCATTTGGATTGGACACAGCTTGACCATGTTATTGATGCCTGTGTTGAAACAATGCCACAGCTTAAAGGTATTGTTGATGCAGCGCCTGATTCTACATTCCGCATCCGCGGTCAGAAACTGGCACGTTCACCGCATCGTTACAGTGGTCGTACTGCTATGTTGGCGAATCTCAGCGTACATGAGCAACGTCAGCCGCAGGATGTGGATTCGCCATTTGCTTTCTCAATGGAAGGTAACAATAGCCCTGATGCCTATCGTCAGCAGGTGCCATTTGCATGGGCACCGGGTTGGAACTCACCACAGGCTTGGAACAAATTCCAGGCGGAGGTCGGTGGTCATCTGCGCTTTGGCGATCCTGGTGTGCGTCTGATTGAGACCACTGACGGCGGTTTGAACTATTTTGATCAGATTCCGACAGCCTTTACTGCACAAAATAACCAATGGACAGTGGCTCCTTACCATCACTTGTTTGGTAGTGAAGAGTTAACTCAACGTTCCGATGTGATTCAGGAACGTATGCCGGAGCCTTATGTGATGCTCAATAGCAAAGATGCGGATCAATTGGGTGTGAAAACGGGTTCTGTTCTGGAGTTTGATTGTTTTGGTCAGCAACTGCGTCTGGCGGTTCGTCTGAGTGAAAATCTTGCTCAAGGGCAGATCGGTTTGCCAATGGGAATGCCGGGTATTCCTCCGGTATTGGCAGGGGTTTCCGTGAATAATCTGCGGGAGGTTGCACAATGAGTTGGTTAACCCCCGAAATTATTGATGTGCTAATCGCTGTTCTGAAGGCAGTGGTGATCCTGGTCGTGGTGGTTGTCTGTGGGGCATTGATGAGCTTTGGTGAACGTCGTTTGCTCGGGCTGTTTCAAAACCGTTATGGGCCTAACCGCGTAGGTTGGGGCGGCTCGTTACAGATCGTCGCTGACATGATCAAAATGTTCTTCAAAGAGGACTGGGTCCCCCGTTTTGCGGACAGAATGATCTTTACCTTGGCACCGGTGATTGGTTTCGTTTCTCTGTTGCTGGCATTTGCCATTGTGCCGATCACGCCGACTTGGATGGCCGCTGATCTGAACATCGGCATCTTGTTCTTCATGATGATGGCGGGCTTGGCTGTCTATGCGGTGCTGTTTGCTGGATGGTCAAGTAACAACAAATACTCGTTACTGGGGGCAATGCGTGCTTCTGCGCAGACACTGAGTTACGAAGTGTTTATTGGACTCTCTTTTATGGGCGTTGTTGCGCAGGCAGATTCCTTCAATATGGTGGATATCGTCAATGCACAAGAGCATATGTGGAATGTCATTCCTCAGTTCTTTGGTTTCTTGACTTTTGCTATCGCGGGTGTGGCGGTGTGTCACCGTCATCCATTTGACCAGCCGGAAGCAGAACAGGAGCTGGCTGACGGTTATCATATTGAATATTCCGGTATGAAATTCGGTCTGTTCTTCGTTGGTGAATATATCGGTATTGTCACGGTTTCTGCCCTGATTGTGACAATGTTCTTTGGTGGCTGGCATGGTCCGTTCTTGCCGCCGTTTGTCTGGTTTGCGTTGAAAACGGCATTCTTCATGGTGATGTTCATCCTGATACGTGCCTCTTTACCACGTCCGCGTTATGACCAGGTGATGGCGTTTGGCTGGAAAGTCTGTCTACCGCTGACCTTACTTAACCTGCTGGCGACTGCGGCAGTGATTTTGTACAACGCTCAATAAGGGGGGAATGAACCATGACATTAAAAGAGTTAGTGGTTGGTTTTGCCACCCAGGTACGCAGTATTTGGATGATTGGCTTGCATGCCTTTCATAAGCGCGAAACCCAAATGTATCCAGAGGAACCGGTTTATCTGCCACCCCGTTACCGTGGCCGTATTGTGTTGACACGCGATCCGGACGGTGAAGAGCGTTGTGTTGCCTGTAACTTGTGTGCGGCAGTTTGCCCGGTGGGATGTATCTCACTGCAAAAAGCTGAACATAAAGATGGTCGTTGGTATCCAGAATTTTTCCGCATTAACTTCTCACGTTGTATTTTCTGTGGCTTATGTGAAGAAGCTTGCCCGACTACTGCGATCCAATTAACGCCTGATTTCGAAATGGGGGAATTTAAGCGTCAGGATTTGGTATATGAAAAAGAGGACCTGACGATTTCAGGTCCGGGTAAATATCCTGATTATAACTTTTACCGTAAGACAGGTATGGCAATTGACGGCAAATCAAAAGGTGAAGCCGACAATGAAGCGAAACCTATCGACGTTAAAAGCCTGTTGCCGTAAGGAGCGATATTCATGGAATTTACGTTTTATACCGCTGGGCTGATTGCAATATTGGCAACCATCAGGGTAATTACCCATACCAATCCGATACATGCGCTTTTGTATCTGATCGTTTCTCTGCTGGCGCTTTCAGCGGTGTTTTTCTCGCTGGGCGCTTATTTTGCCGGTGCACTAGAGATCATCGTTTACGCCGGGGCCATTATGGTGCTGTTCGTTTTCGTGGTGATGATGCTTAACCTTGGCAAATCTGTTGTTGAACAGGAGCGTGTTTGGTTGAAACCGCGGACGTGGATTGGTCCGGGAATACTGTCAACAGTGCTGCTTGTTGTGCTGGTGTATACCATTATCAATGTTTCTCATGGCGATATTGCTGACAATATCACGGGTGAAGTTGTCAGTGCCAAAGAAGTGGGTATCAGTTTGTTTGGTCCGTATGTATTGGCCGTTGAACTGGCTTCTTTGCTATTACTTGCCGGTATGGTGGTGGCGTATCACATAGGCCGTGAGCATAAACAGGGTGAAGTGCTCAGCAACCGAAATGCGGAGGAACAACCATGATACCTCTTCAACATGGACTGATTTTGGCGGCAATTCTATTTGTGTTGGGCCTGACCGGGCTCATCATCCGCCGTAATCTGTTGTTTATGTTAATTGGGCTCGAAGTGATGATTAATGCTGCGGCTCTGGCTTTTGTTGTGGTAGGCAGCTATTGGGGCCAGCCAGATGGTCAAGTGATGTTTATTTTGGCTATCAGCTTGGCAGCAGCAGAGGCGAGTATTGGCTTGGCGCTGTTATTGCAGCTCTATCGTCGTCGCCAGAATCTGAATATTGATACAGTCAGTGAGATGCGCGGATGAACTTACTCTATTTAACAATTCTGCTGCCACTGCTGGGATTTTTGCTGTTGGCATTTTCCCGTGGCCGCTGGTCTGAAAATATATCAGCTACCATCGGGATTAGTTCTGTTGGTTTGGCTGCGTTGGTTACCTTATGGGTAGCTATCGATTTCAACAGTCAGAATGGTGCGGGTGATCTGGTTTACAGTCAGAACCTGTGGAACTGGATGGAAGTTGGGAATTTCAGTATCCCGTTCACTCTGGTTCTTGATGGTTTATCGCTTACCATGTTGAGTGTAGTAACGGGTGTTGGTTTCCTGATCCATATGTATGCCTCGTGGTATATGCGTGGTGAAGAGGGTTATTCCCGTTTCTTCGCTTATACCAACCTGTTTATTGCCAGCATGGTGATACTGGTTCTGGCAGATAACATGATGCTGATGTATCTCGGTTGGGAAGGGGTAGGGCTGTGCAGTTATTTGCTGATTGGCTTCTACTATACCAATCCGGCGAATGGTGCCGCAGCAATGAAAGCCTTTGTCGTTACCCGTGTGGGTGATGTCTTCCTGGCTATCGGCATGTTCATTCTGTATGACAATCTGGGAACGTTGAACTTCCGCGAGTTGGCGATTTTAGCGCCGCAGCATCTGGAAGCTGGTTCTTCGGTGATTACCTGGGCGACTCTGATGTTATTGGGGGGAGCAGTAGGTAAATCAGCCCAGTTGCCGTTACAAACTTGGTTGGCCGATGCGATGGCCGGTCCAACGCCAGTTTCTGCGCTGATTCATGCTGCAACGATGGTAACCGCCGGGGTCTACTTAGTTGCACGTAGTCACGGCCTATTCTTGATGGCACCAGAAATCCTGCAACTGGTTGGCACGATCGGTGCTATCACGCTGGTGTTGGCAGGTTTTGCCGCGTTAGTACAAACCGATATTAAGCGTGTATTAGCTTACTCAACCATGAGCCAGATTGGTTACATGTTCCTGGCGTTGGGGGTTCAGGCGTGGGATGCAGCAATCTTCCACCTGATGACTCACGCTTTCTTTAAGGCGCTGTTGTTCCTGGCATCGGGTTCCGTCATCTTGGCCTGTCATCACGAGCAGAATATTTTCAAAATGGGAGGATTGCGTAAATCCATTCCGTTGGTTTATGCCTGCTTCTTGGTGGGTGGCGCGGCATTATCCGCGTTGCCAATTGTCACTGCGGGTTTCTACAGTAAAGATGAAATTCTGTGGGGAGCAATGTCACATGGTCATATCAACCTTATGTTGGCGGGGCTGGCGGGTGCATTTATGACCTCTTTGTATACCTTCCGCATGATTTTCATTGTATTCCACGGTGAGGCGAAAACAAAAGCCCATCCTGTTAAAGGTATTACCCATCACCTGCCGTTACTGGTATTGCTGGTGCTTTCCACCTTTGTGGGCGCACTGATTGTGCCACCCTTGGCGGGTGTGTTGCCGGGAAGCCATATAACGGATCACACTGGCAAAATGACCTTGGAAGTGGTTTCTGGTGTGATCGCTGTAGCGGGTATTTTGCTGGCAATGGCGCTGTATCTGGGTAAACGTCAGTTGGTGAATGGTGTGGCACAAAGTGCTCCGGGGCGTTTCTTCTCCGTATGGTGGTTTAATGCTTGGGGCTTTGATGTTCTCTATGACTGGGTATTTGTTAAGCCATTCAAGAACATTACACATGTATTGCGAAACGATCCGCTAAATTCACTGATGAATATTCCTGCGGTGTTATCACGCTGGAGTAACAAAGGTCTTAGCCTGAGTGAAAATGGACAGGTCCGTTGGTACGTTGCCTCTATGGGGTTGGGTGCAGTGCTGGTTTTAGCTCTGCTGCTACTGGTTTAATTTAAGGGATACATTGCGCCATGCTATTACCTTGGCTAATTCTTATGCCCTTCATCGGTGGCCTGTTGAGTTGGCAGGCTGAACGCTTCGGTACCCGTGTACCGCGTTGGATCGCGTTAATTTCGATGGGGTTGACTCTGGTGCTCTCTCTGCAACTGTGGTTGCAGGGGGGCTATACCTTGGCGAATCCGCAAGGGATCCCTCAATGGCAAGAAGAATTTGTTATGCCGTGGATCCCACGTTTTGGCATCAGTATTCACCTTGCTCTGGATGGCTTATCGCTGCTGATGGTGGTGTTGACTGCACTACTGGGGCTGATGGCTATTCTCTGTTCATGGACGGAAAATCAGCCATATCAGGGCTTTTTCCACTTGAACCTGCTGTGGATCTTGGGTGGTGTGATGGGGGTGTTCCTCGCTATCGACATGTTCCTGTTCTTCTTCTTCTGGGAAATGATGTTGGTGCCGATGTACTTCCTGATTGCACTGTGGGGGCACCGAGGCTCAGGCGGTAAGACTCGTATCACCGCGGCGACCAAGTTTTTCATTTACACCCAGGCGAGTGGCTTGGTGATGTTAATTGCGATTATGGCATTGGTATTGGTTCACTATAACGGGACAGGTGAGTGGACATTCAGCTATCAAAAACTGCTGAATACGCCAATGTCACATACCGTTCAATACTTGCTGATGCTCGGTTTCTTCATTGCTTTTGCTGTAAAAATGCCAGTTGTGCCTTTACATGGGTGGTTGCCTGATGCACACAGTCAGGCACCAACAGCGGGTTCTGTTGACTTGGCGGGGATCTTGCTGAAAACGGCGGGTTATGGTCTGTTGCGTTTCGGTTTGCCACTGTTCCCGGAAGCTTCTCATGAGTTCACACCGATTGCGATGTGGTTCGGTGTACTTGGGATCTTCTATGGCGCATGGATGGCATTCAGCCAGACAGATATCAAACGCTTGATTGCTTATACCAGTATCTCTCATATGGGGTTTGTGTTAATCGCGATCTATTCTGGCAGCCAGCTTGCTTACCAAGGGGCAATTATTCAGATGATTGCTCATGGTCTGTCAGCCGCAGGTATGTTTATTCTCTGTGGGCAACTTTACGAGCGCTTACATACCCGTGATATGAATCTTATGGGCGGCTTGTGGAAGCGTGTGCAGTTCCTGCCTGCGTTATCACTCTCTTTTGCTGTGGCGACACTGGGGATGCCGGGGACCGGTAACTTCGTCGGTGAATTTATGATCCTGTTTGGTAGTTTCAGTGAATTTCCGTTAATTATAACGATTTCTGTGTTTGGTCTGGTCTTCGCCTCTGTCTATGCCCTGTATATGATGCAGCGTGCTTACTACGGTGAATCAAAATCAGATGAACCACTAAGACGAATGGATATGCGAGAAGTATCCATTGTAATGGTGCTGTTGATATTACTGGTGGTGATGGGTTTCTACCCACAACCTATTCTTGATACTTCAGCGGCAGCGATGGATAACATCCAGACCTGGTATTCAGCTTCAATTTCAACTACAAGGCCGTAATTCGCCATGACAATAACTCCTCAACAACTGATCGCGCTGTTACCGCTGTTGATCGTCGGATTGACGGTAGTGGTTGTGATGCTGTCCATTGCGTGGCGACGCGATCACTTTATTAACACCACTCTGACCGTGATAGGTTTGAATCTGGCTCTGCTGTCTCTCTATTTTGTCGGACAGCAAGAAGCGATGGATGTCACTCCACTGGTTCATGTGGATCGCTATGCTATGCTCTATATCGGTCTCGTACTGGTTGCAAGCCTGGCAACGGCGACTTTCGCCTATTCCTGGCTAGAAAATTATCCAGATAACAAAGAAGAGTTCTATTTACTGGTGCTGATTGCGACAGTGGGCGGGATTCTTCTGGCTTGTGCAAACCACCTGGCATCATTGTTTATCGGTATTGAGTTATTAACTTTGCCGCTGTTTGGTTTGATTGGTTATGCATATCGTCAGAAACGCTCTCTGGAAGCGGCTATCAAGTACATGCTGCTGTCTGCGGCAGCCTCTTCTTTCATGCTGTTTGGTATCGCGTTGTTATATGCAGAATCAGGCGATCTCTCTTTTGCCGCACTGGGGCATCGTTTGTCTGACAGCTATATCTATCAACCTTTGATACTGTCAGGCTTGGGTATGCTGGTTGTTGGCCTTGGCTTCAAATTATCACTGGTACCTTTCCATCTCTGGACACCGGATGTTTATCAGGGAGCACCTGCTCCGGTCTCTACCTTTCTGGCAACAGCCAGTAAGATAGCGATTTTTGCAGTAGTGATACGTCTATTCGTTGAAGCACCAATGGCGGATAGTGAAGCACTGCGTACGGTATTAACCGTTATTGCAATTGCTTCTATGCTGTTCGGTAACTTGATGGCACTGACCCAGACAAATATCAAACGTCTGCTTGGTTACTCTTCTATTGCTCACTTGGGTTATCTGCTGGTGGCGCTGGTGGCGGTACAGAACCACCAGCTTTCAGAAGAAACGGTCGGTATCTATCTGGCAGGTTATCTGTTTAGCAGTATCGGTGCATTTGGCGTTGTTAGCCTCATGTCCAGCCCATATAAAGGGCCGGATGCAGATTCCCTCTACTCATACCGTGGCCTGTTTTGGCATAAACCTATTCTGTCTGCGGTGATGACGGTGATGATGTTGTCACTGGCGGGGATCCCAATGACGTTCGGTTTTATTGGTAAGTTCTACGTCATTGTGTTGGGTGTGAAAGCGGAACTGTGGTGGCTGACGGGTGCCGTAGTTGTGGGTAGTGCTATCGGCCTGTATTACTATCTACGGGTCATGGTCAGTTTGTATCTGCCTGCGCCGAAAGCGCTTAATCGTGACACACCAAGGAACTGGGCATCGACTGCCGGCGGGATGGTTGTTCTGATTTCCTCATTATTGGTATTGGCGCTAGGTATCTGGCCTCAACCGCTGATTGATGTAATACAGCAAGCGAAAATTATTCTCTAAATAGCCAGTCGGTTGTTACCCATTATTTGGAATATAAAAACCCGGTAAGATTATCCTTACCGGGTTATTGCAAGTTATTGATAACGATCTCTTTTCCCTGAACTGTACTTCATACCTGTTTTATTCGCTAATGGTACTAAATATCTTGTATTGCCTGATGAAGAGTTGGGAGCCAGCCGTATTTATTTCAGCAGAATCCCGCTGTATTGCGATTCCAGATTGTCAAGGTAGTTTAGCTGATCGTGTATGAGTTTAGTCAGGTTTTGCTGACGGGCTTGATCATCTATGGTCTCCTGTAATTGGTTGGCGAAGATGCTCCATACTTGCTCCAGTTTAGTTGCCTGGAGTAATAGAGTGGTACGTTCTTTGTCGATTTTATGCACATCTTCTATACTGGCAATCCGTTGTTCTGCGCCTTTTAATTGGGTTTTTAAGTCGTCGCTATCTTTAGTTAATTGAGCGATTTGTTGATCTAATTTGATCCTGGCATCAGCTAGCTCAACATATTTTAGTCCTGTGGAGATATTGCTCAGAATCTTTTTGGTGATTTCAATTCCTTGTTTGATCGCCTGTTTAATAAGTTCTTTTTTAGGGCTAGCCAGATTCAATTTGTCCAGTTCACTGGCATTGGGAATATAGTCCTTAAACATATCGGCCAGATTATATTGACGGATAATGTTTTGACTTTCGATGAGCTTGTCGCGATCTGGGATTAATTTGGCCTTATCCTGCCCTTTCTTCGTGATATCAGCTTGCAGTTCTTCTTTTCTTTCCTGCTCTTCTTTCAGACGCTCTTCCAGACGTTCTAAAATAACGACATTACGAACATCGGCAATTTTGCTGGTCATTATGTTGCTTTCTTCATGTAAGCTGGAAATGACATTTTTAACATCTTTGTTCAGATTGCGTACTTGCTCTAAACGTGCTTCCAACAGGGTATTTCGTGTCTCGTCATCCAATTCTGAATTTTCCAGAGCAGTATCAATTTCGATGATGGTCTGGAAATAGTCTTGAGGCGGGAGTTGTCTCAGGATAGTTTGTAGTTGAGGTACAGAGGCACGAGCGGCTTCGTCGATATCTCGACTGTATAAGCTTATCCGCAGAGTTTTTTCCTGGATGATTTCAATGCCTGATTTTTGCTGGTGCGTTAAACTCCAGATGTTTTTTACTGCTTGATTCAAAGTTTTTACACTAATTTCTGGATAAGTGATAGTTTTCTGAGGGAAAGTAATGACTTCAGTCATTTTAAGACTCCTTTTTTTCTATAATCCTATGTAATACGGGGAACGATTAGTTATAGCGATGTTTGTATTCTTTCAATGCTTCATCGAAAACCCTGACTAATTGTTTAGCGGAACCTTCCACCTCTTTCCAAGGGTTTATGACTTGCTGGAATTTAGTTATAAAAGAGGTCAAGTTGAGTGCATCGTTAATTTGGGTGAATTTATCTTTAGAAGCATTAATCTGGGTCAGCATGGATTGCCACATGTAATCCAAATGGTTCAGAGCCACTTCTGCATCCAATAAGCGGGTATCAATGTCGCTAAAATCAAGGGATAAACTAGTAATAGATTTTTGTAATGCGCGTTTACCTTTGATGCTCTCTTCCAGGCTGCGTACTTCTTCGATCAGCATGTTTTTACGTTTTCGTACTTCTTCTGCCTTGGAACCAAAAATGCCGCCAGTAATAGCGAGGCCGATCAGTCCCCCTACGATACCGGAGAAAGCCAAGCCTACGAATTTATCGTAGTCTTTCTTGAGTTGGACAATTTCCTCTTTTTTCTCCATGATCTTATCGTCCAGATCTCCGATGCTGACCGACATCTTATTGTCTTTCATCAGCTTTCGCTTATTTTCGACTTGTGGTTGTAAACCTAGCGCAATGCTGCCGTTTGACAATCTGCCGCCAATCAGCTTTAGCTTGAAATCGGATACTTCGGTTTTGACCTTTTCAGTTTTCTCACGCTGTTTTTCAATATCATTTTTCATGGTGTCAAGGATTTCCCCTAGAGCAGATGATACTTCTCTGTCTTCATGGGTGTAGGTGATCCGGGCGAGTTGTTTCTCCGATATTTCTCCTAATCTCCTTTTTATGCGTGTGATAATTGGCATTTCATTAATGATGCTAATGATATTCTCACCTGTTTCGGTGATTTGTTTACCAATAATTTCCAGGTCTATGCTCTGTTGCAGAATATCGTTTTCCACATCGCTCCAGCTAAACGAGTGAGTGCGGATTTCTTCAAACAAAGTGTGAATATCTTCTGGTTCTAATCCGGCGATATCGATCTTTTGATAACCCAAGTAACTCTTCACTTCCTCAAGATTAAAAGGGAGTGATAGACCTTTTTTAACATACAGTTTGATATTAATTAGGTCTTCTTTGGTAAATATTCCTCCGGGGCGTGCAACACCTTCTTGTTTACCAGTCAGTAATTGCAAGGTAGCCGAGGGAATATCTGTTTCGTTCAGTGTTTTTTCCGCTGGAAGTTGAGCTAATAACATATATTTCTCCATTAATGGTTCTTGCTTTATTGAAAAATTATTAAATACATCAAGGCACAACCGAACGTCATAATACTCATGTTGTTAAATTAACGTTGTGTTTTTTATTGAATAATCTGAATTAAAAATACATATATTTGCATGGTTAATTGTTGTAAAAATAGTTTAATTCATGAGTTTTATTAAATAATTGTCTGAATTTTTGTCAATCTTAAATTAAATTATTTATGATTTTGGTATATCTAATATATTAAATTAAATAGTATGAATTTTTATTATTTTAGTAATTAAATGTAAAAACAATCGTTTGCCTTTCTTTTTTATATAGTCTTAAATTTCATTCTTTAATTGATGCTAAGATTATAAATATAAAATATTTTAATGTTGTTTTTGTTAAAATCTTTTTAAAACAATTGGTTGTGTTGTTTTTGTGATGTGACGATTATATAATTTCTATATTATTAATTTAAAAGATAGGTAATATGGTTTTTTTTATCAAGAATAAGTTAGATGTTTTTTGTTTTGTCATTTATGGTATGTTTAAAAAATAGATGGAATAGCATCCTATTTTCCTTATGTCATTGAATAAAGTTTTTGTTATTTTTAGATCTATATTTTAATTAAAGTCTTAATTGTTTATCTGATGGTTTAAATTAACAAATAAGAAGGATTTTTTTATAATTATATTTAGTTATTATAGAAGTGACATCTGTTTTTTATAGGGTGATTTTTTTAGAATAATAAATGTTTATTCCGATGTTTATAATAACGGTATTTATTTAGTAAATTTTCCGTAGTAAGTAAAAGAGTCGTTTTTTTATAAATTGCATCGTGAAAATTGATTATGCTAATGAACTTAATATTTGTTATCGGAATGGCTGGGTCTCTGATTTAGCCTGTTTCAGTATTGAGATAAGAGCATATCGCTAACGGAATCGAACAAGCAGCCAACAAAGAGGCAACTTGAAGGATAACGGGTATAACTACATAAATAATCAGGGCTTTAATTATTATTAATGCCCCGTATAATCCTACTTTCTATCATGTCTTTTGAGGCAGAAGTGGTGAATCAAATTGCTAATGTTGTCGCTGATGTATGCAAGACACTGAATAATAAACAAGTTAGCGAAGTTGGTATCCAACAGATTTCATTTCCTCTGCCAGCAGGTTGCAGCACTTACTGGCTGGAATGGCTGGCAGCGCAGTCTCATTATCCGCAGTTCTATTGGCATCACAGAGAGGGCCATGAAGAAGTCGCCGCTTGTGGGCAAATTCATCTTTTCAGTGATATTGCTTTAGCCGAAAATTTTTTGCAGAGAAACCGTCAGTTTCCACGGATACGGATCTGGGGGCTGAATGCCTGGGATCGGATTCAACCAGCCCGTATTACGCAATCCGATGCAGGGGAAGCGGGTTATCTGTTTTTGCCCCGCATCGAATTACGCCGCTACCGTGACGAAAGCTGGCTGTATTTAAATATAGCTGGCCGGCAGGATATGAAGAGTGCACAGAAATTTCTGCAACAATTAGTTCCGCATCAGGAATTCTCTGCATTACAGGCGGTGGTAGTGAACGCGGAGAATGTGCCGGAACGCGCCCGCTGGTGTGATTTGATTGAGCAGGCTTTGGACACTATCACCCATCGTAAGATGGAGAAGGTGGTGATGGCGCGTAAGACACAACTCGAACTGAGTGAATCTTTAGCTGCTGCACAGTTTATGGCAGCGAGTCGCCAGATAAATCACTGTTGTTATCATTTTATGCTAGCTTTTAATCAGCATGAGGCATTTTTGGCGTCTTCACCAGAACGGCTTTACCTCCGTAAGCAGACTCAGCTTTATACAGAGGCGCTGGCGGGGACGGTTGACAATTCTGATGATGCTCAGCAAGCCGAAAAATTGGGGCAATGGTTGCTAGGTGATAAAAAAAATCAGCATGAAAACCTGCTAGTTGTTGATGATATTTGCCAGCGTCTTCAAGGTGCTGTGGTTTCTGTCGATGTTGCTCCGCCAGAGGTGATTCGTTTGCGAAAGGTTCAGCATTTGCGCCGCCGAATTCAGGGAAAACTAAAGAGTGCCAGTGATAGTGATTGTTTGCATCGTTTACAACCAACGGCTGCGGTTGCTGGATTACCTCGTGAAGCGGCGCGTGATTTTATTCGTGATAGCGAGTTATTCAGTCGTGATTGGTATGCAGGGTCCGCAGGATATCTTTCCTGTGAACAGAGTGAGTTTGCAGTTTCACTACGTTGCGCACAAATTAACAACAATTTACTTTCACTGTATGCCGGTGCGGGGATTGTGATGGGGTCTGATCCACAACAGGAGTGGATAGAGATAGAGAATAAAGCTGCCGGGCTGCGCACTTTACTGAAAGGTGAATAGTTAAATCTCCGATTTAATGGCAATTCATTGAACTAGGATAAAGAAATAATTATTTGCGCCGTTAGGCTAATAGTCAGCTTTTATAGAAATTCTTTGAGTAAACTATGTCAAACAGCGCATTTAACCGCCGCTGGGCGGAACTTTTATTGGAAGCACTTACTCGCCACGGATTACGTCATGTTTGCATTGCGCCCGGTTCACGCTCCACGCCTTTGACAATCGCTGCCGCGGCAAATAACAAACTGATTTGTCATACTCATTTTGACGAACGCGGATTAGGGCATCTGGCACTGGGATTATCCAAAGCAAGCAGAGAGCCGGTTGCTGTTATCGTTACTTCTGGAACCGCGGTGGCAAATCTCTATCCTTCATTAATTGAAGCCAGTTTAACCGGTGAACGAGTGGTTTTCCTTACGGCTGATCGGCCACCAGAATTGATGGATTGTGGTGCAAATCAGGCTATTCGTCAAAATGGTATTTTTGCTTCTCATCCATGCCAAACAATTTCTTTGCCAAGACCGACCGTAGATATACCGGCAAGCTGGCTGGCTTCTGTCATAGATCATAGTATGGCGAATTTGCAACATGGAGCCGTGCATATTAATTGCCCATTTGCCGAACCATTATATGGTAATGAAGAGCCTGCTTATGATGAGTGGCAGCAGCAGTTAGGTGATTGGTGGAAAAGTAAAACACCTTGGTTGAGCCAGCCAGTCGCTAAGGTTGTGGCAGAAGTACCGGATTGGGACTGCTGGCAACAGAAAAAAGGCGTTGTATTGGCTGGTAGAATGAGTGCCGAAGAGGGAGTTAATGTTGCTAAATGGGCAAAGGCATTGGGCTGGCCGCTGATTGGCAATGCGCTTTCACAAACTGGGCAGCCACTGCCTTGTGCCGATTTATGGTTGGATAATCCTCATGTGCAGGAGATTTTAGCGCAAGCGCAACTGGTAGTGCAGTTTGGCTCCAGCCTGATAGGGAAACGCTTGTTACAGTGGCAAGCGAAATGCCAGCCGCAGGAGTTTTGGATTATTGATCCGATGCCCGGTCGGCTTGATCCTACCAATCATCGTGGCAAAAAATTGACCTGTCATATTGCTGACTGGTTACTGGCTCATCCGGCACAGCCGTGCATACCGTGGGCACAATCGTGTACATTGTGGGCAGAAGAGCTCATCGTTTGGTCAGAAAAAGCCGTTAACTGCGTCAGAACTGAATTGGCTGGGAAATTCGGTGAAGCAACGGTGGCCTATCGATTGCGTGAATTACTGCCTGAACGTGGGCAGTTGTTTGTCGGTAACAGCCTGATTATTCGTTTGATCGATACACTGGGACAATTACCGGCGGGGTATCCAGTTTACAGTAACCGGGGCGCTAGCGGCATTGATGGGTTAATTTCCACTGCGGCAGGTGTACAACGGGCAACGGCAAAGCCCACTTTGGCTGTGATCGGGGATTTATCGGCGCTTTATGATCTCAATAGCTTGGCTCTGTTGCGTCATCCTTCCGCTCCAATGGTATTAATTGTGGTAAATAATAACGGCGGGCAGATTTTCTCTTTACTACCCACACAGGAAGAAGCAAGGCAGCGTTTTTACTGTATGCCTCAATACGTTAATTTTGATCATGCTGCGGCGATGTTCGGCTTGAAATATGCCAGCCCACAAAATTGGATGGAATTGCAACAAAGTATTAAACAGGCATGGCAACAAAATGAAACCACACTGATTGAGCTAAAAGTGCCGGATAGAGAAGGGGCTGAGTGTTTGCAACAACTGTTAAAACAGGTGGCTATGTTGTGAGTCTGGCTTGTCGCAAGTTCAACGGTTACAACGACCGCCCTTGGCTGGTTTGGTTGCATGGATTATTGGGCTGTGGTGATGAATGGTTGCCATTAGTGAATCTGTGTGCTCAGCATCCCTCATTGGTCATCGATCTGCCCGGTCACGGTGATTCCACTGACGTGCGGGTAAAAGATCTTCTGGAAATGAGTTGTCTTTTATCTGAAACATTAGCAGAACAGAGAATTAGTCAATACTGGCTGATTGGCTACTCCTTGGGTGGACGCATTGCTATGCATCATGCTTGTTATGGTGATATTCGGGGATTATGTGGGTTACTGATTGAAGGAGGAAATCCTGGGTTATTTTCCCAACAGGAGCGGAATAATCGTCTTGAACACGATAGAAATTGGGCCGGACGTTTTCGTTCTCAGCCGATTGAACAGGTTTTATCTGATTGGTATCAACAGCCGGTTTTTTCTGATCTATTACCTGAACAGCGTCAGCAACTGATCAAAGTACGCCGTCATAATAATGGCGATGGTGTGGCTAATATGCTGGAAAATACCTCACTTGGACATCAACCTTGGTTAGTGCCGGTATTGCAACAATTGACGTTACCTTTTGTTTATCTGTGTGGCGAAAATGATAAGAAATTCCAACATTTGGCAAAACGTTGCGCTTTGCCGCTGCAAACCATTCCACGTGTTGGGCATAATGCTCACCGGGCGAACGCAGTGGCGTTTGCCGCGGTAGTAAACCATTTTTTATCACTCTTTAATAAGGAATACGAATATGATTTACCCGAGCGAAGAAGAACTTTATTCCCCAATTGTATGGCAGGACTGCTCTGAAGGGTTTGAAGATATTTTTTATCACAAATCCACCGATGGTATGGCTAAAATCACCATCAATCGCCCGCAAGTACGTAACGCATTCCGTCCATTGACGGTTAAAGAGATGATGCAGGCGTTGGATAATGCCCGTTATGATGACAATATCGGTGTGATTATCCTGACGGGTATGGGTGAAAAAGCTTTTTGTGCTGGTGGTGATCAAAAAGTCCGTGGTGATCATGGTGGTTATAAGGATGACAACGGCATGCATCATCTGAATGTCTTGGATTTCCAGCGCCAAATTCGCACTTGTCCAAAACCCGTTGTTGCTATGGTTGCTGGATATGCGATTGGTGGTGGTCATGTACTGCATTTGGTATGTGATCTGACCATTGCGGCTGATAATGCTATTTTCGGTCAGACCGGGCCTAAAGTGGGCTCTTTTGACGGTGGTTGGGGGGCATCTTACATGGCGCGGATTGTTGGTCAGAAAAAGGCCCGTGAAATCTGGTTTTTGTGTCGTCAATATGATGCTAAACAAGCGTTGGAAATGGGGCTGGTTAATACAGTTGTGCCTTATGCGGATCTGGAAAAAGAGACCGTTCGCTGGTGTCGTGAGATGCTGAAAAATAGCCCAATGGCCTTGCGTTGCTTAAAAGCAGCTCTAAATGCGGATTGTGATGGTCAATCTGGCTTGCAAGAGCTGGCAGGTAACGCCACCATGCTTTTCTATATGACAGAAGAAGGTCAGGAGGGACGTAATGCATTTGTTGAGAAACGGCATCCTGATTTCAGTAAATTTAAACGTAACCCATAATGCGTACTGCAACTTTATACCGGTTCAGATTGCCAATGGAGGCCGGTGTTATCCTGCGATATCAGCGGCTTAAAACTCGTGATGGTTTTTTGGTTCACTTACAGGAAAATGGTCAACAGGGATGGGGTGAAATTGCACCATTGCCGGAATTCAGCAAAGAAACAGTTGAACAGGCAGGTGAAGCCGCGGTGGCATGGCTTAGACAGTGGCATCTTGGCGCTGAACCTGATGAAAGTGAATTACCTTCTGTTGCATTTGGGATTAGCTGTGCATTAGCTGAATTACAGGGTAACTTACCGGAAGAGGCTGATTACCGGAAAGCGCCCCTGTGCAATGGTGATCCTGATGAACTGATTGTTCGTCTCAATAACATGAGTGGACAAAAAGTTGCCAAAGTGAAAATCGGGCTGTACGAAGCGGTACGTGACGGCATGGTCGTTAATGTTCTGCTGGAAGCGGTACCGGATCTATCTTTGCGGCTGGATGCTAACCGTAGTTGGAGCCGCGCTAAAGCGGACAGTTTCGCTAAGTATGTCAATCCTGATTACCGCAACCGAATTGCCTTTTTGGAAGAGCCTTGTCAAACCCGGGAACAATCGCTCGCTTTTGCCCGTGATACCGGGATCGCCATTGCATGGGATGAAAGCGTTCGTGATGAAGGTTTTAACGTAGAGGCACAAGCAGGGGTGACGGCTATTGTGATCAAACCCACTCTGATAGGAAGCCTTGCCCGTTGTTGTCAGTTGATTTCAGCCGCGCACAATGTGGGATTGGAGGCGGTGATCAGCTCCAGTATTGAAACCAGCTTCGGTTTGACTCAGCTTGCCCGTATTGCTCATTGGCTGACGCCAGCGACTATTCCTGGACTGGATACGCTGGAATTGATTCAGTCTCAGTTGGTGCGCCGTTGGCCGGGTAGCACGATGCCAGTAACAAGATTGGACGAGTTAGCAATCGCATGGCGCAGTTAAATCCATTTTCCCTGTGGCCGTGGCGCTACTGGGCAGCGTTTAGCCCTGAAAATATTGCTGTCAAGTTGCGTGATCGGTCCCTAACTTGGCATCAATTAGTTATCTCTTTGGATACCATAGCGGCCAATTTTCGCCAACAGGGGGTAGTTGAAGGTAGTGGCGTAATGTTGCGAGGAAAGAACAGCGAAGAGATGTTGTTTTGTTATCTTGCGGCTTTACAGTGTGGTGCGCGAGTATTGCCACTAAATCCTCAATTGCCTGAAATGCTCTTGGCTGAATTACTGCCACATTTGAATATCGATTTTGTGGCTGATTTCTGTAGTGATAATTTGTCTGTCATAGATGCCAAATCGCTTAATTGGCAAAGTGAACCACTAAATTCTGCTGATAATTCGGTGGAATGGGATGCTATGCGCCCAGCCAGTATGATACTGACCTCCGGCTCTTCTGGATTGCCTAAAGCGGCTGTTCACTCAATTCATGCTCATCTTGCCAGCGCGCAAGATCTACTTTCAGTAATTGAATTTCAGCAACGAGATAGCTGGTTGCTCTCATTGCCGTTGTTTCATGTATCGGGTCAAGGGATCATTTGGCGCTGGCTAATCAAAGGGGCTTCTTTAGTGCTCAGAAATACCCATCTGTTAGATCACGCTTTAGCCGATTGCACCCATGCGTCATTGGTTCCGACTCAGCTTTGGCGGTTACTGGAACAGTCACAAAATCAGTCCCTGAATTTGAAACAAGTGCTGTTGGGTGGAGCAATGATCCCCATTGAATTGACTCAAAGGGCGGAGCAGCAAGGTATTTGCTGTTGGTGTAGCTATGGTTTGACCGAATTGGCTTCAACAGTATGCATTAAACGGGCAGACGATCTTCCCGGTGTCGGTAACCCTTTACCGGGCAAAGAAATTCGGCTGATAAATGAGGAAATTCAGATTCGTTCTGGCAGCCTTGCCAATGGATATTGGCTGGATGGTAAATTACAACCGTTAGCTGATCGTGATGGCTGGTTTCATACCCGTGATCGAGGCGTGATACAAAATGATGAGTTGCGGATACTTGGCCGGATGGATAATCAATTTTTCAGCGGTGGAGAAGGGATTCAGCCGGAAGAGATTGAACGGGTGATTAACACCTACCCGCAGGTTGCACAAAACTTTATTGTTCCCGTACCCGACCCTGAATTTGGTTATCGTCCTGTCGCGGTCATAGATAGTCACTCCACTGAAGTTATCGACTTATTACCGGAATGGTTGATTGATAAACTGGCTGCTTTTCAGCGCCCGGTCGCTTACTATTTGTTACCTCAAAAGTTTAAAAATAGCGGCATTAAAATTTCCCGTCAGCAAATCAAAAAATGGGTGTTGGATTTGCCAAGTTTATATTGAGTTATTTTGATTTTTTTTCGTACTGCCCATTATTTATCGTGTAATAATGGGCAGAGATGGTTAAAAGACAGTGTTGTTAGTCATTACCCTTTGATTTTTTTCAGCGCATTTTCAACACCAGCGCCATATTCTGGATGAACTTTTCTAAATAGCTCAACCTGACGGCGTTGAGTATCTTCATGTGCTTGTGACAGTTCACTGGCAATACGGTCAAACATACGTTGATGCTCTTTACTGTTTATTAGCATAAACAGTTTACGAGGTTGACTGAAATAATCTTCATCTTGACGATGGTTCCAGTGATCGGCATCTCCTTCTAAAGACAATGATGGGTGTTTGAATTCAGGTTGTTCCTGGAACAATCCTGCATTGTTTGGTTCATAAGTCACGGTGTTTCCGCTGTTACCATCGACACGCATTGCCCCATCACGGTGGTAATTATGGAACGGACAACGAGGTGTATTGACCGGAATTTGATGGTGGTTAACGCCAAGACGGTAACGTTGAGCATCACCATAAGAGAACAGACGGCCTTGTAACATCTTATCAGGGGAGAAACTGATACCTGGCACGACATTAGCAGGGTTGAAAGCAGCCTGTTCAACATCTGAGAAATAGTTATCAGGGTTACGGTTTAGCTCGAAATAACCGACATCAATCATCGGGTAGTCGCCGTGAGGCCATACTTTGGTCAAATCGAACGGGTTGTACGATAACAGATTAGCCTCTTTCTCTGGCATGATTTGGACTTTTAATTTCCAGCGTGGATAATCGCATTGCTCAATTGCGGTAAACAAATCACGCTGAGAACTTTCACGATCTTTACCCACCAGCGCTTCTGCCTCTTCGTCCATCAGATTTTTAATGCCTTGCTGACAACGGAAATGGAATTTCACCCAGAAACGTTCATTATCTGCGTTGATAAAGCTGAAAGTATGGCTACCAAAACCGTGCATATGGCGGAAAGACTTAGGTACACCACGGTCACTGAAATCAATCGTTAATTGGTGCAGTGATTCAGGTTGATGAGAGAAAAAATCCCACTTATAGGCAGGATTACGTAAGTTAGTGTGGGGATCGCGTTTAACAACATGGTTAAGATCCGGGAACTTCAGTGGATCACGGAGATAGAATATCGGGGTATTGTTGCCGACTAAATCCCAGTTTCCTTCTTCCGTATAGAACTTGAGCGCAAAACCACGAATATCACGTTCAGCATCTGCTGCGCCGCGTTCACCGGCGACAGTTGAGAAACGGGCAAACATCTCGGTTTTTTTGCCTATTTCAGAAAAAATCTTAGCGCGAGTGTACTTAGTAATATCGTGAGTAACCACAAAGACACCATGAGCTCCAGAACCTTTGGCATGCATACGGCGCTCTGGGATCACTTCACGATCAAAATGGGCAAGCTTTTCTAAGAACCAAACATCTTGTAACAACATAGGACCACGTTGACCCGCAGTCATGACATTATTGTTGTCAACGACAGGGGTACCAGCATTCGTTGTAAGTCCTCTCTTTTTCATCACACTTCTCCTGTTTTACATGAAAAAAAACAGCGGAATCGCTGATTAAGAAAAACATTCTGGTCAAATGGCGAAATGCAAATATTGTGTTTTTTTATAATTTATTTATTATTTTCTTGTTTATTGTTTAGAATAAAACTATTTACATAATCAATTATTAAGCAAATGAAATGAAAAATTCACACATATTTAGTAAGTATAGATGATTCATTTCTTTTTGTTGTCTATCGGTTTAGTTGTATTTACGTAAGATGTTTAACATTAAGTAAATAAAGAGGAAATATAATGAAGGTTTATCTTGCCGTGGTAGCGACCAGTTTGTTGTTCATTGCTGAGTCAGCGAATGCAATTTCCGTGAATGTTCAGGCGGGTCGCCATTTCACCCATACTTCTGCGGCAATTGGTGATAACAGTGCCGGATTATCCTTGAATGGCAACTGGGCACGCAGTGATCATAACGGGCAGTTGGGAAGTTTGGGAACCGCATTTAGCCTGCCTGTTGGTCCATTGACGGCCAGCATAGGGGGTAAGGCTCTCTATTTATCCCCTAAAGATGGGAAAAATGGTGAGGCATTAGCCGCAGGTGTAGGTTTGAGTTGGACTATTATGCCCGCTTTAGCGCTGTACGGTGAAGCTTACGGTGCGCCATCCAGATTAACTTCGGGTATTGATTCTTATGTTGAGGCTGCGGGTGGCTTACGTTTTACCGTATTTAAACCGTTGACGGTGGATGCTGGTTATCGGGTTATGAACATGAGAGGGAAAGAGGGAAATAGGGATAACAAACTGGCTGATGGATTTTATATCGGTGCTGGTTTGAATTTCTAATTTACTTTTGCGTTTTGTCCGCACCATTGCTGATGCGGACAGTTAATTAACCTACTTCTGGCAGTAAACCACTGACAATACCTATCTGGATGGTAATGACCGTAATTCCGCAAAGAAATACCAGAATTAGAACGGGTTTTCCGCCTTTTACCCGATAGGCTTTTTGTTCAATTTGACGGCTGCGCCAAGCCAGCATGGAAGGCAGTAACAGGGCGAGAATGGACAGTGCGACTGCGGCGAAAGTTAACGCCATGACGAAGTTTGGATAGTACAAGGAGCAAAGTAGTGGTGGAACAAAAGTCATGATGCCGGTTTGCAGGCGGCCTGTCGCATTATTACGGCGTTTGAACAGATCTGCCATATAGTCAAACAAACCTAAGGAGACCCCAAGAAATGAGGTTGCCAGTGCCAAATCAGCAAACAGACGGACAGCAAGCTCTACACGAGGCGTCGCGACAACTTCTCTCACCGCTTTTAACAGTCCATTCAGCCCTGATTGCTCCGCTAAGATGCCGACAAAAGTATGGGAAGAGATGGCACCCAGAGTGGCTAATTGCCATAAGATATAGGCAGTCAGTGGGATAGCACTGCCGATAACAAATATTTTGCGTAACTTACGGGTATCACCTCCCATATAATTGACGATACTTGGCACACTGCCGTGAAAACCAAAAGAGGTGAATACCACGGGAATAGCTGATAATACCAAACCTTGTTCCAAAGGCATTGACATCAAGTTAGTGCTTTTGATGTGGGGCATCATGACGGTCAGCATAATAACCAGAAAGATGATTTTTGCCGTAAATAGCAGGCGGTTAATCATATCGACAGATTGAGTACTGATAGTGACAACACAACCCGCGACAAGAGTGAAAATCAGCACACCGTATGAAACAGGAATAGGTTTATCCAGCCATGAAGAGAGGCTGCCTGACAGCAACTCACCTGCACCACTGATATAAGCGGTTGTCAGAGCATACATGAGGAAAAGCATACTGAAACCGGTGAGCCATTGGCCTCCTCGCCCAAGATAACGTTTTGCCAGCGTTCCCAGGCCCGTATCGGCCGGGCTGTATTGATAAACTTCCACCAACAATAAAGCGGTATAGCTCATCAAAACCCAAAGAGTGATTAACATCACGAAGGTTGTTCCAAAACCGACACCGGCTGCTGCCAGCGGCATCGCCAGCATTCCTGCGCCAATTGTCGTGCCCGCTACGATAAAAATACTGCCAAGAGTACGATTCTTCACGCTTTCCCCTAGTTTTTGAACTGATTGAAATCGTTATGAAAAGGCAGGCTAAAGGATTAACTTATTCATGTCAAACTACAGTTACACTTAGTGTAAATAAATAATTACAATTGTGTTTTTGCATGATCGTAAATGATGTATTTCATTAAATATAAAAAGTTACTTATTCTATTAAGTATTTAAAAAACCAGACTTTATTCACACTTAAATAAGAAAGTTTTTTATTTTCATCTAGATTGCTAATTAAAATAAGACGTTATTCATTATCTTAACAATTAACGTATGGTGAAATAAAAATTATCAATGGAAAACATATTTGTTTGTCATATCGTCGCCATATTCAATTTGAAGGCATTGAAAGTCTTTCCCAATCAGTGCGGGAAAAGCTAATACAGCCCGTTGCTTAACTTTGCCAGATATTAATGAACTGGTGCGTAGAGTATCGAATGCCTCGTTATTTCAAGTTTAAAATGTCACCTTTTGGTGCAAATCAGAGTTTCTATATCTGTGCAGGAGGATATATATGCTGCTTGAAACAATAACATCTTTGGAATGCAGTCTTCACGACGTCCGGCGGCATGACAGAACATGGCTTGAGGAAATCCTTCATCCTGATTTTCTCGAAATAACTCGCTCAGGTCACTTAGTCGGTCGTAGTGAAACGATTGACGCCCTGATAGCTGAAAATAGCACTAATTGCATTGTAAGCTCCGACTTCCGGCTGACAATAGTGGGAGAAATGTGCGTTATTTTACTTTACAGAACTCACAACCAGGACGGTAGTCATGTTGCACTGAGGTCATCAACTTGGGTATTTTCTGATGAACATAATTGGCAGCTGATTTTTCATCAAGGTACATCGTGTGGCTTATAGGCTAGGGTATGCCAAAGTCAGTGCTGTCGCTCAAGGATTCAACATAACCTAGCAAGCGACCATAAGCAAAAAAGACTTAATTCTTTATGCAGGGCGAGAGCATGAAAGGCTATATTTTGAACAAGTCACTTAAATAAAGCACTATCTAATACTTGAACAGCGTTGAATTGAGTGTTTTTTATTTATATCTAGATTGTATTATGTGCAATTTAAGTTCAAAAAACGTTTGTGCTCTCGCCCTGAGTGGTATAGAAAAAAGAAAACCATTAAACGTACCCGTCATGATGTCACTAATAAAGTCACTGAATTTACTGCGGGTGGTGATATTAACCTGTTAAGCCGGGATGATAGCACTTACGAAGCCAGTAAAATTGCGACTAATAAAAACGCCAAACTGACCAGCACTCACGGTAAAGTTAATTTTAAAGCAGTAAAAAATACCGCTTTTGAACAGACTATTACCTATTCCAAAGGCTTTTATATTAAGCAAAGGGATAAAGGTTATACCGAAACCCAATGGGTATTACCGCAGATTTTCACTGGTGGAAAACTGACAGTGGAAGCAGCCAACGGTGTTAGTGCTGATATTAAAGCTAAAAATGGTCAGTCATTGCAAAATGTATTAGCCGTATTGGGAAATACGCCAGAAACAGCTTGGTTGAAAGGGCTTCGAGAAAATAAAGATATCCAGTGGAATGTGGTCAAAGACGCTTATGACAGTTGGGATCACAAGAGCCAGCATTTGAATCCAGTGGTTTCTGCGGTAATTGCGATTGCAGCGGCGGCGGCAACCGCAGGCAGTTCTTTAGCGGCATCTGTCGCATCTTATGCGGGTAATAGCGTTGCGGGTGGGGCGTTAACTGCGGGTATGTCATCACTGGCGGCACAGGCGGCGGTTGCTATTGTGGATAATCAGGGGGACATATCCAAAGCGCTAAAAGTATTAGGTAGCAGTGATGCGGTTAAATCAACAATTACCTCAATGGCGATTGGTGGCGCATTGGCCGGATTTGATTCCTACATGGGATGGGATAAAGCGGCTGATGGTACCAAATTAGATCCCACAAAAGCGAAATTACCCCAAATCAGCAATGGTGATTGGAATAAAGTCGTCCAACGGGTCGCTGGTCAATCCATTATTAGTTCCAGCCTGAATACCACCATTAACGGCGGGAGCTTTAAAGATAATTTGACTACGGCTCTGTTGGCTAATATTGGCAGCCAGATTAATGCGGAAGGTGCCAGATTAATTGGTGACAACGGCGAAGTGCTTGGAGTGCCGGGTAAAACGTTAAGCCATGCAGTTGTCGCAGGGATAAGCGCTGAAATTGGCAGAGGAAATGTTAAAGGCGCAATGGCAGGGGCTTTGGCTGCGGAATTGGCTGGTTCTATTATGGATAATAGCTTGTTTGAGCCTAAATTTCGTGATGAATCAGAACGTCAGTTAAATAAGCTAATAAAGGCTATGTCTGATAATGAATCTAATGCCCAGCTAGCAAAAGTTTTTGGTTCAGTAGCGGGAGCAATAGTAACAGGAACGCCGGATGGTGCTTACAGTGGTGCAAATGCATCTGAGATAGTTTTTCGTTATAACTATATTGATCATCAGCTTACTCAGTTAGCGTTAGAAAACCAAAAAGATATGTTGGCTGCAATGGAAGGTGATAAAGAGGCTTTAATTCGTGTGGAAGCTCGTCAACAAGCTGCGTTAGCAGTTATGGATTACATCCCTGTCATTGGCGCAACGAAAGGATTTTATGATGCAGAGAAATTGGAAGATTATCTTCTTGCTACTCTCAGTGTTATTCCTAGTGGAAAATTAGCAACGAATTTGACGGTAGCGATAAAAAAAGCAGTGAAAGCCAAAGATCCTGCTGAAAGTAGAAAAATTATTAATAAAGCTAATGATTATATCAAGTCATCAGCAAAAGAAACATATGGCATCGTTCAATCAAGGATAAATCTTATGGGCGGTAATAAAAAAGCAGGTTGGGAACATGTGATTCATCGACATTTTTCTGGAAAAGATAATGCAAGCCAATTTAGTATTAGTCAAGATGAATTGAAAAGGATCTTATCTGATAAGAAGGTTGTTCAATCTCCTATCACACGAACTATTCAAAGTAATGATGGTATTCGTTATGAACGCGTAGTGATTACAGAAAAAATGATAGGAATTGACAAGTTTAGTAATAACAAATCTACTAATATTATAACTATCTTAACTGATAAACATGGTAACCTAATTACAACGACTCCGGGGAGAATAAAATGAAATTGATAGATTCGTTAATAGAAAAAGAGTATCGTCAACAGTTGCTTCAATCAAGAAAATCGTTGTTTGCTGGTGATAACCCTGAGTTACTTTCACTTTTGTATGAAGTGAGACCAGAGACTAAAAGTGCATTTGTATTAGAATGGGTACCAGAACAAGGTGAAGATTTGTATACTGTTCTATTGGATAAAGAGCTAATTGTGACAGTAGAAATATCCAGAATTAATTCAGAGAAATTAATTTTAGGAGAGATATCTTTGGCACAATATGAAAAAACGCTTAGGTATAAGAAAAATAAACTACAATTAGCTGTAGCACTTGATATCATAAGTAATGAGATTAAGAGTGAGTAAATTAATAAATCGAGTAAAAGTAACTGCCAATATTGGTGGTTACTTATATTTATATGCATATACTATTGGAGCTTAAAAATTAAGAACCTCGAACTAACTGTACAATTGCTTATGGTGCGGACAAGAATGTAAACGTTAAAATTACAGTGGTGAAGTAATGAACACAGATTTTAAACAAGGGTTACATGCAAGAGTTAAATTTAATGGTGATTTCTATTCAGTACAAACCTATTCAGGCAATGGTTTATTGGGAGCAGATCCCTCAGGAAGTAACTATTTATTACAGCCAATTGTATCTGATCAAGAGTTGGGAAAGGCTGTGCTTGATGCTTTATCAAAAAGCAGAGTAATCCCTCTGGATAAGTACGGGGATTATTTTGATCATGATGTAAATGCTGAACAGTATAAAAATTGGATCACCGAGATGATGGGATCTTATAATTACCGTTCAAAACGGCAGTTATTTAAGAAAATGTTAAGCTGTGGTATCTGTATGCTTGATGGTCAAATAACGATCCGACCATCCCGCCATGAAAAATTGGAGGGTTGGTCTGAAGATGGTATTTCTGAAGCTGATTATGTCATTATTCCGGCAAACAGTTCTCCTGAGGAAGTTGGCGCAGCATTACGGCTGGCTTTTTCGCGTTGTAGAAGTTATGTTTGACGATAAATAAGCGATTGTTTTTACACTAATTGATCAATATCTTTGATTTATAGAGTTAATTAAGGTGGACACGTAGTAGTTATTATGTGTCCGCTAATTATTTCGAAAAGATTCAAATAGTTATTAAATAAGCCTTACTGCTAAAATTACGGTGGTGAAGTAATGAACATAGATTTTGATCAAGGATTGAATGCAGGTGTTAAGTTTAATGGTGATTTTTATTCAATACAAACCTATTCAGGCAACGGTTTATTAGGGGTAGATCCCTTAGGAAGCGAATACCTATTACAGCCAGTTGCATCTGATCAAGAGTTGGGAAAGGCTGTGCTTGATGCTTTATCAAAAAGTAGGATAATCCCACTTGATGAGTATGGGGATTATTTTGATCATGATGCAAATGACAAACAGTATAAAAACTGGATCACAGAGATGATGGGATCTTATGGTTATCGCTCAAAACGTCAGTTATTCAAGAAGATGAACAGTTGCAATATTCGCTTGTTAGATGGTGTGATAACTATTATGCCCTACGGTCACAAAAAACTTGAGCTTTGGACAGGGCAGGGTATTGTCGAATCTGATTATGTCATTATTCCGGCAAACAGTTCTCCTGAGGAAGTTGGCGCAGCATTACGGCTGGCTTTTTCGCGTTGTAGGAGTTATGTTTGACGATAAATAAGCGGTTGTTTTTACACTAATTGATCAATATCTTTGATATTAATAAGGTATAAGATGAACAAAAATGACATATATATAAAGATGCTAGCATTAGCATTACCTTATATAAGAAACATACAAACTCATAGTAAAAAAGTGAAAGGAAGGGATATTTCATGTTATTTTGAAGCAGAATTAATTCATAACTTGTACCATTCTATTCTTGATGAAAATTTTCAAGAGCATGATATTTATTTCTTAAATCATCAGGCCAAATATTATTATGAGAATTGTAATGAAATTATTTAACCAAATTATAATCAGCATTTATATTGTATTAAGGATTTATTTGCTATGATCCCTGATAATTTAAAAGAGAAATTAATCTGGTTGGGGCCATGAGTGGAGTTACCATTATGATTGATATAAATTATATTTATATTCGTCACTGATAAATATAAAATAACTGTGGTTCTCTACTTCACATAGATAAAATGGAGATTTATGTTCCAGGATAAGGAAGAGGTTTATTTTTCCGGTATTGAAATATTAATTGGGTAAATGATGATGAAAATAGTAAAATTAGAAAATATTCAGGAAGTAATCATTAATATTGATGGTTACACACCTATTGATATCCAATTAGTTGATAATATAAACGAAACTCCTTTATATTGGAGAGTTGGTGATGATAAGAAGAGTTTATTAGAGTTTGCTATTTTGCCTAGTAATGGCAGAATTGCAGCGATTACTTTGGTTATAATTAATCCAGAGTTTATTCAATATGTAGATGATTATCTTATTGAATCATATGAAAGTAAATGTGGTTTTCCTATAGTTGATGTGAATATATGGAGATTTACTGAAAATAATGATTTTAATCATCGTTTTATCGATGAATTCAATTGTGTGATTAAAGCATTGATTTATCAAGAATCTATAATGTTGGTCATAAAAGAGAAATGTATGTTATCCAGTTGGATTAAATGTAGCAACTCTTTGTGGTTGGGATTGGACGATGATGAAAATATTGTAAGTGTTCTAATAAGAGGATTATCAAAAGAAGATATCAATAATTTCTTTAATTCTATTAGTTAGTGTATATCAAGCTAATTTTATCTTGGATTGATATGCGATATTGCTATGTAGTAAAAATGGGTAACATCGGTTTCCATACCGATGTTACCAAATATATATATTTTTATTACCTTAGATAGTCTTTGTGTTGTATTAGGAAATTTTTTACTGCTTACTGGATCTATCCAATGGAGTCTTGCGATTGAAATAGTATGGGTATCCTTTTGAGGACTTTGTTGCTACCCAGATGCCTAAAGGTTCTCGGTTGCCAAAGAATTTCAAGACTTTTGATTTTTATGATATCGGAACACGTACAGCCGTTAGTGTTAAAACTATAGATACACGCACACCAGCCCGGATAAAGGATCCCAAGCAGATATATACGTCAATGAAAGGGAATATTGATTCAGTGGCGGGTTTTAATAAACACAAAAAAGGAGAGTTTGAAATCACATCTTCGATGATTTCACAGCGTGAAGTTCAGGTTGCTGTACCAAAAGCTACAACAGTAGACCAATGGGAGCAAATTAATCGCGCGATAGCTTATGGCGTAGAAAAAAATGTTAATGTCAAAATTGTGGTGGTGAAATAATGAATATGAATTTTAAACAAGGGTTAAATGCAAGCGCTATGTTCAACGGGGATTTTTATTCTGTTAAAACTTATTCAGGCAATGGTTTATTGAGAGCGGATCCCTTAGGTAGCAAACATTTACTACAGCCAATTGTATCTGATCAAGAATTAGGAAAGGCTGCACTTGATGCTTTATCAAAAAGCAGAGTAATCCCACTTGATGAATGTGAGGATTATTTTGATCATGATGCAAGTGATGAGCAGTATAAAAATTGGATAACGGAGATGATGAAATCTTATGGCTATCGTTCAAAACGCCGATTATTTAAGAAAATGTTGAGTTGTAGTATTTGCATGCTTGATGGTGAGATAACGATACAACCATCTAGCCATGAAAAATTGGAAGGTTGGTCTGGAGATGGTATTTCTGAAGCTGATTATGTCGTGATTCCGGCAGACAGTTCCCCTGAGGAAGTTGGTGCGGCACTACGGCTGGCTTTTTCACGTTGCAGAAGTTATGTTTGACGATAAGGTAACAGTTTGTTTTTGCATTGATTATTCATGATTTTTGATTTAGAGAGTTAATTAAGGTGGACACGTAGTAGTTATTATGTGTCCACTAATTATCTCGAAAAGATTCAAATAGTTATTAAATAAGCCTTACTGCTAAAATTACGGTGGTGAAATAATGAATGCAGATTTTAAACAAGGGTTAAATGCAAGCGCTATGTTCAACGGGGATTTTTATTCTGTTAAAACTTATTCAGGCAATGGTTTATTGAGAGCGGATCCCTTAGGTAGCAAACATTTACTACAGCCAATTGTATCTGATCAAGAATTAGGAAAGGCTGTACTTGATGCCTTATCAAAAAGCAGAGTAATCCCATTTGATGAATGTGAGGATTATTTTGATCATGATGCAAGTGATGAGCAGTATAAAAATTGGATAACGGAGATGATGAAATCTTATGGCTATCGTTCAAAACGCCGATTATTTAAGAAAATGTTGAGTTGTAGTATTTGCATGCTTGATGGTGAGATAACGATACAACCATCTAGCCATGAAAAATTGGAAGGTTGGTCTGGAGATGGTATTTCTGAAGCTGATTATGTCGTGATTCCGGCAGACAGTTCCCCTGAGGAAGTTGGTGCGGCACTACGGCTGGCTTTTTCACGTTGCAGAAGTTATGTTTGACGATAAGGTAACAGTTTGTTTTTGCATTGATTATTCATGATTTTTGATTTAGAGAGTTAATTAAGGTGGACACGTAGTAGTTATTATGTGTCCACTAATTATCTCGAAAAGATTCAAATAGTTATTAAATAAGCCTTACTGCTAAAATTACGGTGGTGAAATAATGAATGCAGATTTTAAACAAGGGTTAAATGCAAGCGCTATGTTCAACGGGGATTTTTATTCTGTTAAAACTTATTCAGGCAATGGTTTATTGAGAGCGGATCCCTTAGGTAGCAAACATTTACTACAGCCAATTGTATCTGATCAAGAATTAGGAAAGGCTGTACTTGATGCCTTATCAAAAAGCAGAGTAATCCCATTTGATGAATGTGAGGATTATTTTGATCATGATGCAAGTGATGAGCAGTATAAAAATTGGATAACGGAGATGATGAAATCTTATGGCTATCGTTCAAAACGCCGATTATTTAAGAAAATGTTGAGTTGTAGTATTTGCATGCTTGATGGTGAGATAACGATACAACCATCTAGCCATGAAAAATTGGAAGGTTGGTCTGGAGATGGTATTTCTGAAGCTGATTATGTCATTATTCCGGCAAACAGTTCTCCTGAGGAAGTTGGTGCGGCATTACGATTGGCTTTTTCACGTTGTAGGAGTTATGTTTGATTAAAGAACCTAAGTTTTATTTCGTAACTGATCATAGCGATATCCATTATATAAAATCATCAGTAAACAGAATATATGGCATTGTTCTGTTAAGAATAAATCTTATGAATAGTAAAACTGTTTTAGTTGATAAAAATGGTAATAAAAAGAAGTTAATAAAGTCTTTTAAGTCATTTATTAACTTCCGATGTTTTCAATAAGATCATATATATTTGTTTTTTATTTCCCTCTAAAAACTAATTTATTCATTTTTATATTGTAAATAATTATTAATTCTATAGTCTTTTAATACTTGGTCTATTACCCAACTGGTTCGTGAGCCTGATTCTCCTGTTGATGGGCAAAATCCTTTTCCTTGTAATTCATTAATTATTGTATTAATCAATGGCATTTCTATATGCTTTGGATTATCAATATTAAATTGGTGTAATTTATTATTTTCGTCATAATATGAAATGGCTGAATTTCCAAATGTAGAGAAAGATATTTTTCCTTTAGTACCAATTATTTCAACATTATCTCCTCTAGAGTTCGACACAAAATTCCATATACCCACACCTTGAATATTATTTTCAAACATAAATGACATTGATACACAATCTTCAGCGGGATAAGCATTCCCTTGTGAATTTGCATGTCCTTTGACAGAAATAATCTTTCCCAAAAGAAAGTCTAATATATCAAGAGTATGACATGCTAAATCAACAAATAACCCACCACCGGAAATTTTTGGATTAACAACCCAAGGTAAATGATGAGGATCTTGGTAACATTTCTCTATCTCTCTGTAAAGTATACAACTTACAATTCTTGGTGTTCCTATCGCACCTGACTCAATTAATTCTTTGATCTTTAAAAATCTTGGTAATGCTCTCCTATAATAAGCCACAAATAAGGGAACATTTTGGGATTTACAAATCGCGATCATCTCATTACATTCTTCGAATGTTAATGCCATAGGTTTTTCTACATATATTGCTTTACCAGCTTTAGCCGCTAAAATGGTATATTCTTTATGTGTAGAGGGAGGTGTTGCAATATATACTGCATCAATGTCTTTGTCATTAATAAGTGAATTAGCGTCAGAATACCATTTAGGGACATTATGTCTCTTAGCAAAATCCTCTGCTAAATTAGCGTTGCGCCGCATTACTGCAACTAATTCAGAATTATCTAATTTATAAAAGGCAGGGCCACTTTTTACTTCAGTAACATCACCGCAACCAATAATGCCCCATTTTATTGTTTTTTTCATTTTATTTTCCCAATATGTTTATATCGAATTCTTTCTTAATAAAATCTTGGTGGAGATTATAATAGAATTCTGATTTATCCCATTTTTTTCGTTCCAATATATGATTATATAACATGTTTTTTACTTCTGAATCAAATGTTAATGCCATAGGTTTTTCTACATATATTGCTTTGCCAGCTTTACCTGATTTAGCCGCTGATTTCTTTCCAACTCTTTGCTAATGGGTTTTGATTGAATGCAATTAGCTCTCTTTCTATCCCACATGCTTGCAGCCATGATTGCAATAATATATATTGATTGCAATGCATGCTAAATGAGGAAATGAATCTATGCCATCCATTACTGTCAGAAATGTACCGGACGAAGTGCATCGTGCCTTGCGGGTACGCGCAGCCACACATGGCCGTAGTGCTGAGGCCGAAATCCGGTTTATTCTGGAAAACGCCGTACAACCGGAGGGGCGCATCAAGCTGGGTTCCTTGCTGGCAAAAATCGGCCGCGAGGCGGAGGGCGTCGATCTTGAGATCGAGCGTGATAAGACACCTGCTGAGCCGATGAGTTTTGAATGATACTGCTAGATACGAACGTGGTTTCCGAGCCACTGCGGCTCAGCGGCCACCCCGCTGTGGTTGCCTGGATAGATGAACAGAATGTCGAGACGCTTTACTTGGCAGCGATCAGCTTGGCTGAGCTTCGCTTTGGGGTTGCAGCGCTGTCCAATGGTAAGCGCAAAGATACCCTGCATAGAAACCTAGAGCGGAGTGTTGTTCCTTTATTTACCGGTCGTATCTTGCCATTCGATGCGGCCGCTTCGGAAGCTTATGCCGAGATCATGGCGCGAGCGAAGAGCGAGGGGAAAGCCATTGGGAAGGCTGACGGGTATATTGCGGCTATTGCAGCGGCGAATGGGCTGATTGTTGCAACCCGCGACATATCACCTTTTGAAGCTGCCGGGCTTACTGTTATCAACCCTTGGAAGGGCTAATAACAACTATACCCGTCATCTTTCAAGTTGCTTCTTTGTTGGCTGCACTTGCTCACCCCGGTCACATAGTTATCTATGCTCCCGGGGATTCACTCCCTTGCCGCCGCGATGCATCTTGAAATCAATAGGGTATATATCAACATTGAAGGTGGTAAGGATATGAAGAGGCAAGTGAAAACAATGGCTCTCCCAGCGATGACAGCGGCGTTATTGGCGTCTCTGGCTCCTGTTCCGGCTAAAAGTACCGTTCTACCGATGACGGTTGTTGAAATACAAAAATCAGCAGGTTTGATATCTACATTGACATTTAACCTGAAAGATGAACAAGTTTTTCTGCCTTTGTCAGAAGCAACTGCTTACTTGCAAAGTCTGAATGAGTACACACGAAAGTCGTTATCTGAAGCTATCGCTCATCGTATTGCTAAGGGGAGTGGTGGATTGTTTTCAAATTCAGTACGTATAAGAAAATTGGCCAATGACAACATTGAATATTGCATGAGGATAAAAGAAGCAGTACGTATCGTTCTGTCACCTGATAATCTGAGTAAGAATTTTCCAGATCCGTCTGAGCGAGAAATATTTCGGGTGAATATTGTAAAGTTTGGTCGAGCAATAGCGAACTCTGAATATACTGCGTGTGATATTCTTTCGGCTATTGAACAAAGCCTGCCTCCGACAAAGACGTATCATCCTGATAATTTACCTACTTCTAGAGAAGTTAAATTGATGATATTAGCAGAACATAAAAACCTTGGTCTGTCAGAGCCGGAATTTTTATAATGGGAGTCAGTGTTACTGTTCATAAAGATGTTGAGTTTCATGATGTTGCAATAGTTTATGCAAAGTTGTTAGAGCATTGGAAAAGGACGGCGTTATTACCTTCTGTATTTGGCCGGGATGGTCAATGGGAACATAATAGCAGAACCTTAGATTCAAATATCTATAAATTGCATATTAGAATGCCAGATGAAATACCGTGGGAAAAATATAAGCCACAGATTGATCGATGTTCGGATAATTATTTAGTGTATGTGCAGCATTGGATGGATAGTAAGAGTTTTCAGGTGATAAGTATTATGAGCCCGAAGGCTCACGAATTAGCAAAAACGTCATTTCTTACAGAGCTTGAGCGTAGGGTTGAGGAGTTCCATTCCATCTAAATTACTATATAACCTGTTGTTAATAAATTAAAAGCCCTTATAAATTTGGGGATTCTTTGTCCATGCGATCAAGGTGTGGATATTCGTATTCATTATTGAGTGTTAGTTTTTAAAATAAATACTAAAGCTCAATCTCAATATCACTAAGCGGATGACAGCAGCAGGGTAAAATTTCGCCTTCATTAACAAAAGCCAGAGGTTTGCGTCGATAGCCGACTTTGCCTTTTATCAATTTGACACGACAGGAACCGCAATAACCTTCGCGGCATTGGTATTCAGCTTGAACTCTACCTTGTTCCAATGCCTCTAGCAGACTGTTATGCAGTTCGGGAGAGCTGTAGATATGATAACCCTGCATACCATGCAGGGTTACTTTATAGCTTGTCATCAGAGTTCAAAATCACTCAGGTCGTCAGGGTTAACTTCAGCATCAATCTGACCAACCAGATAGGAACTGACTTCAACTTCTTGCGGCGCGACTTGAACGTTATCAGACACCAGCCAGGCGTTAATCCACGGAATCGGGTTAGAACGCGTTTCAAATGGCAGTTTCAACCCGACAGCTTGCATACGGATGTTAGTAATGTACTCAACATATTGGCACAGAATATCTTTGTTCAAGCCAATCATCGAGCCTTCGCTGAACAGGTAATCTGCCCACTCTTTTTCTTGTTCCGCCGCCTGAACAAACAGGTCGTAGCACTGTTGTTCACACTCTTTGGCGATTTCTGCCATTTCTGGGTCGTCTTGACCAGAGCGCAACAGATTTAGCATATGTTGTGTGCCAGTCAGATGTAGTGCTTCGTCACGGGCGATCAATTTGATGATTTTTGCATTACCTTCCATCAATTCGCGTTCAGCAAAGGCAAATGAACAGGCAAAACTGACGTAAAAGCGGATCGCTTCCAGCGCGTTAACGCTCATCAGGCACAGGTACAGTTGCTTTTTCAGTCCACGCAGGCTAGCCGTGATAGTTTTACCGGCAATCTGATGTGTGCCTTCACCAAATAGCTGATAATGATTGGTCATCTCAATCAGATCATCGTAATAAGCGGAAATGTCTTTTGCCCGTTTCAGAATCTCTTCATTGGTGACAATATCATCAAACACAACCGCCGGATCATTAACGATATTCCGAATGATGTGAGTGTAAGAACGTGAATGAATCGTTTCAGAAAAAGACCAAGTTTCAACCCAGGTTTCCAGCTCAGGGATGGAGATCAAGGGCAGAAAAGCCACGTTCGGGCTGCGGCCCTGAATAGAGTCCAGCAGCGTTTGATATTTTAAGTTACTGATAAAAATATGCTTTTCATGGTCAGGCAGCGCATTGTAGTCAATGCGGTCGCGAGACACGTCAACTTCTTCTGGGCGCCAGAAGAAAGAGAGCTGTTTTTCGATCAATTTCTCGAAAATCGGATACTTTTGTTGGTCATAACGGGCTACATTTACTGGCTGACCAAAAAACATGGGTTCCTGTAACTGATCGTTTTTGACTTGTGAAAAAGTGGTATAGGCCATAACTTCCTCAAATTAAATCTTACACGCGCCGCCTTCACAATCGGAATCAGCAGATTCCACGACTTCTTCCAGGTCATCCTGAATGTCTTCCGCACCATCACGGGTATTGTGGTAATACAACGTCTTCACACCATATTTGTAAGCGAGCAATAAATCTTTCAGTAGCTGATTCATCGGCACTTTTCCACTTGGGAAATGTGTCGGATCGTAGTTGGTATTGGCAGAGATCGATTGATCGATAAATTTCTGCATGATACCAACCAACTGCAAATAGCCATCATTACCAGGCATTTGCCATAAGAGTTCATAAGCACCTTTCAGACGCTCATATTCCGGTACAACCTGGCGTAAAATGCCATCTTTTGATGCTTTGATGCTGACATAACCACGAGGCGGTTCAATGCCGTTGGTGGCGTTAGAGATCTGGGAAGAGGTCTCTGACGGCATCAAAGAAGATAATGTTGAATTGCGCAGACCATATTGTTTGATCTCGTTGCGCAATGCTTCCCAGTCATAGTGCAGCGGTTCATTGGTCAATGTGTCCAGCGCTTTTTTATAGGTATCGATAGGGAGGATACCTTTAGAATAGGTGGTTTCTTTAAACCACGGGCAAGCGCCTTGTTCTTTCGCCAGTTCATTAGAGGCTTTCAACAGGTAATACTGGATAGCTTCAAATGTTTTGTGGGTCAGGTTGTTAGCGCTGCCATCGGAGTAACGTACACCGTGTTTCGCCAGATAGTAAGCATAGTTGATGACACCAATGCCTAATGTACGGCGACCCATTGCCCCTTGTTTGGCGGCAAGGATAGGGTAGTCCTGATAATCGAGCAGGGCATCAAGGGCACGGACTGCCAGAGTAGCCAGTTCTTCCAGCTCATCAAGATTTTCAATTGCTCCCAGATTGAATGCGGACAAGGTACACAGCGCGATTTCACCATTTTTATCATTGATATCATTCAATGGCTTGGTTGGCAGTGCAATTTCCAGACACAGATTTGATTGGCGCACCGGGGCGACTAAAGGATCAAATGGGCTGTGGGTGTTGCAGTGATCTACGTTCTGAATATAGATACGGCCGGTAGAAGCACGCTCTTGCATCATCAGGGAGAAGAGATCAACCGCTTTCAGACGTTGCTGACGGATATTGCTGTCCTGCTCATATTTGGTGTACAAGCGCTCAAATTCATCCTGATCGGCAAAGAATGCCTCATATAGCCCTGGAACGTCGGATGGGCTGAACAGGGTAATCTCTTCACCTTTGATCAGGCGTTCGTACATCAGTTTGTTAAGTTGTACGCCATAGTCCATGTGACGAACACGGTTTCCTTCAACGCCACGGTTGTTTTTTAGTACCAGCAGGCTTTCAACTTCCAGATGCCATAATGGATAGAACAGGGTAGCGGCACCACCACGAACGCCCCCCTGAGAGCAGGATTTGACCGCGGTCTGGAAATGCTTATAAAAAGGAATACAGCCGGTATGGAAGGCTTCACCATTACGGATTGGGCTTCCCAGCGCACGAATGCGGCCTGCATTGATACCAATACCCGCACGTTGAGAAACATATTTTACAATCGCGCTGGAAGTCGCATTAATGGAATCCAGGCTATCATCACATTCAATCAATACGCATGAGCTAAATTGACGCGTCGGGGTGCGTACACCCGCCATGATCGGGGTAGGCAGAGAGATCTTAAATGTGGAAGCCGCGTCGTAAAAACGGCGAATATAGTCCAGACGTGTCTCTTTCGGATAACCGGAGAACAGGCAAGCTGCGACCAGAATATAAAGGAATTGGGCACTTTCATAAATTTCACCGGTAACGCGATTCTGAACTAGGTATTTACCTTCAAGCTGTTTGACCGCCGCGTAAGAAAAGTTCATATCACGCCAATGGTCAATAAACTCGTTCATTTGCTCGAATTCTTCTTTCGAGTAGTCTGCAAGCAAGTGCTTGTCATATTTGCCCATTTTCACCATACGGGATACATGGTCATAGAGCGAGGGTGGCTCGAATTGACCGTAAGCTTTTTTACGCAGGTTGAAAATTGCCAAGCGGGCGGCCAGATACTGATAGTCAGGTGCATCACCGGAGATAAGATCAGCGGAAGCTTTGATCATCGTCTCATGAATATCTGAGGTTTTGATGCCATCGTAAAATTGGATTTGGGAACGCAGTTCTACTTGTGATACCGAGACATTTTTCAGTCCATCGGCTGCCCAGTTAACAACCCGGTGGATTTTATCAAGGTCAATTCGTTCTTTGTGGCCATCACGCTTTGTTACTAGCAGACTATGGTTCATGGACAGGCATACCTTACATTTACTTTCAGATTCGCTCCCACCTGCTTTGTGTCTTTGACTTAGACCAAAACATAACCCCCTCAGTGGCGGAAAAACCAACGAGAGAGTAGTGGTAATGGAATGTTAAGGAACACAATATGTAGGGGGTACACTAAATAATGACAACAAGATAATGTTAAAAGCAGCTTTTATCAAGTGTACAAAAATACGGATTCTTGTGGATAACTTGAGGACTAAAATTTATTAAAAAGCCGGAAGCCTGCATCATTACTAGCGGTTGCTCTGACAAAAACACCGGCAAAAATGAGTAAAAAAATTCCTGAAAATGTGATTTATTTGCCGCTTTATTAGTCTGTCAGATGAATATGTCAGACATACTGGCTGTGTAACATATAATTGACGTCTACATTGTGACCAAGGCTAAATTTATCCGTTAGCGGGTTATAATGTAGGCCGATAATATGCTTTTCCCGCAAGGATGTTCTGTCAATCCAGCCTATCAACTCTGATGGCCGGATAAATTTCTTCGCATCATGGGTTCCCTTCGGTACCATTTTTAGGATGTATTCCGCGCCGATTACCGCCATAAGCCAGGCTTTTTTGTTGCGGTTAATGGTAGAGAAAAAGACGTGTCCGCCGGGTTTCACCAACTGAGCACAAGCGTGAACGACCGATTGTGGATCTGGGACATGTTCCAGCATTTCCATACAGGTGACGATATCATAAGCTTGTGGATATTTTTCGGCGTGGCTTTCTACTGTTTCCTGTACATAGGTCACGGGGATACCTGTTTCAAGGGCGTGCAGTCTGGCAACCTGAAGTGGTTCCGTACCCATATCCAGCCCGGTCACATCAGCCCCTTCACGGGCCATACTTTCTGACAAAATACCGCCACCACAGCCTACATCCAACACTTTTTTACCGAAAATACCGCCAGAACGCTGCAAAATATAATTCAGGCGTAGTGGGTTAATCCGGTGCAGTGGCTGAAATTCACCTTCCAAATCCCACCAGCGAGAAGCGATCGCTTCAAATTTTTCTATTTCCTGTTGATCAACATTGTTTGGGGTGGAAGGGGTTTTGATGTTCATCAGTGGTTATTGCTCCTTAAACTTTCTTTAAACAGGCGGATTCACTCAGTTCTGCCAAGGTTCATTCAGTTCTGAGTCAGTTTTGAATCAGTTTTGAATCAGTTTTGAAATAGTATACACGGCTTAATTTTTAAATACCCGTATCTGATTTTTATAAAACTGTTGGGTTGTGGTATAGTTCTAAACCTTTGAATTCGGAATGTATGAGGAATAGTGGGCTCCATGAGCGACATTGCCAGAGAAATCACCCCGGTCAATATCGAAGAAGAGCTGAAAAGCTCGTATTTGGATTATGCGATGTCTGTTATTGTTGGGCGCGCACTACCAGATGTTCGAGACGGACTAAAGCCGGTACACCGTCGCGTGCTTTATGCCATGAGTGTACTGGGAAATGATTGGAATAAACCCTACAAAAAGTCTGCCCGTGTTGTCGGGGACGTCATCGGTAAATACCACCCACATGGGGATAGTGCAGTCTACGACACGATTGTTCGTATGGCTCAGCCATTTTCCCTGCGCTATATGTTGGTTGATGGTCAGGGTAACTTTGGGTCAGTTGATGGTGACTCAGCCGCCGCTATGCGTTACACCGAAGTGCGTATGGCAAAAGTTGCCCATGAGCTGTTAGCGGATCTGGAAAAAGAGACTGTCGATTTTGTGCCAAACTATGATGGTACAGAACAGATCCCGGAAGTGATGCCAACGAAAGTACCAAACCTGCTGATCAACGGTTCTTCCGGTATCGCAGTGGGTATGGCAACTAACATTCCTCCTCATAACTTATCCGAAGTTATTGATGGTTGTCTGGCTTATATTGAAGATGAAAACATCAGCATTGAAGGGTTGATGCAGTATATTCCTGGCCCGGATTTCCCTACTGCTGCGATTATTAATGGTCGTCGCGGTATTCAGGAGGCTTATCGGACTGGTCGCGGTAAAATTTATATCCGTGCCCGTGCGGAAATTGAAGTGGATGAGAAGAATGGTCGTGAAACTATTTTAGTGCACGAGATTCCTTATCAGGTCAATAAAGCCCGTCTGATTGAAAAAATTGCCGAATTGGTGAAAGAAAAACGCATCGAAGGGGTTAGTGCACTTCGTGACGAATCTGATAAAGACGGCATGCGGATTGTGATTGAAGTGAAACGGGATGCGGTGGGAGAAGTGGTTCTGAATAACCTCTATTCTTTGACTCAACTCCAGGTTTCTTTTGGTATCAACATGGTGGCCCTGCATCAAGGGCAGCCGAAGCTGCTGAATCTGAAAGATATTATTTCGGCCTTCGTATGCCACCGCCGTGAGGTGGTCACCCGTCGTACTATCTTTGAATTACGTAAAGCCCGTGAACGAGCCCATATTCTTGAAGCATTGGCTGTGGCATTGGCGAATATCGATCCGATTATCGAACTTATCCGTTTTGCATCGACGCCAGCCGAGGCAAAAGCTGCATTAGTTGCTCAGCCGTGGGAATTAGGTAGTGTTGCCACCATGTTAGAACGTGCCGGCGATGATGCTGCCCGCCCTGAATGGCTGGAATCACAATATGGCGTGCATGAGGGTAAATATTATCTGACTGAACAACAGGCTCAGGCGATTCTGGATCTGCGTTTGCAGAAACTGACTGGTTTGGAGCATGAAAAACTGCTGGATGAATATCGTGAATTGCTGACATTAATCGGCGAATTGCTGTTCATTTTGGAAAATCCTGAGCGCTTGATGGAAGTGATCCGTGAAGAGTTGTTGGCAATTAAGGCGCAATACAGCGATGCCCGCCGTACTGAAATCACGGAAAATACGGCTGATATCAATATTGAAGATTTGATTAATCAGGAAGATGTTGTTGTTACGCTGTCACATCAAGGGTATGTCAAATATCAGCCGTTATCTGACTATGAAGCGCAGCGCCGTGGTGGTAAAGGTAAATCCGCAGCGCGTATTAAAGAAGAAGATTTTATTGACAAGTTGTTGGTTGCCAATACCCACGATACGATCCTCTGCTTCTCCAGCCGTGGCCGCTTGTACTGGATGAAGGTTTATCAATTACCGGAGGCTAGCCGTGGTGCCCGTGGTCGTCCGATTGTTAACCTGTTGCCGTTAGAGCAAAATGAGCGAATTACGGCGATTCTGCCGGTGCGTGAATATGAAGAAGGGTTATATGTCTTTATGGCTACCGCCAGTGGGACCGTGAAGAAAACCGCGTTGCAAGATTTCAGCCGTCCGCGCAGTGCGGGCATTCTCGCCGTTAATCTTAATGATGGTGATGAGCTGATCGGCGTTGACCTGACTGACGGTAGTAACGAAGTTATGTTGTTCTCCGCGGAAGGGAAGGTTGTTCGTTTTGCAGAGGAAGCGGTTCGTTCAATGGGGCGTACCGCTACCGGTGTACGTGGTATTAAACTAAATGGTGAAGATAAAGTTGTTTCTCTGATTATCCCGCGTGGAGAAGGAGAAATTCTGACGGTCACTGAAAACGGTTATGGCAAACGCACCGCTGAAAACGAATATCCGATCAAATCCCGTGCAACGCAGGGGGTTATCTCAATTAAAGTCAGTGAGCGTAATGGTAACGTGATCGGGGCAATTCAGGTTGAACCAACTGATCAAATAATGATGATTACGGATGCTGGCACATTAGTACGTACAAGGGTGTCGGAAGTCAGCGTTGTTGGCCGGAATACTCAAGGCGTAACACTTATTCGTACCGCTGAAGATGAGAAAGTTGTCGGCTTACAGCGGGTTGCTGAGCCCGAAGATGATGAAGACGATGAAGATGGGTTGGCAGCAGAAGGGGAAGAGGTGAAAAGTGATAGCACCGATTTACCTGATGCTAACAGCAGCGAGTCAGTTGATCCGGTTTAAGTGAAGATATTTTTTCACTTAATTTAAGAAACAGGTACTTCGGTGCCTGTTTTTTTACAGGGATTTTTATTAATATCGAAATATGCAACAGATGGGCCTTTTTAATCTTTAAACTCTGGTATATCTTGTCATTAATGACATTGAATAATGCTGGTTTTTATCAGGTAACCTTTTGAGATATCTTTCTTCTTTTCGTACATCGCTGAAAATATCCCGTTATCTTTTCCGGGTGCTTGGCTTAATGTTGTGGGCATTGGGCGCTTTATTAACAGCTTTTTACCTGGTTAATATCTTTAATGAAGTTAAATCAGATATTCGGCAAGAATACAATGCTAATTATGATTCCACGCTCTCTTATGTGCGTCATACAGCAAGTGTTCTGCGGGATATCCAATATATGACAGAGAAGCATTTACTGAATTCTAATGGAAAAAATGCTATTTTTGATTTTCCACATAATAACCCGGCGTTTTCTTATCATCCGTTGAACCAAAACGCTGATTGTCATACTTTTCGCAACAACACTCATAGTTATTTAAATTCATTAAATAATCTTATCTTCTATTGGAAGGATAATCTTGCTGCGCCTCAGGGGTTGAATCAGGTTTTTCTGGTGGGTACGCAAAGTATGTGTATGGTAAGTTTTTCTATCCGTAATACCACGACTGAACCCGATACGTTGAAAAAAATAGTTTATGAAAATTCACGTAGGCTTATCAGCCTGAAAGAGCAAGGTAAAGAACGAAATGTTTATTGGGTTATACCGGGTGCAAGATCTGATAGCGGCTATCTCTACGTGTTGGCTCCGGTATATGTCAATGGTCAGATGGTTGCCATGATAGGCATTGAACAATTCATCAGATTGGACTCTTTTATTCAGAGACAAGACCGCCCAATTTCAATAACGTTATTGAATAGCAGTAATCACCCGGTGTTGCATTATCCAGCAAATGATGACTATAAACTTCATTATGCTGATTATCAGTTGGAAGCGCCTTATTTTGGCTATGATGATAATTTTACTGATTTACTGCTAAAACGTCGGTTAATGCCATCTTCATTCAGTATCATTTATGCCCTGTCACTGAAAACTATTTTTGAAGGTTTTAAGCTACAGATTATTAGCAGTATTGTGCTTAATGCATTATCTGCCTTTGTCATCATTATCTTGGTGTATCTGTTTGAGCGGAAAATGTTTGTTCCGGCAGAAGAGAATGCCATCCGCTTGGAAGAGCATGAGCAATTTAATCATAAAATTGTGGCTTCAGCGCCGGTTGGGATCAGTATATTGCGGGTCAGTGATGGGAGTAATATTCTGAGTAATGAGTTGGCACATAATTATTTGAGAATGCTAACGCACGAAGATCGGGAACGGATTATTCATATTATTTGTGACAGAACCAGTAGTTATGTTGATGTTGTCACCAGTAATCATCATCATTTGCAAATCAGTTTTGTTCATTCCCGCTACAGGAATGAAGAGGTGGCAATTTGTGTCTTGGTTGATATTAGTGTCCGTGTGCGGATGGAAAAATCATTACAGGAAATGGCGTTAGCATCAGAGCAGGCTAACTATTCTAAATCTATGTTTTTAGCTACCGTCAGCCACGAGTTGAGAACGCCGCTTTACGGTATTATTGGCAACCTGGAGTTATTACAAGCACATTCATTGCCTGCTGAATCTGTCCGTTTGTTATCAACGATGAATAACTCCTCAGCGCTGTTGCTAAAAATTATCAGTGATATTCTCGACTTTTCAAAGATCGAATCTAAACAGCTTAAAATTGAATCTAGAGAATTTTCCTGTCAGGAAGTTATCTCTCATGTTATTTCTAACTATCTACCGTTAGTAGTGAAAAAGCCGTTGACCTTGTATTGCTATATTGAACCGGGTGTTCCAGATTATATTTGCAATGATCCGGTTCGATTACAACAAGTTATATCTAATCTGTTAAATAATGCGATTAAATTCACTGATACCGGATGTGTGATTATCCATGTGACAGTTGATAAAGATTACTTATACGTCAGAATAAAGGACACGGGTGTCGGTATCTCTGATAAAGCGCTTATTCAGTTGTTTGATCCCTTTTTCCAGATCATGCCAAATACGGAAAGCTCATCTCAGGGAACCGGGCTTGGTCTGGCGATTTGTGAAAAACTTATCAATCTGATGGATGGTGATATTGAAGTCATTTCCCAACCACAGATAGGGAGTATGTTTTCTATTCGGTTACCTTTATATGGTGCGAAATATAGGCCAAAAACTCAGCTAATAAATGAGTCTCAGCGGAAAATCATCTTGGCTATACGCAATCTTTATCTGGAAGAATTTTTACAGCGTTTTCTGGTTCATCATGGCTTACACACGGTTTTATACAGTGAGCAGAACACAGAGGGTAGTGAAATTATTATCAGCGATTTTCCTGATGCGGTTATTTCCCCTGTATATGCTTATATTGAATTATCGACGGACTATATTGGCTCACCGGAACAAATCAGAGAAAACTATTGGTTACATAACACTTACCATTTACATGATTTGTCGGTAATGATTGAGCGGCTGATTTCACCGAATCATCATGTGGTATTGAATACAGCCCCACCTGTTTTTCAGGCAAACACTCGGTTTAATACTATTGTGGTTCTGGTGGTAGATGATCATCCTATCAACCGCCGTTTATTGGCCGATCAGTTGAAATCCATTGGTTTTCAAACAGCGATGGCAAATGATGGATTAGATGCGTTGGAATATTTGAAGAGCGGGGGGATTGATATCATTCTGACGGATGTCAATATGCCCAATATGGATGGTTATGCGTTAACAATGTATTTACGGAATGATGGGTGTAAGCTGCCGATTATTGGTATTACGGCAAATGCACTGGCAGAAGAAAAACAACGCTGTATTGATGCAGGAATGGATGATTGTTTGTCGAAACCGGTTTCTCTGGTGACGCTCAGGCAGACACTGACGCAAATGATTTGAAACCCCGGTACAAAAAAATGCCCGGTACAAACAAATGGTTACCGGGCATCAGGACGACTTTCATATTAAAATAACGAACGGTATTTACTGAACGTGATTGCTCGTATTGATTGTGACAGAAGCAAGATAATTGAGTAATGCAATATCGTTATTTACCCCCAGTTTTACCATAGCCGATTTTTTCTGGCTGCTGATAGTCTTGACACTGCGTTTAAGTTTTTTGGCAATGTCTGTTACCAAAAAGCCTTGGGCAAATAGACGTATAACTTCACTCTCTTTTTGTGATAACGGTTTATCGCCATAGGGGGTTTTCGTCACTTTTTTCAACAGTTCAGAAACGCTGTCTGGCATAAATTTTTCCCCTTGATTCAGGGCCGTCAATACATCAGGTAAATCTGTTGGTGCTCCTTGTTTTAAGACAATGCCTTCAATATCAAGTTCGAGTACAGCACTTAAAATTGCTGGATTATTGTTCATGGTTAGAACAATGATGGATAGCTTGGGATAATGGCGTTTGATGTATTTAATCAAATTGATCCCATCGCCGTATATGTCCCCAGGCATGGACAGATCTGTGATCAGTACGTTTGCTTTAATACAGGACAGATTGTTGATCAATGTGGTCGAGTCTTCAGACTCAGCGACGACGTTGATCCATTCAAGCCGCTCAAGTGATTTGCGGATGCCAAACAGGACAATCGGATGGTCATCAGCAATAATGACGTTAAGGTTATTCATCTTATTAGTTACCCTGCTGCAATAGCCTTTTGGTGAAGGATTCAAGACGGCTAATGCTATTCTTAATCTCTATTTCGTTACTGTCTGTTATGTGTTGTTCCAGTGTTTCGCAAGAAAGTTTGAGGAGTTCTAGGTCTAACATAGCAAAGACGCCTTTCAGGCGATGTGCTGTTTGCGAAAGCGATATCAGATCATATTGTTCTATATCAGTATACAGCTTATTAATATCTATCGGTACTGTCTCGACAAATAATTGTCGGTAATCGCTATCAGTTAGCTGTTTTTGATAACTATTTATAACATTGTCAAAATCGTAATCGCTGCTTTCATCGTTAAATGCTGACATTTCTAAATTTGCCGTGAATTCGTTAAAACTGAAACTTCTCTCAATTAATAACGAAATGGCATTGATAACCGCTTCACCCAGATTGTAGTTACATCGAATATAGTCAGGTTTTATCTGCTCAAAGCCGGCCAGATTATCAACCAGTAATATAGCCGATTTTGCCGAATCGTAGGGTTTATCCGTCAACATGATATCGTATTCTCGATTCATATTTTCTGGCTTTTTATCGAAGTAAACCGCGCCATAATGATGCAGATGATTTTGTACAATCTTACGGATCTTCGTATTGCTGATATCCAACAAGGCAGTAATGTCTTCCAGTAGCGGCGGGCATTGGTCTTGGCCGATTATTAAGGGCAGACTGATAGCATAGTGCGTACCCAGGTTGGGTTTGCTGTTTATAGTAAAATGACCATTTAATTTTCTACATAATTGGTTACACAGATAAAAGGTCAGCCCTGAATTGGATTGATATTTATCGCCTGTGGCTTTGCTTAAAAATGGATAATTCAAGTTTGTTAAATCTGTTGAATTAAGTCCGGCGCCTGTATCTATAATGTCGATTTGAATGTGTTCTTTGTATTCCTGAGAATAGTTAACGATGAGAGATATTTTGCCATAAGATGTAAGCGTGATTGCATAATTGACTAACATCAGGACGATCTTACTGATGGCAGTACTATCGCCAATAAATAGTGATTCAGGATTAATATTACAATGATAATAATAATTCAATCCTTTGTTATTCATTTTAGGAAACACTTTTTTAATAATATCCTCTAAAATGACTGATAATGAAAACGATTCATTTTTTGCTTGCCATTCACCTGATTCTAATTCATTGAGTAATGAAATATTCTCAATCCAGTCGGATATATATTCAGATTTAGTCAATAAATTATCGACGATACGAACACTATTTTCTTCTATAAGAATTTGTTTCAGTTGGTAAGCGAGATGATCTAATTCTTTTATTGGTTGTTTTAATTCAGAACGAATGTTGGTCAACATAAAACGCCGAGCTTGTACACTCTTATCGTGTTCCAAATGGGCAAGTTGTAGACGCCGGCTAATTAATGCTTCCTGATCTTTATCTTGCAGTAAAAACAGATAAGTTTCTGGCAACAGGCGAAGGTTGTACATGTTAATTTCATAGACTGAATCCTCAATTGAGGTTTGGATGACACCATGATGTTGCTTGGCCATCATCTTAATTTTATTTAAATCGACATTCGGCAACAGATGGTCGGCGATGTTATTGCACATAATTATCTGATTGACTGAGAAATCATAAATCAATAAGCCAATGGGGATATTGGAGATAATATCGTGACTTAACGCATCCTTGACTTGTAGTTCGTGGCTCATCAGGGCATTTGGCGCGATATATTTTCTACGAATGTAAATAAGCCCACCTAAGGACAGGATAATAAAGACTGAATCAGCCAGTAACAACCAGATGTTTCTGTATAACAAATCGATTAGCAAATCTTTGAGTGATATCCGATACAACAGTTTGTATTGCGTACCTTTAAGTGATTGAGAAAATTCGAGCCAGAAACCATTTTGTGAAATATTGACTTTATTGATTTCATTAGGGGGTTGCTCGTCATCCGACAATAGACTGAAGTTGGCCGCTGCCATATCCATAGGAAGAAGGTGACAAATAGGCAAATCAAAAGCGATAACTGTTGCCAATTGACCCGGTGAATTGAACGTCGCCCGATAAGTATAAAAATAGATATTTTCGCCATTTAACTTATGGATTGAAGAAATATTTTCCCGTTCATCTAACGCGGTGGATTGCATCAGCATTTCTGAACGTTTTGATTCGGCAGTCAGTGTTAGATAACTTTCTTTAAATCTCAATTCTGGTTTAAGAATAGAGTGAGTGGTTATCAGAAACAGATTGTTATCTTTACCATTCAGATAGTACATGGAGTTGTATTCATTGCGGGTGCCCCACAAAATCTCCATATAATTGGAAAGGCGTTGTGCCAACTCTACACTTGCAGTGCTGTGGTGACCAAAAATAATCGTGTCGATAGTTTGATAACGATTCTCAAGCCAGTAAACATCAGGCCGTAGCTTCATTGGTGTGACGAGCTCTGGTGGTTTAAAAGATGCGCTATTGGCTTGTTTAAAGATAGAATTAGCGTGGTAACGATAATCTTCTATCTGTAATACTACTTTGGTTGCAACGCTATTTAGCGCATATTTTTTCCCCATTAGCCAGGCATTGAAGTAGTTATAGCTGTATAAAAACAGGGAAACAAAAAGCAGAATAATGAACAGACCGTAGTAACGGTTTATGGTTGATGAATTAATAGAAAATTGTTTGTTATACATTCGTTGAGTAAAAGCCTTAATAATTGCTTGGCTGTTTAGCGAGCTCGTTAAATTGGTGAATCTTATGATTCAATGTATTTAGGCTAATTTTAGCAGGATCAGGGCTGAAAAGGATATTGTAGATTGAGGATTGAGCGAATAGTAAAAAAATCACAGAATTTTTACGATAGAGACTAGACATATTATCATGTTAAGAGCATAATCCCGCGTCATGGAAGGATGGCCGAGCGGTCGAAGGCAGCGGTCTTGAAAACCGCCGATGGGAAACCATCCTAGAGTTCGAATCTCTATCCTTCCGCCAAATAGTGACCCTACGCATTTTCTGTGCGTAGGGTTTTTTTATTTCCATATGCCATTCAGATAATAATTAATCCATTTTCATAACGATAAGATGGTTATCGTCTATTGAGCGGTAAATGATGGGAATGAAAGCTCGCAGCCCGGTTGACCTGAAATCTATCAATTTCCAATGAGTAAAAGTGTGTGTAGTCGTTTCCGGGCGCGAGTTGTGTCTGTAATTTATGGTGTGTCCACGATTTATTGACAAGAATGGTTTTTCAGGACAGATTCTTGTTCAATAAAACCGTGGAAGGTGAGAAATTAAACTTTTTTAATTGGATTTGAACAGCATAGTTACAGCGGTTACGAACATAATAATAGCCGCGCCTTTAAATAAAATCCGTTGTGCCCGTTGGCTTGATAACAGATGTCGAATACTGAGAGCGCCGAGAATAAATACCGCTCCTACGCTGAATAAGACAAAAACTGTCAGTGGTACTAACATGAGCCCCCAGTTTTGCAACGAGATAGATTCCATGTTAATCACCAAAGGTAATAGTGCGAGATAGAAGGCGATCGTTTTAGGGTTACTTAATGTTAGAGTGAGACCAGATAACCAAGCCGCAGCCAACTCTTTTTTCTTAATGGGTTGGTCTTCACCAATGGGTTGATGATCGGCAAACCAGAACTGCCACGCCAGATAACCCAAATATAATGCGGCACCCCATCTCACCACAACAAATAAAGTGTCAAAACTGCTCGCGATAATGGACAAGCCAAAAACCGCAAAGGATAAATAAGTGAGATCACCAATAATCAGGCCAAACAACACACTAAATCCCGCTAATGCGCCACTACTCACACTTCTGGCAACCAATGCTGCCATTCCCGGGCCTGGTATCGCCGCAGCAACAGTCAATGCCGCTGTATAGGTTACTATTTGGGACACTTCTAGCATATCTTTCCTCTCAAAATAACACCTTGAAGTAACAGAACATAGAAATGTCACTTGCGAATGCAAGTGACAAATAACGGCTCTTTATAGACAATAACGACATTTTTCTAATGTTGAACGTCTTAAGTTTGGCCTATTTTCATCCAAAACAGTTAAGACATTTTTATTAGTTGTCGAATGACTTCCCGAGAAAATACCATATCTTGAACGGCCAAACCAACGGATTGAAAGATAGTCACACCCTGATCGCACAAATTGGAATGAGATTGAGAAACAGTACCAATTTCTATCCCAATGTCTGACCCGTTAATAATACCTTTCTCCCTTGCCTTAATAACAGATTGAGAGGCGGCAAGTACCGATTCATTGGAATCAGTAAATAGGGTTGTATTGCTATACATATCTTCGCTGAGTTCCTGAAATCCCAGTGCCGAAGCGCCAATGGCATTGACATGACATTTAACCGGTAGCGCTTTTCTATTGAGTATCGGGTCACGCGATGCCGTGGTTGTGCAAATGATGTCACTATTGAGTACCGCCTCAGCAGGTGAGGCTTTGATCGAAATGGGAAGATTGAGCGTTTTATCACACCATGCAGCAAATTCTCGGCATCTTTCTGCATTACGACCCCATAAAGTGATTTCTTTAATCGGGCGTACAGATAACATGGCTTGCAAATGTGCTTTTGCTTGTAAGCCCGTACCAAGTATCGCTAACCGGCTAGCATCCTTTGCGGCGAGAAGATGGGTTGCATAAGCAGAGGCGGCGGCGGTGCGGATTTCTGTAATAGCGCCGGCATCCACCGCGGCAATCCCGGAAACACCTGGCTCGTCGTAAACTAACACACTACCGATGTGTGAAGGTTTATCGCTATTGCTTTGAAATCTCACTACCACCGACTTTAACCCAAACCCTTTGTATGGCCCTTCCTTAATATAAATCGGCATAGTGCCCATTAAGCCGTCTTCACCTTTAACGATATTGCGCAAAGGTTGCTCTACTTTTCTTTCCGATTGCAATTTAAATGCTATTTCACTTAGCTTAAGACTAAGTTCCATCGTCAAATAACGTGCAACGGTTTCTTTATCGACATAAAGCATATTGATGCCTTTCAAGATCAGTTAAAGGTCGTCCAGTTTGAATTTATCATCAATCTCGGTTCCGGCAATACTATTGAGAATTGTCGACATATTCTTTTGAGAAACCCCTAACACAACATCCAGCATATTCTGTTTGCTGAAGCCACGACTTAGGAATAGATCAATAGCACTTCTTTTCAATTGTCCCCGGCAATAAATAACCTCGATGGTAAATTCACGTAGTGCCAATAATCGTGGGGAGAGATCGTCGGTTTTTTCAATCAATGCCTTAACTGTTTTTTTGTCCACACCATTATGAATTGCAATATAGCCGTGTGCCTGAACCGTGTAGTTACAACCATTTTCTACTCCGGTTGTAATCCACACCACCGCTTTTTCCTCTTCATTCAGTGAACTATCAATAAATAGGTCGTGTGCTCGTTGATAAGCGGCTAATAATGAAGGAGATTCTGACATATAACCACTTTGGTTAGGTATCCAGCCGAAATCATTAATAGAACTTTGAAGTAATTTTTTACTTTTTTCAGGTGTGGTAGCAATAGTGTGTAGCGTAAGTAAAGACATAATAACCTCTGTATATTGAAATTTTAAAAAGATCTATATATTTGCCTATTTTAAAGCAACATTAGCTTTTATGAGGCTGTAAATACTGACCAAAGCATTTGAATTGGTCGAATATGAGAAATAAATTTTAAATTGTGTAATTTTGCTGCTACTTCTGTCGTGAGTGCGGCATCCACCTCTGAATTAGCGACTGCTTTTGCGGCTGAACTGGTTGAGTCTTTAAAAATGATATCTGCAATTTTTAGATTATCGGGCAACAACTCTGGGATTAAAGCCTTTGGTGCCGGATGAGTTGCAATGACGATATTATCTGTAGTTAATTCATCACGAATAGCGATACCATAATTAGGTGTGTAATTTAAAAATGCGGATGACAAGTTAAACCTGTTATCCATATAAAACTCACTGATATTGTAATAAGCATTGGCTACCACCAATGCCTGACAGTTATTTAAAATAATTTGATTACTTGCTTCTTCATAAGTATTACACAAAACAATCTGGTAACTTCTGGCGACGTTATTTTTAATAGCAAATTCACCAAAACGAATAGCGGATTGCTCGCTACTTGTGCCTGACGGGCCTAAGGTAGCAATATTTAGAACATCAAATGTATCTTTGTAGAAACTAAAAAAAACACATTCCATGATGTCTCTCCTGGAATTACACTAATAAACCGGATTTAACCAATGTGAGAACTTATCTACTCTGCCTCTGATTATTTCTTGATAATCTTGGGCAATAACATTGGCTATAGAATCTTCTTTTTGTCTATATGACACATCGTCTATTTGTGAAACGATTGATATTTCAAGGCCAGTGCCTGTTAAAAAACAGCCATCTGCTTCATAGAGATCCTTTTGTTGAATTTCTGACTCAATACAAGGAATATTGCGGAATTGACAAATATCGAAAACAGATTGTCTGGTTATTCCATTAAGAATGCCAGCGCTAAGCGATGGTGTAATAACGCAATTATCTTTTACAATAAAAACATTTGATGTACTTGCTTCTGCGCACATGCCTTGTTCATTCAACATGATAGCATCATCAAATCCGTTTTCTTTGGCATCTTCATGAGCAAGTGCGGAATTAACATAAGTGCCGGTAATTTTGGCAGATGATGGAATTGCCGCATTTGATACACGTCGCCATTTTGAAATAAGACATGTAAACTCTGCTTTTTTGGCATAAGCGCCCATAGGTAAAGCGTTAATACAGAGGGTTGAATTTACACCACTTAGCTTAACGCCAAATTTCTCACCCGGCATTAACGACTTTTTAAGCACTAATGGCCTGATATAAATATCTTGCTTGAAACCATTTTTAATGATGATGTTTTTAGTAATATCGGTTAACTCCTGACTGGTATAGGGTAATTCAATTTTTAATGTTTTAGCTGATTGAATTAACCGTTCATAGTGCTCATGCACTCTAAATAGATTAAGTTGGTTATTGTCTTGATCCCAATAAGCCCGGATCCCCTCAAATGTACCGGTGCCATAATTTAAAGCTTGTGTATTGGCAAGAAAGGTCGCATTGCTAAAATTGAGATATTCCCCGTCTAGAAATACGATCCAATCTTTATTAACTGGGCTAACGATATTGTTTGTCATTTATTGGCCCTCTTGTTCATGATCTCTAAAGCCGAATTTCGCTCAATATTGTTGGTATCATCTCTCAGATCATGGATGCGTGCTGCTTTCCAACTTACCATTGCCGCGGTTCCAATCAGTCCACCGACATCTCCGACATGGATGTCGACATTCATATTGAATTTGGATTCCATTTTTTGCTTTATTTTACTCATGAGTGACGCATCATTTAATTCGTCACTCGGTTCTAAAGTGATCTTGAGCTTATCTGTACCGGCTGTGTTGTTGATTTCAATAAAGTATTCAAAACAATATTCGAGTTCTTCAAAGATGGCATTTTCAATATCAAAAGCATACACATTGGCATTGTTTAATACTAATACATCTTTTACCCGGCCGATGGGTTCTATTTCCCATTGATTTAAGCCTATTGCTTTGCATCGAACCATATCCCCTGTTTTGTATCGAATCAGAGGTTTGTTCCCTTTATATAAATGGGTAATCACTAATTCGCCCGCAACGTGATTATCGCCAACATTGAGTTTTTGCTGGGTAAAAGGGCAAATGAGTTCGTAATAATTGTTATATGGAATAGTAATAAGCTTATTGGTATTGTTACAAGCCGCCAGAATTGATGTTTCTTGTGAGGCATACATACAGTTGTAAATTTTAGCGCCCCAATTCCGAGATAAGTTTCTTAATCTATTTGGCGTAATAAGTTCGCCAAGCACTAAAATGATCTCGATACCTAATTCTTTTGCATCACATGCATTGTTCCGGCAATATTTTAACAACTCAGCGGCGACCGCAGGTGTGCAAACTAAAGCGGTTATTTTGAGGTCTTGTATCAGCCTGAGTACTCTGTGCATGCCAACAACGGGCGAACGAGGCCACATTTTGATAACGGTATGCCCTAAACTGCGAAATACATCTTCAAATGTATCGCCAGTGGAGTGCAATTCCGTTGGACCCATCACGCCAATAATGTGTTGTTTGCCTTCTTGATTGAAAATAGACTCATATTGCAGAGTCAGAAAACTATTATTGACTAAAGAGTCTATTTCATTGCGAGGACAAGGCGTTGATGGCCCAGTCGTCCCTGTGGTTTCATAATATATCCAAGCGTTACTTAGGCTATCTGAAGATATCGTGTTTCCCGCCTTACTTAGATCTGATTTTGTAGTAAAGGGAAGTTTTTCAATCAATGAGGATAAACTTTCATCATCATTTGGGTTTATTGCATCTAGACGATCTTGATAGAAAGCTGACCCATTTTTCGTATAATTTATCACTTCTTTTAATTTTTCGTATTGTATTTTTTCCAATGTGGAGATATTTATCTCGCCAGACAGGTATTTTTTTAGCTCGGTAAGGTATTTCATACCTAATTCATGAAGTTCATTTCTAAAAATGGAATACATATATATTACCTGGTTATTTATAAAGTGGTAAGTTGCCAGTGAGTTTATTGATATCTTTCTTTGGTCCAACTATGCCAATTCCAGATAACTTCAATTCATCCGAATGCTCAGCAGATAATTTTCCTTCGTATTCCTCATATGTTCTGCATGATTGCGCCAAACAGGAGAAAGGGCTCAATTTAAAATTATCGTTAGATTTTAATTCACTATGAATAGCATCCAGTACATCATGACTTGCTTTCAAAACAGGCAAAGGCGTTTTAATGACACCGGGATAACAAATGCTATCTTTACTAAAGACATCGTGTCCTACAATCCCGTCGATATTTCTACCTATTGAAACACTAATGACGCTCAGTGCATTCATGGCTAACCCAAGCGGCAGACTATCAGCGATAACGACGACACTTTTATGTAGGTTTTCGTCAAACTCCATACGACTTTCCTATTAACTGAGTGAAATTTATCAACTTATTTAGATCAATAATAATATCCGAGACTGTCCATGTACTTATTTCTTTCCATAGCACCACGCCTTTTATATGATCGGGATGATGCATGTATATGTCCAGGTCTTCGTAACTTTCAAAGTAACCAATTAAACTAAAGTCAACTGATTGCTTTCTGTCTACCGTACTGCGGCCACAAAACCATCCTTTTATTTCACTTATCTCATTTATATGATTTAAAGTCACCTTCTCGGCTAATATAGCCTTTTCACTATCCCAGCTTATTCCATCCTTGAAGGTAAATAAGACTTGATGTGCAATTAAGTTATTTTTGCCCAGCATAATTTGCCTCATAATTAATAATTTTGAGTTATAATAACCTATAGAAACGATCTGATTTATACCTAATATTAGCGCATGCCTGATTTAGTTTTTTTGATTTGCATCTAATTTAAATAGCACATTGCATTTATAGCAGTCAACTATTTCCCTGTGGTAATAATTTAAGGAAGAGTGGCAATATTGTGATTCTGGCAATGATAAGAAAGCTGTTATGGCTTGCCTTTGGCTTATAAAAAACAAGCTCAATTTGATTGCGTTTACGCCTTGAAAATATGTTTTGTCGCCTTGTGTTCTACCATATTTTGAGTATTTGCTTTTTAACATGTTAACCGATCCTCATATTGTTTGGAGACAGGTTATTTTGGATATTTTATCTTCCACTGTCGCCAGACAAACAGGCTAGTTTACGACCAGTGGCTATTTTTTATATAGGTAGCAAAGATGATAAAGCATTTCGTTGTTATTTCTGATTTGTCAGTAAATAGCCCGCTCATCGGCTGTATTTTGATAAGAAACTCCAGCAATTTAGAAGATTAGAGGCAGTAGTCTTGCGTTGGTGGGTTTTCAAGGTGGATCGCGGCGGCAAGGGAGCGAATCCCCGGGAGCATAGATAACGATGTGACCGGGGTGAGAGAGTGCAGCCAACAAAGAGGCAACTTGAAAGATGACGGGTAATTATTTCTGCTTGATTGTTTGCAATGGGTTGTAATATACTGCGCACGCTTTCGGGGGCTAGCCCTGAAACACGCCGGCTTAGCTCAGTTGGTAGAGCAACTGACTTGTAATCAGTAGGTCACCAGTTCGACTCCGGTAGCCGGCACCAAATCAAATAAGAAGCCGTTATCTTTTCAGAAGGTAACGGCTTTTTCTTGCTTGATAGTAGATAATACTATTTATATATCCAGTTAATTCTGCTATTTTCCAGTACAATTTCCCGCTAAAACGAGTTTCTGAATTCATTCATAACATGGTTAAATTTACGGTTAAGCTGATCGAAATAAAACCACGTAACTAGAAATATAGGGTAGCAAATTTTTAGATAACACGAATTTATTTTCGCTGGGAAAAACTAACAGAGAAAAATATTAGCGTTTGGGATATCTGTTTTCCAGGCATGAAAAAATATTTGCTATAGGTGTGTATCCATCCATTCGTCTGGCGAGAGCTGAAAATAAGATGGGATAGGGTGAGTAGGAAATAGCATAGGTTTAAAAATCTCATTGTTCAGCAGAGGGTATATCTGACAGTGTTAAAACTTTTCACGTAGATATTTACCTGATAATTGGTAATTTATCGTTAGCAACATTAATTCTGTGGATATCTTAAATGTTCTGCCTGATCTGCTGGCGATATTGCGAATAGGGCTGTTGCGATCTCACATTTGCACCCGTTTCGTTGTCCATCATCCAGTAAACAGACCGATTTCTGTGTCTTCGGCACAGGTGTGGACACCATTCTTAATCGGCATTTTATGACAGATTTCAAAGTTGATTAAAAATATTTTTTACACTCAAATATCCATGAGATAAAAAATCTGTGCTATTTTTTATTTAATGCATTTTTCATCTCATAATAAAAAGGGGGTGTTATGTTGCTTGAAAAAATTTGATAAATAATAAAGAGCATGCATGTTGCTTTAGGTGCTAAGCGTTTTAAAGGAAGGTACATTAGAGGATTAAATGAAGATTATAAATTTGTATAATAAATACGTAGATGAGGAAGAGAAACACGTTGTGGTCATCCGTATTAATAACGATATTTATGTGTTTTCCTCTGAAACTAAGCTTGGTCAAGAATAGGGGTTATTTACTACTTGTATTTAATAGACTAAGTAAATAGGTGTATTTAAATGATATAGTTACGTAACAGAGAAACACAAAAATAGAGAATGAAAAATTTGTTATAATGCCGAATGCATGGATGCATGAGACCATCATGAAAATAATTTTTACTACTATTTGTTACTAAAAGTTAAGGTCAAAATATATGCGCAATATTCAACAAGTTTTAGAGTGTTGGGGCGGTTGGGTTGATGATGCCACTGGTGTTAATTGGCCACCGATCGCTGCTGGATTTAAAGGTCTGATTGCGTCAACTCGTTCATTACGTCCTTCCTGCTGTGATAACGATGGCTTGATCATTGATGCTTGTATCGCAAAGTTGCAGACGGTGGATAAGTCTGAAGAAATTGAAGTTTTATTTATGTACTACGCTTTAAGGCTTTCCAAACGGTCCATCGCGCGTTTAATTAAAGTACCTGATATTGAAGTACGTTCCCGGTTGCAAAAGGGAGAAAGTTTTGTTCAGGGATGTCTGGCTATGCTCGATATTAAATTAGAAATGGATGATGAAATACAAAAACACAAAAAGCTTGCGCGTACGCAAAAAGCTATGGTAGTGTACTAATTAGTTAAAGTTGCGAATAAGCCCTGATAGAAATGAAATATGGAAATATCGGGGCTTTTTTCATTTGGATATTTGCAGGTAATGGGGAAAATAGGGCTTAACCCACATCAAATTCAGTTTAAAAAATTCATGCTATCCAATGAACTCTGTTTGGTACGAATGAATCTCAAGTTTCTTCTATTGTACTCTGATAAATAAGTGAAAATTTAAATCATAATTGTCGAAGGTCGCACTGTGTTGCGGCCTTTTTCGTATTTGCCGTCGCGAATCGCTTACGCATATTTTTTACCTTTTTCGCGATTGGTATCCCGATTAAATCAATCATAACTCGGTGTTGGGAGCTAAGCCTTCAGCAAAGCTTGGTTTACCCAAGCACAGGGTGAGTTATTGCTGTTTGATGGAGGTATTTTTGATGAGCAACGGTAGTGATAAAGCGGGTTGGTTAACACCTGTCACGCTTGGGCCTGAATACGATGATGAGCTGGAGCACATACTGAGTCGTTGGCTAGGCGGTGTTTCTGGTTTGCCTGACGATAAAGTGCGTTCTCGATGGACATCAGCACAACTACCCCAGTTACCGGCAGATGATGACGGGTGTGATTTTGTTATCACGGATTTTATTTCAGATGCCTCGCCGGCTTTTGAGAACCAGACTGACGAAGGAACCAAGTTATGGCGTCATGAGGAAATTGTGTGCTTGATCTCCTTTTATGGCCCGAACAGCCAGCGGTACGGTGCCTGTTTTCGTGATGGCGTGGCGGTCAGTCAGAACAATGATGAATTGGAACGTTTCGGTCTTTCAGTCGACAAACTCAGCCGGCTGACTTCTTTACCGGAACTTATCAATAACCAGAGGGGGCGTCGTTATGACATGACGATCACCTTGCGGCGAAAAGTGGTGCGTGAATACGGTGTTAAATCACTGGTGGAAGCGCCTGTCAAATTCTTAGGAGATTAAATTATGCAGGGTTTACCTGTTTCAAACATTATCAATGTCACGTTGAATATGGCTCCTCATGCGGCTCAATCCCGGAACTTTGGGGCGTTACTGATCATCGGTGCAAGTAACGTGATCAACCCTCATGAACGTTTACGCCGGTATTCGGATATCGATGGTGTCGGTGCTGATTTTGGACTGAGTTCACCAGAGTATCAGGCCGCGGCGCTTTATTATTCCCAGTCACCCCGTCCGGTTGATTTATATATTGGTCGGTGGGCTAAGGACAATGTGGTCTCCTCTTTACAAGGGGCGGTATTGACTAAACAGCAGCAAATGATGAGCAAATTTATTGCTGTCACCGATGGCTCTTTTAAATTGACGATTAACGGTAAAGAAACGGTATACAGCGGCGTCGATTTGAGTAAAGAGGCCAATCTTAATGGTGTGGCCCAACGGATAGCAGATAAGTTAAAAGATTGTTCAGTCGCATATGATAGTTCTTCTTCGCGTTTCGCTATTATGCCGAATTCTGTAGGTGCGGTTGGCTATGTTTCACCGGCAACGACGGGAACTTATATTGGTGATTTATTAAAGCTGGACGAAATATCGGGAGCTACCGCTATCGAATCTACCAAAGCAGAAACCATTGCTGAGGCGGTGGCGGCACTGGGATCGGTATCCAGTGGCTGGTATGGGTTGGTTATCGCTGATGACTCTCTGACGGATAAAGATATTCTCTCTGTTGCTGATTACATTGAATCCGCATCTGTTCCCCGCATCTATGGACATACAGCGCAAAAAGCGGATGTCTTGGATGCTGATGTTAAAACTGATATCGGCTCAAAATTAAAAGAGAGAAACTATCAACGCACACTTTGGCAATATTCAACCGGTAAATCCTACACGGTTGCTTCGCTGTTGGGCCGTATGTTTACCGTCAATTTCAACGGCAATAACACCACCATCACCTTGAAATTTAAACAGGAACCCGCGGTAACCGCAGAAAACCTCACCGCAACGCAAGCCAATGTGTTGAAAGGGATACATGGCAACGTTTTTGTTAAATACAGCAATGATACGGCCATTATTCAGGAAGGTGTCATGGTGAATGGGGATTTCATTGATGAGCGCCACGGTCTGGATTGGTTGCAGAACTACGTTCAGAACAATCTTTATAACCTGCTTTACACCAGTACCAGCAAGATCCCACAGACTGATGAAGGTGTCACACGATTAATCACCAATGTTGAACAGTCACTGGCGCAAGCGGCGACAAATGGATTAATCGCTCATGGTGTATGGGGTGGCGATCCGATTGGTGCGTTGGATACGGGCGCAACATTAACCAAAGGTTACTACGTTTACGCACCGCCAATTGCGACACAGGCACAGGCTGATAGAGAAGCACGAAAAGCACCGGTTATTCAGTGTGCAATCAAATTAGCCGGTGCTGTCCACTACGCTGATGTCATCATTAATGTAAACAGATAAGGGTTGAAAATGGCTACATATTCTTTTCTTGATGTTTCCGCTTCTATTACCGGAGTTGGCGGCTCTTTTGATCTTGGTAACGGTGCCGCGCTCTCTGATGAGGGAATTACCGTCACCATGTCGGAGAGTAAAAACACCATGACCACCGGTGCAGACGGAGAAGTCATGCATTCATTGCATGCAACCAAGTCTGGAACTATCACCGTTAATTTACTTAAGACGAGCCCGGTAAACGCTAAATTGAACGCGATGCTCAGCACACAATCGCTTTCATCGGCGGCATGGGGTAATAACGTGATTGTTATTCGCAATAAACAAAGTAATGACATTGCTGTTGCTCGCTCTGTCGCCTTTCAGAAACAACCGGATTTGCAGAATAACAAAGCAGGCGGTACCGTTTCTTGGGTATTTGATTGCGGAAAAATCGACATCATGTTAGGCACATTCTAACCAGCTTACTTCACAACCATTTAAATCACCTTTAAATTTGCCGCAGCATTTGTCTCTATTTTTACGTCGGACTTATGCTGCGGTAGTTTGAGCGAGCTTGAGGATAAGTGATCATGGAATTTGAAATTGATGGCAAAAAATATCGCAGTGGTAAATTGAACGCTTTTCAGCAACAAGATTTAGCGGTGGCTTTGGCTCCGGCTATTCCGGCACTTGGACCGCTGATGAAAAAGATTGTGACAGCTAAAAGTGATGATGGAGTGACGGGCTTTGAAGAAGTGCTCCCTTATTTGGTGGAATCCATCAATGCATTAGGAAAATCCAACCGACATGAAATTAATGATATTTGCTTATCAGTGGTTTCTCGTGAACAGAATGGTATCTGGAACCGGATTTATGAACCTGATGGACAGGTATTGATGTTCGATGACATCAACGGCTTCGAACTGTTGAAAATTGTCGGATTTATTATTCGAGACGCATTGGGAAATTTTTTTCCCGCCCCATTAGAGAGTGCAGTGTAATCTCAGGACAAGCCAATTTAAATTTTGAAACCCTCCCGAAAGGGCGTGATTATCTGTTACGCCCGGTCATTGCGGGCATGTGCCGTTATGAATCATTGAAAAACAGCGTTCTTGATCTAGCTGATATTGCATTGATGAATGATGCCCTTGATGTTAAATCGGAAAATGAGGCCATGATAGAGAGGTGGCGAAATGAGCAATGACGTTGAAACAACTAAAGATTTCCTGATATCGCTGAGGTTTGATGTTGATGAAGTGGAACAGCGTAAATTTATGGCTGTTATCACCGAAGTCACGTCTGGCATTCTCAAAATGAGGGCGGAAATTGAAAACGCAACATCAGTTGTGGCCAGTTTTATCACCCAAATAGCTGACGGATTGGATAAGTTATACGGTAAGTTGCAAGAAACAGACGCAGTGGTTGAAAAAATTAAATCTATCAATGAGGAAAGCGTCCGTCGAGCGGTGGGAGGTGTAGAGAGATTTCTGCCGAGCATTAATGCTCAATCCCATGATACAAATGGTCGCCATTTTAATACTGCCTCCTTGGTCGCATCAATGAATGAGCAGTTATTAAAAGCAACAACGGATTGTGCTAATCAAAATACCAGCATACTTGATAGTGATGACATATTTAATGCCATTGAGGAATTAGTTAAATGGTTAGATAAAGGAGAAATTTCTGCGAAAGGTTTATTGGCGACATTGAATGAATTATGGAAATTTACAGGAAGAAAAATTGTTCTGGGTGTATTATTTGATTTTAATAGTCGGTTAAATGCATTACAGGAAGAAGCAAAGAAAAATCACGAAACAGTGGCTGAAACGTTGTCACGGCGGAAAAGAGAGTATGATAAAAATAAAAAACCACTTATAACATATGATCAACTCGATAATTGGATGTCAACACATGGGATTTATCTTGCTTCTGACTTGACTCCATTTTTCAGTAAAGATAAATATGAAAAATACCAAGAACAAATTGATGGTAAGAAAACGATAATCCACAAACAATACAGCCAAAAAGTTGCTGATATTTCCAGTAAAGTATCAGAACGATCAAGTAAAACGAAAAAGAAGCGCAAGACTAAGCGATTAAATAAAGATCATCTTAAGGCTGGTATTGTTGAACATCACGATGCGCCTAAGGAATTAAATACTCCAGTTAATCAACCAACGAATATTTTTAATAGTGAGCTTACAGCAGCAAAGCTAAAAAAATTAAAATCTTCGCGAGGAGTACGGAATAACAATCCATTAAATATGAACTTTGTACATCAGACCGGGGCGGTGCTTGAAGATAACCCAAAGCCCAGATTTGCTCAGTATCCAGATGCTTATAGTGGATTAAGAGCTACTGCTCATCAGTTGACGCGTTATTTTCGTGGTAAAACCACAGGAAAAAAGCTACAGACTATTGCAAGTATTGTCCCGACATGGGCACCAAAGAAAGATCATAATAAAACCAAACAGTACATTGCCAATGTGTCTAAAATGATGGGAGTTTCTAAGGATACATTCCTTGATCTCACTGATCCTGATGTGATGCAACGGCTGATTGATAGCATGATGATAGAGGAAAGTGGTGGTAATCCCTATTCACCAGAATTTATCAGGAAGGCGATTATGGCAGAGCTACAGCCAGCGAATAAAGCGCCAAAGCAGGCTGGACATTTAAATCATGTAGCTCACTCTTTGCAGAATATTTCCATTGATCACCGAATGATCAACGGCGCGGTAACCAATATCAACGGTATGATGAATCATCAGGGATTGACTCCCTTTTTATTACATCGTGCGCCAATATTTGCCGGCAATAATATACCGGGAATAGGAGAGGTCAATTATCATATTGAAGTCAACGGTGTTGAATCCCCCAGAGAAGCGGCAAGATTGACCGGAGAAACGGTAGAACGTACTCACAGTATGCTGCTTCGAAATATGCAAACACAGGTGAAATAACAATGGATATATTATCAGTCATGTTTTCTCAGCAAAAGAGAAAAATAGGTGTTATTGTACCGAGTGTCGTTATTTCAGAAACCCATACCGATGTATCGAATATCACCGATCATCCGGTCCAGCAGGGGGTGACATTCAGTGATCATGCTTATGACAGCCCATCGGAAGTAAGAATGGATTTAGGTTTTGCCGGTGGAGGTTCGCTGCTTGATATTATTGATACGACAAAAGTATTTGATATTTCTACCGGGCTGAGCCTTGGAACCAGTCCGCGTGATATATATCAACAGTTACTTGACCTGAGGGCATCACATAAACCGTTTGATGTCGTAACGGGAAAGCGCTTATATAAAAATATGTTGATTAAAGATATCAGTGTCACAACAGATAGAACCAGTGAAAATGTTTTATCGGTGGCTTTAAACCTGCGTGAAATTGTTATTGTTGAAACATCACCGAATAAGGCCGCGCCGGCCGAAAATATGAAAAATCCTGAAGATACAGCACCTGTCATTAATATGGGAGCTAAAGTCACGGTGAAGCCATCAATGCCAAAAATTATTCTTGATTTTATTATAGAGCGAGGTAAGAAATGGCTAGGGTTGTAGAAATTCCTTTATCACCTCAAAATCAGCAATTCGATATTCAGCTCAATGGCATTAACTATAAAATGAGATTAATGTGGCGTGATATCGCGGGTTGGATTTTGGATATTATGACGCCGGACAGTGAATTTATCGTTACAGGTTTGCCGTTGGTTTTTGGGATTGACTTACTGGAACAATATCGCCATCTTGGTTTTAACGGCTCATTAATTTTTTATGGTGATATAAATCAGGAGAAACCTTTCAGGAATAATCTTGGTAAAGAGGACAGGTTATACTTTGTAATAAGTTAACTTGATGAGAGTAAGGGAAAATATTTTTAATAATTTATTACATACACTGCTTAATTGCGGTTCTTTTATTTCTATTAATTAGGTGAACTATGTCAAAACAATGGATAAGAGAATGCCACCTTATCGTTGTAGACAAAGATGGCGAAAAGGTCAATTTATCAGATCTGAAAATTACATTTAACATTAGCAGAACGGAATCTTCCAATCCTGCTACCGGTATTTTTACTCTATATAACCTCAATAACGAAACCAGTAATAAATTACGTAAAAATGAATTTAAAAAGATTAAATTTGTGGCGGGTTACAAGGAGAACTCAGGACAAATATTCTCAGGCCAAATTCAGTACACGTATGTAAAAAGGGACAACGCAACGGATACTTGTGTTGTGATTCATGCAGCAGACGGGGATGAAGCCCACAATTACGCGACCGTGAATACCACCATTGCGGCTGGATATTCGCAAGCAGATTTAGATCATTTGCTCATGCGTGATATTGCTAAATATGGCATTTCGGCCGGTCTACGCCCTGAATTCAGTAAATCAGCATCCCCTAGGGGAAAAGTACTTTTTGGCATGCACCGCAATGAAGTTTCTAATTTGGCAAAACAATGTGATGCTAATTGGCGCTATGAGGATAACAAACTACATATTGTACCTAAAAATAAATACTTAACTGAAGCCATTGTCCTGACTTCAAAGACAGGTCTTATTGGTATGCCTGAACAAACTATTGGTTCAGGTATTAACGTTACATGCTTAATTAACCCGAATATCCGCCCCGGGACATTAATCCGACTGGATAACCGTTCAATCAAACCGGTTGATCCGGCGACTAAACAAGCTGCTCAATCTGGTGATCATAAGAAGGATGCAAAAACCCAACTGGCAATGTTGGATGCAGATGGTGATTACATTGTCTTCAATGTGGACTATTCCGGTGATACCCGCGAAACAGAGTGGTACATGACAATAATGTGTATCGCCAAGAGCGATCACACTTTGCTGAATCAATCAACTCACCATAAGGATAAGGCAGAGAGCGAATGATAAATACTGACGAACGACTCAATAGGCCCGAAGCGGTCTTTTTTGCTATGCAAGAAGTCATTAGCGCCGGATTGTATGTCTCCTTGCCTTGCATTATTCAATCATTTAATGCTGATGCAGTAACCATCACCGCGCAACCGGCCATCAGATGGAAAATCAGACAAAAAGATGGGGAACTGGAATCGGTATCCTTGCCACTATTAGTGGATGTACCGGTTATATTCCCAAGGGGAGGTGGCGTGACGTTAACCTTTCCGATAAGAGCCGGTGATGAATGTTTAGTCGTATTTGCTGATCGTTGCATCGATTATTGGTGGCAATCTGGCGGTGTACAAGAGCCGGTAGATCCCAGGCAGCATAACCTGTCCGATGGATTTGCGCTTATTGGCCCACAATCTCAGCAACAAAAAATATCGAACATCAGCACTCACACCGCGCAACTGAGAAGTGATGATGGTGCGGCGTATATCGAACTCGATCCCAACAGCCATAACGTCACGATTATCACACCGGCAAAACTTACCGCTACAGCTAATGGCGGTACTGAAATCACTTCACCTGACATCATCCTAAACGGCAACGTCACCATTAACGGCAACTTATCACAGGGCATGGGCGCGGGTGGTGGCACCGCAACCCTGCAAGGTCCTGTCACGGTGAGTCATGATGTGACAGCGGAAGGGATTAGCCTTAAAAACCATGTACATAGTGGTGTGCAGTCAGGTAGCGGTAAGACGGGGAAACCTCAATGAGATACCGAAGAGAAATTGACAACGACTATGTATTTGGTCGTGGAGAGGCGGGTTTTCTTATCAACTCACCGGAAGCGGTCGCACAGGCAGTGAAAACTCGCCTGATGTTGCGCAGTGGCGAATGGTTTCTTGATAACCGAGAGGGGACAGATTACGACGACGTGTTGGGTAAAGGCACATCGGGTTTTTATGACCTGATTATTAGACAGCGAATACTGCAAACGCCGGGTGTAGAGAGCATTACCCAATACCGTAGTGAAAGAAACCCTGAAACAAGAAAAATCACCATTACCGCCACGATAGACACGATTTATGGACAGACAGGAGTAATTGCTGATGTATGAAAGTATTATCAACACCATGTTACCTGCTATTGATAAAAACGGGATCAATGCTCCTGATTATCAAACCATCTTGAATAGCTGGAAGACAATATTCAGGGATATTTATGGGGACGATATTTACATCGAATCTGACAGTAAAGACGGTGTTTTTTTATCGCTGATAGCCTACGTTATTCACGGTTGTAACAACGCAACCATTGCCTCCTATAACTCATTTAGCCCGGCAACCGCGGTGGGCGAAGGGCTTTCCCGTAATGTCAAGATCAACGGCATCACCAGAAAAAGCTCCAGTAACTCAACGGTGGATGTTTTGGTCACTGGTCGAGCGGGCACGGTTATCCGCAACGCTTCCGTCCGGGATGATGCGGGAAACGCTTGGTCACTACCGGATGAAGTGATTATAGATACACACGGGCAGGCTATTGTGACCGCGATTTGTCAAAAAGCGGGCGCGATCGGCGCATTGCCCCACACGGTTAATCAAATTGCTACGCCAACATTGGGTTGGCAAACCGTGACAAACCCGGTTGCGGCGACACTTGGTCGGGGAATTGAAACCGATGTAGAACTGCGAATACGGCAAGCGGTTTCCGTTGCGCTGCCTTCGAGAACCATTATGGATGGCCTGATGGGGGCCATTGCCAACCTGCATGGAGTTTCACGTTACCGGGGATATGACAACGACTCAGACAAAACGGATGAGAATGGCATACCTGCTCACAGCATTGCACTTGTCATTGATGGTGGAGACTCGAAAGAGATTGCCCGGACCATCTTGGTGAAAAAAACGCCGGGCATACCGACATTTGGCACCACCTCTGAAACGATTACTGATGATTATGGTAATAAAAAAACGATTAACTTCTATCGTCCTACACTGGTGCCAATTTACGTTGAAATACACATTAAACCCTTTATTGGATATACATCAGATATTGGCAATAATATTCGTAATGAAATATCTAACTATATAAAATCGCTTTATATTGGTGATGGAGTCTATGTTACTCGTTTATTTGTGCCGGCAAACTTATGCAATAAAAACGGTGGACAGACATATGAAGTATTATCTGTGATAGTGGGTAAATCAGCATCGACAACCGGAACGGCGAACATTGACATCGCATTTAATCAAGCGCCGACGTGCTCACCTGAAAATATTAAAATAGTAACGGTGCTCGAATGAACAAATATATGAAGCTAATTCCTGCATATCACATGGAGGGTAAAAAATATGTCAGGACGCTGGAAGCTGTGACTGATATTTTCAACCAGAATGCGCTGACCACAGATTTACTGATTAGCAGTTTTGACCTTGATAAAGCGGTGGGCAAACAGCTTGATATTATTGGAGAATGGGTAGGAAGAAATCGAATGATCCAAACTCCAATTGAATCCTATTACTTCTCCTTTGATATTACTGACTTGGGATTTGATAGTGGACAATGGAAAGGGCGGTTTGACAGTGATAAAAGTTATATCAAACTGGATGATGATAATTATCGGGTTGTCATTAAAGCGAAAATAGGCGCGAATAACTGGGATGGAACGGCTGGGTCATTTAATAACATCCTGAGTTTTATTCATTCAAATAATGGCCTATCGGTATCTTTTGAAGATAACTTGGATATGTCATTCACAGTAACGATTAAAGGAAAATCAATCAGTACAATTACTAAAGAAATCATCCATCAGGGTTATCTCTCGCTTAAACCTATGGGGATAACGGTTAATTACCATATAGTGGAGGGTTAGAAATGGCTAAAAATGATTTTAAAGCATTTGCCATTGGTGAAAACGCGAATACTTTATCACAACAAGAATATGAAAGTTCAGATTTTATTGAGGAGGGTTTTAAATCAGGAATAGCAAGGAGTGAGCGCTTAAATAAAGTTTGGCGCCAATCTTCGGTTATAGCCGCGGTGATAGGGAAATATATTGCGGAAAAAACCGGGGAAGACGTTATGGATGATGGTGACCTGGAGAAACTCGTAGCGCAATTGGATTTAGCATTAAAACATAAAATTACTACGGAAATCCCTGCTGCTTCACTGACGCAGAAAGGCATATCGCAACTCAACAGCGCGACAAATTCTGACAGAGAAGATCAAGCGGCGACGCCGAAAGCAGTTCACGATATTAGAAAAATCGCTGAGAGCAAATTGAGTGGTGTTTCTGATGCCTCATTGACTCAGAAGGGGATTGTACAACTGAGTAGTGCAACAAATAGCACAAATGAAACCTTAGCGGCGACGCCAAAGGCAATTAAGGAAGCATACGATTTTGCAAATACAGCAAACGTAGCAGCCAAAAATGCTCATGATGAAGCAAACAGGGCTACAGATAATGCTAATAGCAGATTGGCAAAAAACCAGAATGGCGCAGATATCCCTAATAAAAGTGAGTTTATAAAAAACCTTGGTTTAACAGAAACCGTGGAATTGGCAAAAAGTGCCGTGCCGAACAGTCGGAAAATTAATGGCAAGGCGTTGAGTGGGGATGTCAGTTTGAATGCCGGGGATGTGGGGGCTTTTCCGGGAGTACTCTTTGGTGTAACTGATAATGGCCGATTTTCGGACGCGTCCAAAAATGGTATCTATATTGTATATATTGCTAATCCTAATTCTGTAACTGATTTACCCGCTTATAACAACGTGAAAATCTACTCGTATGGATTTCTTGTTGTATTTAAAAATAATGATCAGCAAATTCATCAAACATATTATTCCCATCAAGGCGATATTGCGACGCGACAAACATGGGGTGGACCGGGGCAATATCTACCCTGGACTATTCAATATAGTACGAAAAATAAGCCTACTGCTGAGGATGTGGGGGCTTTATCAGGTAAACAATATATTAGTAGTCTGACGGTACAAACATCAGCTTGGGTAAAAATTGCTGAAGTAACAATGAAAGTGATGAGCACTATCAATATTAATATCGCTGGTGGTTCCGGGTATAACGTTGGGAATTTTGAGCAATGTGCTATCACTAATATAGTTTTAAGAACAGGGAATGGATACCCGAATGGAATCAATGCGGTGATGTATACAGTTAATACTAATGCACCTACTGACTTAGCAACTGTTAATACATCTGGTGATAACTATGATATTTACATATTCATTGGTCCTTTTGCTCAAAACATAATTTTAAATGCTTTTGTGTCAGATAATGCAACTGTTAATCAATTAATTAAGATGGCAAAGTTATCAGAAGTCCCTAATGGGGCAGTTAAAGGGAGAGTCTACTCTTATTTATTATCTGGAAGAGAAAGCGAAATTTATCCAGTTGGTGCTCCAATTCCATGGCCGTTACCGAATGTGCCTGCTGGTTATCTCGCATGCAACGGTCAATCATTTAATAAATCGCTATATCCGAAGTTAGCCGCCGCTTATCCATCAGGTGTGCTTCCTGATTTGCGCGGTGAATTTATCCGTGGTTGGGATGATGGGCGGGGTGTGGACAGTGGGCGTGGGATTCTGTCATGGCAACATTATGATATCCATAGCCATACACATGGTGGTGTTTTTACTGGAGCCCTTGAGCGAGAATCACATGGTAGAGGTGGATGGGGGGCTGTGGATACTAATGGAACGACAGAAGCAACAGGTGGAACAGAAACCCGCCCCCGTAATATTGCATTTAACTATATAGTGAGAGCAGCATAATGACAGAGCAAAAATATTCTTTAGAACCGGAAAAGGCAATCTTAGGTAAAGATGGATTAGCAGAAAAAGCAGGCTGGCTGACAATCTACCATGCAGCACCTCATTCAAGAGAGTTTATCGGCGCAACACCAGAATACCTGATGGTGGGGATAGGAATACCGGCAAGTTCCTATACAGATGCTCCGACACTTCCTGAATCCGATTCTCTGGCTGTCAGGCGCACAGCAGACGGAAATCACTGGGAAATTGCACCCGATTTCCGAGGGAAAACAGCTTACAACACACAAACTCGCTTACCACAAGAAATTACTGATCTGGGTGAATTACCCGAGATCCTGACATTCAAGCAGCCTACGACTCATTTTGATCGATGGGATGGCTCAAAGTGGGTGACTGACAAAGCAGCAATAAAGGATAGTGAGATTGAGCAGGCAGAACAACTGCGCGACACACTGTACATACAAGTTAATGAAACCATTACGTTGCTTCAATATGCCGTTGATACTGAATTAGCTTCGGAAGAAGAACAGGCTCTGTTACTTGAATGGAAAAAATATCTGGTATTGCTGAACCGTGTTGACACTTCATTGGTTCCTGATATTAAATGGCCTGAGATGCCAGAATGACAACAATAAGGGCTGCTTATGCAGCCCGATAACAATCGAAGGCAGAAATCTTACATGTCATTTGAATTGATAAAATTTCGGTGACGTATTTTTTATCAAAATATGAGGTTTATTTTAGATAGTTATTCTTATCTAGCTACACCATCAAAATCAGCTCACAATTTCACTTTACCACCGATTTTCACAGCACGCCGTCCCTTTAGTCATTAATTAACATGTTGATATTGTCAGTTTGCTAATTCTGAATATTTATGTGATATTTATTTAAGTTTTTATCTATATCATCTAGAATAACCCCCAAAATAACAACAAGGGCCGTTTTGACCTATCATTACTTCGGTACTTCCGGTCATTTAACATCAGGAACTTGTAAAGTGTCTACTCGACTCAGTAACGCTCTATATTTCTTCCACTTTAGCAAAGTTGCTTCTTCATCCGTCGTTGCAACTTCTAAATCAACCGAGTTTTATAACAATGAGAGTGTCTCATTTGTTTGTCGTAACTTTGCTCTAAATTCCTTCCTTCGCATCAGATAAAAATTTATTTACAATTCAGTTTGTTAGGTGTTATTATTGAGTTTTGGATAATTAGATTGGTGCCGTTCGAAACAACTCATAAATACAATTCATAACGTATTATAATATAATTATGTTAACTTAAATATTAAAGATGATATTATTTAAAGTTTAAAACTTAGGAGGTAGTTTAGCAATGAAAAAGATTATTGTTAACGGTGTTTCTAACCAAAAATTCATAAACGACTATGCTTATGATTTTGAGAAGATAATTAATCAAAAAATCAACTCTGACTTCATTCCGGATAGATTGTATCGTAAAGGTAAAGCTTGCTGGGTTTTTCAAACTTTAATTAATCTCAAATATTACTACGGTGATTATCTTGATATTACATTAACCAATCAAGTCCGTGCTGATGCAGTTAATATATTACACTACGATGATTTTAGCTTTAGAACTAGGCCGTGGGTAGGATACACTATTGTTTGTCAAGCTGATCGTCCTCCTGTTTATGGAGCTGATTGTATCGTTGTACAAAATCCACTACAAACAGGACCTAGAAAAATCTTTTTACCACACTGGCCACAACCGAATTTAAAATGCAGATCTAAAGATAGCAATGAAATAAAAACTATTGGTTTTTTTGGACACGTTGATGCTTTACCTGATTTTTTTACAGATAAAAATCTTATAAGCGAGTTAAACAAAAGAGGTATAGCACTTAGAATATCAACAGATGACTGGACTAATTATAGTGACATCGATATAGCTATAAGTTTTAGGAAAGAATGTGGTTCTGACCTTATGAGAAAACCAGCTAGCAAACTTATCAATGCGTGGAGTGCTGGTTGCCCTTTAATTTGTGATAATGAACCTTCTATGAGGGCTATACGAACAAGTGAATTAGATTATTTAATTGCCAAGACACCAGAACAATTTATAGAGGCGGTGGATCAACTACGAAATCGACCAGATTTGTATACATCAATGGTATCTAATGGGAAAAAAAGATTTGAACAATATGGTAGAGAGTCCACAGCAAAAAAATGGTTTTCTTTAATAGAAAAAATCCACAATATGAATGATACTCAAAGAGTAAAAACATTTTTCCGTTTCATTGCGTTTGCTCTTTATAAAGCAGGGTTTCACTAAATCTTGCTAGTTTCGTAATGGTTTCCTCCCTGTTTTAAAATGACAAAGAGGAATTAAACCATCAATTTAACTCATGTAGAACGATACCAACCCATTAACATTACATAGGCGTTAGCTACATTTATCACTGAACCACTACCTGTGTTTCCTGTTGTCCCACTTACTAAGTGGCTATGGACACCAATCTCTACAATGTGGTTATGATTGCCTGCTGAGTTAGTATCTGGATTTTGGAAAGTATAACTCCCGCCTGAGGTTGTAGATACTTTTGGACGTATATCTCCGGGCCTTCCCATACCATTTACAGTATGGTAATGGTTTCCTGCTGTGTTTGTTGTCTTTGTCCCATAATCAAATGAACTAGTTGTTGCACTAAATGAATGGTTATGTACAGGTAACTGCGTTGCTGAGAGCGTAACACTATCAGAACCGCCAGAACTCAGTACGTTTGAGCCACTCGTACTAGCTAAACGAATTGTTTTATTTTCACCAATATATTTCCATGTAGTACCTGGAAACAGTGTATTTGGGTTTTTATTTTGTGCAAACCAAACTACGATTCCGACAGGATAAATGGTGTTGATATTAGCTGCACTTTTTGCCAATTCCACGGTTTCCGTCAAACCAAGGCTTTCTGTAGTTCATTAACTGACGGCAATCTTTGTCAAAGCAGCTTTTAAAGGCATTCAATGGGACTCAATATGGTAAAAATTGGGCAGATCTGAGTGTCAATAAATAACCAAAATAATGATTGGGAAAGAAACATATTAACCGCGATGGAATTACGAACAATAATTGGGTGGAAAACATACAGAAAAATTAGCATCACTTTGCGTTTTAACGCAAGTTCATTTGAGATAAATAAATTTACTTTGTGTGTATGCGTGCATATGCTTATGTCAGGTTGAGAGGATATGAAATCAACCAACCTGATAAAAGAGCTGATTGCTGTTGGACGCGAACTTAGAAGGAGTTACCAATAACCGGAAAGACATACTCGGTTCCGCATCCCAAAAAAGATCTGCCTATCGGTATTGTCAAATCTATAAAGAAAATGGCGAGAGTTTAATCCCCGACGACTTTGGAGGTCATCATGTTTTTTTCAGTAGGTGTTGAGTTGCCGAAAAATGAAAATACAGCGCATGGTTTGGTCATTCCTGCGCTGTGTGCCGAAGATTATGGCTGTTTTTCTGCCGCGGATAATAAAGAAGACATTGCGATAATGGCGCGTGAGGCTATCTTGTTAACAGTAGAAGATATGGTCGCGAATAATAGCGCAGTTGAACACATTCAGGATGCTGGCTATCTGGTTTATGCAAAAAACACAGAATATCAATACATTGATAACTGGTTTGTTATCAACGTTGATTTATCTGAGTTTTCCGGAAAGCAGAGGAATATTAATAATCGTGACAAAGAAAGTTTGGCACAATACGATATTGAATAACAAAAGATCTTTAAAAAATGAGCTAAATAAAAACACTATTTTGCAAATCATAGTTATACAACTCTTAATTGTGTCTATAATCATAAAAAATTATGGCCTGACTTTCTTCACCCATGAACGAACAAATACACGCAAAAACATCAAACGCAAAGTTGTTAAAATTTTATGTTTTCTTTTTGTATATCTAGCTAGTTTACTGTTGAATGAACTTCATTTCCTATCGATGAGTTGCGGGAATGCTCAGTGAGATTTATAACGATAAATATTTTCATTATATTTTTATTCTGTGTAATTTTTACGGTAATCAATGTAAACATTATAATTACATTGTGTAATTAACTTTACATAGTGAAAAATAAATTTACTACGTAATTCCTATTGGTGAAAAATATACTGATTTTTTATACGGGAAATTTTTTCGTTCTACTGTAAATCTAGATTCTGATAGTTTTTTTAATTTTTCGACAATTACCAACCTATAAGAAATCACATTCTTAACTGTGTAAAACTAAGGCTAATTAGATATAACGGCAAAAACTCAGCTTAAAAGCTATAAAAAGATTCTGGAAGTGTGATAGTACAGGACTGATTCTATTAGTGAGCGAGTAATAATGTTACTAGGTAGAGAACATTTTTCACAGTAAATCTTCACCTTAGTCATTAATTGATACAATTAATGGGAGGAAAGCAGTATAATACCCCATATCAATCATATTGATAATCAATTAAATGTCTTTAAATTTGACAATTAGGAGCAGGAATACTGATGTTGGTTCAATTCACACATGTACTTATATCAGAATATATATTTAGTATTGAAAGCTCTTTATTGAATAATTCTAAAGGATTCCTGTAGGTAACTAGCGGATTGTACTATTATGAATAATGATGTATTAGTTTCAATTATCATCCCGGCCTTTAATGTCGAAGATATTATAGAAAATGCTATTAATAGTGTTCTTAATCAGACATATAAAAACACTGAGATCATCATTGTCAACGATGGATCAACTGATGGCACAATGGATGTTCTTAACCGGCTGTCTGAACAATACTTCAATATTGAGGTATTTTCTCAAGAAAACAGAGGGATTTCCGCAGCAAGAAACGTTGGCTTAAGTAAAGCCAAAGGGGATTATGTCACTTTCCTAGATAGTGATGACTCTTTTGAGCCTTCGTTTATTGAATCGGTGTTGCGAAAAAATAGTGAGACAAAGAGTGATATTACTTTTTGTTTGTTCAAGAATGTTTATACAGGCAAAGAGATTTGTTCTAAAGATTATCGAGATTTAAATAATCTGGCATTTAATTTTTTGAATTTTGATTATTTTGGCATTTGCTGTATGTTAATTAAACGTGATTTTTTGCTAGGAAATAAGATTTGGTTTGATGAAAACCTAATTGTAGGAGAAGATATTTTATTTATTTTGTTATGTATCTGTAAAGCAAAATTTTCTTACATCCCAGAATATCTTTATAATTATACTTACCGAAATGACTCCATCATGAATAAGAAGTGGGGTGTAAAGAATTATATAGATGAAATCCAAGCTTGGGACAAGATTTATCAAGATATGGACACGCAATACCATAACGAAGATCGTGAAATCTTTATGAGGAAAGTTAAATCAAAAGCTTTAAGCCTAAAAGGCCAGCTAATGTGGAAAATGCTAGCATCTAAAAGATTTGATGAGCTTTCTTCTTTTTTATCCGATTTTTCTTATCAAAGACAAGATGCTGAATTTGTTCGGAAGAGAAATAAGTTTTTATTTAGGCTAAAAATAATTAATTCTAAAAATAAAATAATTTGGTTGTTGGCTAATTTATTACTGACTAAAAGAAAAGATAGAATTTAATTTTTAGATAGTCATGAAAACAATCTAAATGGCCTGCATAAACAGGCCATTTTAGGCTGTTAATAAGCTTTATACTTTTCCATTAACAAATTATCATCGTATAAAATTCATTTAGGAATTTTATCTTCTTTCACTGGTCAATTGTGTGCATTTTATAATGCACTTTCATTTGGTGAGAAAAATGCTGAAATATAACAATTACGTCTTCTATTGAAAAGTGCACAATTTGAATTACAGGGGCACAGGCTCGGTTATAGCTCATTAATTCACATTGATCCTTGATAAGTCAGTTTTCCAAAATATTCAATAGGAATAAATACAGTAAAATTTAGCCACACATATATTTAATAACTGTTTTGTTTACTTTATCCTGTTACTATGATCTATTAACGTTTGGCATGTTATGTGTATTTTCCTATACTGGGGGTTATGATGATACTTCTGCGTTATGTGGTTTCTTTTATATTGCAAGTAAAGGATTTAGGTTTAAATCGTAACTAAAATTTATCTTATTCACATAACGCAAAATACATAGTATAGTATTATTAGAAAATTCGGATGGATGAAGAAATTGAATCTCCGTTTTTCTTGTTTTTCGAGAGCTAAACTACGTTTTACTATTACATGATGCCCTATTGATAGATAAATATGAAACTTACAAAAAACCACCTAATCAAACTATTACCCGTTGTTGCACTTTTCATCTTTTGCCTTTTAGCCCATATGGCTTTAGGTTATCGCTTAAAAATAGCGTATGTATTCGTTATATTCTTTATTTTTCTTTTGCTAAACAAAGTCACTGTGGTTTACAGGCCCCTGCTTATTGTTCTCGGTATAGCAACTCTCGTTTATGCCCCTATCGGGCTTACATATGGCTCACCAAACTTCAACTCAATTCTTTCGTTATTCTATACAAACGAACAAGAAGCCAGTGAGTTTATCTCTTCTATTCCAGTTGAATATTATCTCTTTAGTACATTTATCCTGATCTTTTGTTTGTTCTCTCTGAAAGTAAACATTAATTTACATAGAAATATTAATATTGTTCTATTCTCTTTTACATTAATTACGGTAATACACCACCCTTTAAAGGCTTTTATACAGGGTAAGGAATTCAATATCCTTGATTCTGGACTTCCTGAAATTAGAGCAGTCAAAGATGTCACTATCAACTTTATAAGGGTGAAAAGTGAATATAAAAAAATGCAACAAATACTAAGTGAGAAAGATACGTGGGGAACGGTATCGGCAAAGCCCAAATATAGCACCTACATTGTTGTGATTGGAGAAAGTGTACGTAGAGATTTTATGAATGCGTATGGATTTCCGATACATAATACACCTTTTATGAGCACTACCAATGGGACGCTTTTTACAAATTATATCTCAGCAGGTCCATCAACCCAGATATCATTGGCAAATTCACTAGCAACGGTCAAAGATGGTAAAAATATTTTAAGCAATAATATTGTTACATTAGCAAAAAAAGCGGGCTTTTATACCTACTGGATATCAAATCAAGGTTCTATAGGAATATTTGATACTCCGGTTGCCAGCATGGGAGCAAGGGCTGATGCTCCATTATTTATCAAAAAAGGTGAATATAGTTCTGGTCTTAACAGAAATATGCCTGACACAGATATAATACCCATTGTGAAAAAAGCCTTAGAAGATGAGAAAGAAAAAAAGCTAATTGTTATCTATTTAATGGGTTCTCACTCCGCCCCTTGTACCAGAACAAATTATGAATACAAGGTGTTTTTTAAGTCAGAGCAGGTTTCTTGCTATATACAGAGTATTGAAAACACTGATGACTTGCTATCAATAATTACTAATGAAGCACAGAAAAATGAGAAGAATTGGTCCTTGATGTATTTTGCTGATCATGGCGTTTCTTTCTTTGAGAAAGATAGTAAAAAGATGAGGCTTGCTCATAATGATAAATATAAGCAGAATTATCAGGTCCCTATGTTTATTACATCTTACGATGATACGTCACGTAATATTCTTAACGCTCAACGCAATTCAATGAATTTCTTAACGCTATTTTCAGAGTGGACAGGTATTAAAGAGTCGACAATACCTGAGAATTGTAAAATGTTGTCTAATGAAATATGTGAAAATCAAGATGATGTTCTGAACTTTAGTAATAAAGTCATGAAATATAGCTCATTACCGGAAGATAAAATTCCTGAATGAAGTTTTATATTGTGAACTATTTAATGGATAAAAAATTTAGATGAAAACATTACTATCACTGGTTGGATGGGAAGAAGCTAGCATTGACGATTATCGTGAATGTTACCATATGTACGGTGGAGGGCTGGCAACACATCCGATTGTTTTAGATTTCATTCACATGCGCTTTAAATGTGATGAAAAGTACTATGTACAGAGGGATTCTAACAGGTTATTGACTGCTGCTATATGCGTATGGGGAGGAAAGTTTCTTGCAAATGATCCTTGTACTCCATTATCGAAGTATATCCGTATAGCTATTCCTAATGACGAATTAATCATCCCCGCATCACTGGAAGCTAAATTTATATTGCCTATTAAATCAAAATTTATATCTCCTTTAAACAGGAAAAATTTAATTAATTCAACATATATATTTAATGCCAATAGAAGAGTGTGCATTGCTAAAGAATTAGGTAACGGTGGAATATCTATAAAATCCCAGAAAAAATATAAAGACCGATTGAAGCGATTTCTAAAAATTGGAGGAAAAGTCGTAGACTGTGAATCTTTTAGCCCAAGAGAAATAGCAGATATTTATTTTTCTCTTACTGAGAAAAGATGGGGGTCTTGTTGTGTAGATAGGGAACTAACGCAAGAATTATTTGAACTAATCCAACCTCTTATATGGGGTAATATATTATTTTACAATGATGAAGCTTGTGCATTCCATTTTATTACAAAGACATTTACTTCTGAACACACTATCTTCGAGTTTATCCAAGCAGGAATGGATACTTCAAATGAATTGCAAAAACACTCTATTGGCTCTTTACTAATTTGGAGCAATATAGAAAGAGCTCATTCTCAATATGAAAATGCTAGATATTCCTTCGGCTGTCCATCCAGAGAATACAAACTCAGATGGTGTAGCCTACAACCAATTGGCAGAATATTGAGTCTGTAAAATTGAAAATACTTTCAACCGATAAACCTTGGTTTAACAGAAACCGTGGCATTGGCAAAAAGTGCTTACCCAAAATCCGGTGGTGTTTTGGGTGGGTACTTGGATGCAACAGGGTCTATTTCCGGCAGAGGTGTGTATGAATACCCAAGTATTCGTGTTTATAGTGCTGTAAACAAACCGTCACCGGGCGAGCTAGGCGCATATACCACAGGTGAATGTGATGGGCGATATGGCAGCAAAAATATGGCCTTAAAGTCTACAAATGGTTGGTGGAAATGTGGCGATACTGGAGTGATTTATCAGTGGGGAGTAACTCGAGTTCTAGAGCCTCTAGAGATTATCACAGTTCAGCTACCAGTTAGGTTCTCTAATGCATGTGTGAATGTAATGTTAACAGTGAATCGACTAGGAGCCAGTGGTGGTATAGCTAATGGTTACGCCGCTGTTCTAAGTCCATCTTCATTCAAATTGACTAATGACTATGCTAATACTGGTATTAGTGTAGGTTATTATTGGTTAGCAGTGGGGTATTAATTATGTATTATTACAGTGCAACAACTAACGCATTTTATCCAGCCGAATGGAAACAAGACTATATCAATGCAGGTTCATTTCCAAATGATGCAGTGGAAGTTAATGAGGCTATTTTCATTGAGTTTGCTGGCAGTATTCCACCAGAGGGTAAATACCGAATAGCGGGTAAAAATGGTTTACCAGAATGGGCAGATATTCCTCCCCCCACAAAAGAAGAATTACAGCAACAGGCTAAATTTCAAAAACAGCAATTAATAGCTGAAGCAACAAACCAAATCGCACCATTACAAGATGCTATTGATCTAAATATGGCAAATGATGAGGAAAAAGCACAATTAGTAGCTTGGAAAAAATACCAAATATCACTAAGTCGTATTGATGTCACATTAGCACCGGACATTAACTGGCCTAAAAAACCATACTGATATGTATTTTTGTTATCGGGCTGCATAAGCAGCCCTTATTGTTGTCATTCTGGCATCTCAGGCCATTTAATATCAGGGACCAATGAAGTATCAACACGGTTCAGCAATACCAGATATTTTTTCCATTCAAGTAACAGCGTCTTTTCTTCTTCCGAAGCCAATCCAGTATCAACAGCATATTGGAGCAACGTAATGGTTTCATTAGCTTGTGTACACAGTGTGCCGCGTAGTTGTTCTGCCTGCTCAATTTCACTGTCCTTTATTGCTGCTTTGTCAGTCACCCACTTTGAGCCATCCCATTTATCAAAATGAGTGGTAGGTTGTTCGAATGTCAGGGTTTTGGGTAGTTCACCCAGATCAGTAATTTCTTGCGGTAAGCGAGTTTGTGTGTTGTAAGCTGTTTTTCCACGGTAATCGGGTACAATTTCCCAGTGATTTCCGTCTGCCGTGCGCCTGACAGCCATAAAATCGGATTCAGGAAGTGTCGGGGTATCTGTATAGGAGCTCGCCGGTATGCCTACTCCCTTCATTAGATATTCTGGTGTCGTGCCGATAAATTCCCTTGAATTAGGCGCTGCATGGTAGATTGTCAGCCAGCCCGCTTTTTCTGCTAATCCATCTTTACCTAATGTGGCAATCTCATATTCTAAAGAGTATTTTTGTGTATTCATTATGCTGCTCTCACTATGTAGTTAAATGCAATGTTGCGAGGTCTGTTCTCTGAAGCAACAGGGACAACTCGTGAAGCATCAAAGAGAACTTGTTTTTGCCAGACATCTGTATATTCATTTCCTGGAGCCTTTTCACCTGAAAGAGAAAAACATCCTCCATAACTATTATTTCCACGTAAAATTGTACCTGGGGTATAACCAGTAATATTACGAATTGCATCCCCCTGATGAGTTAAAACCCCACGACCACGATCCACACCGCGCCCATCATCCCAGCCACGAATAAATTCACCGCGCAAATCAGGCAGCACACCTGATGGATAAGCTATAGCTAATTGTGGATATAGTGATTTATTAAATGATTGACCGTTGCATGCGAGATAACCAGCAGGCACATTTGGTAACGGCCATGGGATGGGTGAGCCGACAGATATGTTGATATCATCAAGTGTTGCTAACGTGCCGGATTTTTCTGGTGTTGCTAAAGTATATTTGCGATTGCTGTTTTCATCATTAGCGTATATCGTCAAACGATTGCCAGCTGTTCCTTCAATACCGATAAAATGCTTGTTTGCTGCTCTGAATTCGATATTCGGCCAATTCGATCCATTGTTTATTCTTAAGGTGCCTGTTTGAGCGCTTAATGTACTCGAAATCGGTAAAGCCCCCACATCTCCGGCATTCAAACTGACATCCCCACTTAACGCTTTGCCATTAATTTTCCGGCTGTTCGGCACGGCACTTTTTGCCAATGCCACGGTTTCTGTTAAACCAAGGTTTTATAGAATTCATAAATTAACAATAAATCGTGTTGAAGCAGTGTGCTGGGGCATTAAATGGGGATTGAAAGGGTAAAAACTGGGTATATCTGTGTGTTAATAAATGACCAAAATGACGATTATGGGGAACAGAATTGCAAATGGTTTAATTGTGAACATCTATTGTACATAAAATAACCTAAAAATGGTCAAAGTAGAGCACATATATTGGCAAAATGCGTGCCTTTCCCAATCATGGTGGAAACAGATTGGCTATGATCTGTATCAGTCACTATCTTTTTCTGATTTGCGTATTCTGATTCTGGAGATTTGTTATAACGAAATCAACTGAGGGTTACCTGTAATCTTGTATGGGATTTGGTAACCATATCAAAACAGGTAACTCTCAATTTTAGATAAAGTTTCAACTAACACATCCAAATTTATTTAACGGAAAGCTCTATATTTACACTTCGATTTCTTACCCAAAAAGCTTGGCTGTTATAACAAATCTGGCCTCCGCAGATAGCATTTTCAACTATATCAGGACACCCTTTAATCAATGTATACCATTCAGGGCCAGATCCATCTGAATTTGCATGACCACGACCATGCCGAAATGTTAGTGTACAATTTTCTGTGTCGGTATTGGCAACATTAATATAACTAACACTCCAATCGACAGTTTTAGTTTCATTTGTACATCCATCTATCCAGTTATTATTATCCTGTAAATTTCCCAGATAGGTTTTACCTGCCTCTAAGCGTATTTTTTCATCTCCACTATCGTACATGCAATTAGATGATTGCGTAACAAGAGTAATACTCTTTGTCGCTGATGAGTTTTTAATTTGTAGTGCATATGTGGCTGATAAATTAGAAATTCTACTTTCTGAAACTTCTAATGTTGCCTCCTTATCGGTAATGTTTTCTTTTGTCTCAGCAGCTAAAGCTAATTGTGTTGACGAAGCTAGAATCACAATAGTTGTACCAATTAACGTTTTCAAAGTGATCATATTAATAAACTCCTTTGATGAAATTATTCGGAACCTCATTAGGTGATTTTTGTGAGTCAATTTTCACCCGTTAGATAGCTTCCATAAGATATTAATAACTCATCCCATTAAAATTATTTTATTTGTACTTAAGCAAGTGTTGTTGGACGTTATTGATATCGTAATTATAAGTATAATTCATATTTTTATCTGTTGAATTGTTTTTTTAAATGCACATCCTGATGAAATGTTTGTGAATGCATCTTTTACGGATGTGGTTTATTATGTAAATAATAACAAATTGGTTTTATCTAATTTCAAAATAATTCCATCAATTATAAAAACATCATCTGTATGTTTGTTGTATTAATATGATTATATACCCGTCATCTTTCAAGTTGCTTCTTTGTTGGCTGCACTCGCTCACCTTGGTCACATCGTTATCTATGCTCCCGGGGATTCGCTCCCTTGCCGTCGCCATGCATCTTGAAATCCATAGGGTATAGGTGATGTTTATCATATTAAACTTGAAAAAACTGAGACGTTTTAATTGAATTGATATTTGTCAGTAAAAATGAAAAAATCAGCAAACGCTCTGAAGAATCCGTCTTGAGTTTATTAGCCACGCTGAGTACGATAATCTTTTGGCTAGTGGTATACAATGCTGAAAATAAAGGGCTTCACCTGAGATATCAGGCAAATAGCCATAAATCGAAGCGAGTTATTTCTTATTTGATATTACGGAGAATGTCTTACGACATTCTCCGTCAGATTATTGACAAAGTGCTGGTTTTTTTATCCGGCGCTCTGTTTTAATTCAGCTCCGTTCACCAGACGGAGCTTGCCGCCATGTTAAGGTATTGGCGTAAACAGGGGAGTGAGACGAGTTAAATCTATTTCCTGTTTAACTTGTGCCAAGCTATACGCTTCCTGGAGTCTCAGCCACATTTCCGGCGTACTGCCGATCACGTTGGCTAAACGAACGGCCATTCCTGGCGTTACTGCCGCGCTACCTTCAACAACACGCCCAATAGTTGACGGTGAGACATCCAGTGCACGAGCAAGCGCTCTAAGACTAATATTTAAGTGCTCTATCTCGTCAGAGATATAGCGCCCCGGATGGGGTGGCATACGTTTAGTCATTAATGATAGTCCTCGTAGTTCAGTATATATACCCGTTATCTTTCAAGTTGCCTCTTTGTTGGCTGCACTCCCTCACCCCGGTCACATAGTTATCTATGCTCCCGGGGATTCGCTCCCTTGCCGTCGCGATGCATCTTGAAATCCATAGGGTATAGGTGATGTTTATCATATTAAACTTGAAAAAACTGAGACATTTTAATTGAATTGATATTTGTCAGTAAAAATGAAAAAATCAGCAAACGCTCTGAATAATCCGTCCTGAGCTTATTAGCTACGCTGAGTACGATAATCCTTTGGCTAATGGTATTCAATGCTGAAAATAAAGGGCCTTAACTTGAGATATCAGGCAAATAGCCTTAAGTCGAGACGAGTTATTTCTTATTTGATATTCTCCGTTGATTTTGCTAATGATAGCACTCGACAATGTATTAAATCATCTTGCCAAAATCTATCGAAATAAGGTTTTGATTTATTAATTCTGAGTTTGTGGGGATTCCCCTCAGCGTATTTGCGAGGTCGGTTTTTAACTTCGTCATTATTTAAAATTCAACTAATCCCATCGAACCTAATAAAGCGGCAATTACAGGAATTAAAAATACTAATGCTATTAACGTACATATAATTTTAATTATTGGGTTCTTGTATTTATACGCAGCATAGGAAGATATTAGCCCGATAGGGACAGTGAACCAACCGCATACGGGTTGCCTGTTCACTGTGTGCCTTTGATGTGATAGTAGTAAACTAAACTATTAGTACAATATTGCAAAGTGCTAATAGTACAATTTCTTTGTGTGATTTTGTTTTACTTATTTGATTTTTAATGAAATTATGGATATTGATGGAAGAAGGAGAAGAAAAACCACCCTAACCGGGTGGGTAATAGGTGATATATGTCTTTAGAAGACGAGCTTTGCAATACCAATTGCCAGACCAGTTATTCCTAACATTGTGGCGGCAATCCATTTGGTTTGAGTTGCAATAGATTGGTGAACCTCAATTCTCACAGATGCAATATCTTCCTTTGTTGCATAATTAGCTTTCATAATTGCGAGATCAGTCTTGATGAGGTTCAGATCATCTTCAAGTTTTTTTACTCTGATTTCAAGCATATCGTTGCTGCCTCCGTCACCACTATTGCCGCCTGTTTTAAATGGCAAATCACTTCTTATTGGAACCACGTTATCTCGTTTATTCATTGCTATCTTTCCCCATGATAGCAGGGTATTTCTGTTTTACCCACTCAAGAACTTGTGATGTATCTATCATCATTACATTCCCACATTTTTTACAAATAATTGAAATGTAATAATTGTCCGTATTTTTGTGGTATGTGCTTTCTGCTTTAAATACATTAACATATGGTCCTATATTCATACTACAAGATACAGAACCTGTCATCCCAACTTGGGGAACGGTAAAATGTACGTTATCACAAAGACTACAATGAGGGATAACTCCTTTTGAATCAAAATACTCACCCAATATTTCAGCGGTAATGAATTCAAAATTTTCATACATTGAAGACATTATTTCTCCTGCGATTAAATATAACATATTGATAATAAATAAATTTAAACGGGTTGTTCACCTTGGCTAATCTCGTCATCATCAATGTAACGCGTGTTTTTTATAATAGCCGATACATAATGGACCATTACTACATCATTCTTAGGAATTGTTATTGGTCGATGATCGCTATTTATACTTGAAAACCGATAATCGCCATTTCGTGTGATGTTCATGATTTTTATCATGTTATGTCCGTTACGTGTTCTAACAAAAACTTCATCACCAGGATACACTAGGGTATTCGGTTCAATAACAACAAATTCGCCGGACTGTATGCGTGGCCATATGCTGTCGCCTTTTACTTTTAATCCATATGCATCCCGATCGGAACTATAAATACGCAACCATCCGGAATAGAATTCAACCATGTCTACGGCACCGTCAATGCCAAGAATAGCTTCTCCTATTACTCTAACAAGTCCATCTTTTAGCTTTCCGGCATACTCTACTTTTCCTTGTTCATCTGTATTCTTTACTACTCCTAATTGAAGCCATACCAAATCAACTTGCAAATAATCAGCGATACCTTTCATTGCGGCTGGTTTGGGAAGTGATTCGGCGTTAAGCCATTTGCTTGCTGCTTTTGGTGTAACTCCTAAAGCTTTTGCAAGGACAACACCTCTCCCATGTTCATCTAAGCCGAATTTTTTACAGGCCAGTGCAAGCCTATCGGCGAACTCTTTTCGCACTTTTTCTGTTTGTACCATAGGTTCAATAATAAGCCACGTGCAAAAACTTTCAGTTCAATAATAATGTATACCAAGAGTACAAACAAGGGGCTAAAAAACAATGGACATCAACATAGCATAAAAAGACATAGGTGTTTCTCGTGTCGCCCCTGCGTGTGGTGTTACGAAAAAAGCGATTTACAAGTGGCTAGAAAAAGGCTCATTACCAAAAACCGAATTTTTTGAAAAAACAATTTACGCAATAATAAGGGTGGTTGCACTGCCGCAAAAGATATCAGGCAAATAGCCTTAAATCGAGACGAGTTATTTCTTATTTGATATTACGGAGAATATCTTACGATATTCTCCGCTAATTTTACTAGTGATAGCTCTCGACAATGTATTAAACCATTTTGCCAAAATCTATCGAAATAGGGCTTTGATTTATTAGCGCTGAGTTTGTGGGGATTTTTCAGCGCAAATGCAGGCCCATTTTAAAAATTTATTTTTGTTCTCCAAAGTCCTCAAAAAATATTGCACTTATGTTGCCTGCTTGATCTAAGCCATACATACAAAAGCGTATTGGAGAGTCTTTCTTTTTAATCGTAATCGGTACTCTTCTATAAGTAGAGTAATTTTTATAATCATCGCATTTTGTCGATTTTCTTGGGCCTGCTTTATAACGTATATCAACAACTTCCCAAGGTCTAAATCTGAGGTCGATAACCCAGCTATCATCTGTTTCAAAAAGTAATGTTGAATCCGGTCTTATTCCCGGAAGGGTGTTATCAATTTCACGTAATTTTATTGATGCGTTAGATGTACTCTGCCAGCGTTTATTTGCAGAATGTTGCCCAATGACACACATGGTATATATCCCTTCTTTGGAAGGAACGGTAAGTTTTTCCAGCGGTTGTGTCGTGACTGGAACAGGTTTGCTGTATCCTTTAGGATCGGTACAATCAACATTACTCGCAAGTCCTCTTTTATAGCGAATATTATCAAAACCTTTCTCTTCAAGGCGTAAATTCCAGGTGACAGGTTTGTTGTTAACGGTACCCTTTGTAATTAATGGGCCGCTGGCGTTAATAGTGATCCCTTTGCCATCATCAAATTTACTTAAATCCAGTTTTCCATCAGAAGTAAATGCACGTGCAATTTTATCAATAGGCATATAATAGCTGGCACCTGTACGTGAGAAACTGTGATCGATAATAAATTCACAAGGCCGGTTAAGACCGCAACCCCAGTAACTTCGATCGACGGTGGTATTTAATACACCAATTATCTTGGATTGATCTTTTAACATAACCGGTGAACCCGAAGTTCCTCCTGCAACACCGGCGCAATTAACCGCAGCGGCCGGAGACCAAGCCCATATGCCTTCATATACAAGCGAAGCTTTTCCAGTAATGTTGCAAGCCGAATAGCGCAGGTAACGTTTATCACTCTCTATGCCATTGACCGGAATATGAGCAAGTTCAATCTGCTGGCTGGTTAATTCTAATGCCGATGGTTCATGATCTTTTTGTAAGGTTACCGGCAGTATTCCGCGCTTTGCCAACTCACCATACGTTGCTTTAAGTCTGAAAACCGCAAGGTCGCCGCCTTTCATTGTTGCGTATAAAACTCTATCAACATCAACAGGTTGGTGTTCATTAATTAAGTCAATGAAGTAGTTTGGCGTGTATGTCCAACCTGGGCCTACAGGTTGATCAATGATGACTTCATTGGTATCTAATGAAGAATCAAAACAATGGCCCGCGGAAAGAATAAGTGCTTGTTGATTGGCATCAGGGGTTTCTGAACCGGCAATAAGTGTTGCGGTACATTGGCCGCGACCGCTCAGTTTTCCGACATGCTTAAATCGCTCAGCGCCCGGATCGGTAGATTTTAATAGTGGAGCTTCGTTGCTGGTATTGTCTTGCAGATCAGCAATATGCTCGCTGTTATTTTCGGGAAGTGCTTGTGCAAAAAAACTTGCTGATACAATCCCTGTAATAAGTGTAGCTAAAAAAATTTTCTTCATATTTTTACCTCGTGTTGTTTACATTGTTAATCTTTCCATGTAATGGAAACAGACATTCAATGAAATAAAGTTTATGGCTAAGTTTTTTTTAGAAATTTAATAAATCCTCTATATGAGTATTTAATGTTTACTAATTTATGAATTAATAGACAGTTTTTTTAGCGCATAAGATCATTCTATTGGCTGCCTGTTATCCATAGCCAATAATAAATAACATAAAAATCAGCTAAATAGTTTTATATACGGCAATAGAGCTATAACGTTCAATGGAACGAGGACGGGTTATAAAGATTTTTCTGGTATAAATTCGTTGTTATAAAGGATGAGTTGATTAAATGAGAGTTGAACTCAGGGAGAATGTATATTTATTAGTTGTTACTAAATTTATCACCCGGAGCATTTGTTGTGGAATAATAAAAGTGTTAGCAAAATAATTTTAGTCTTGCCGGAATGAGTTTTAATTCAGTTTGCAGTGTTTTTAAATAGTCAATAGCAATAGTGGCTAAAATGGGATAAAAATCATTTTCTAGTTTGGTTGTCTGCATCAATTCCAGATAATGGTAAGCCCAAGGCAGTAAGTGCTGTTCTAACAATGTACGTGCAGCGGGTTTATGTCCTTGTTCCAAAATGTAAACCAAAGCCAGCAGTATCAGACCGAATTGATCTTCGGGTTCCCGTTGTTCACTGGATATGACAATATTCTGTTTTGCCAGAAATTCCCGGTAAGCCAGCGTGCTTACACCTGATAACGCGTTTTCTCTGTCCAGATAAACCGATCCCCAAGGTGGGTTGGCATAACGCCTTGTCCTTCGAACAAGATAGAGTCGTCATATTGTAGAGATTCGGCTGAGAAGGTCGCGAGCTTTTTTGTCAGATTTTCTATTTTGCAGTTATTTGATCAGGGAAATAATTTATCAATATCGATAAGCAATGGAATTAGTGGGCGGACTTGTTCTGATTTCGGTGAGTAATAAAAACAGGCGCCAAGAATACGAGGTATGGAGGTATATAATAACATAGGTAGTCCTCATTGTGATTTGTGGTTATACAGATGATGTAAGGAACGATTTTATGATAAAAAACATCATAAGCTTATGTGATATGAATAGATAGTTGATTATGATCAATGATTAATCTGTTGCTATGTTGTTACCATCTTTATCACCAGATTGATGGTGATTTTTGTTATAAAGCGCATAAGTTTATCGCCGAAAATAATAAAATTAGCCGCTTTATTGGTGTGAGAAATATATATTTAATCTGCATTTAAATTCAATGAATTTAATAAGGTTATTATGGTAAAAATGAATATCATTAGTTATCTAATAATTAATAACTTGAAAAGTAGACCACGTTAAAAATAAATAAACCCTATGGATTTCAAGATGCGTCGCGGCGGCAAGGGAGCGAATCCCCGGGAGCATAGAAAACTATGTGACCGGGGTGAGAGAGTGCAGCCAACAAAGAGGCAACTTGAAAGATGACGGGTATAAACCGCCGTTAGGTTAATACCGCACCTTAATGGTGTGGTTGGGAAGGAGGTGAAAGTCCTCCGCAGCCCCCGCTGCTGTGATGCTGACAACTCCGCTGATGCCACTGGTCGGAAAGACTGGGAAGGTTGCGGGGAAGGGTGACGCTAAGCCAGAAGACCGACCTGACAGGCACGAGACATTAACTCCTTCGGTGGGAAGCGAGTTGTCATCCAAGTGGTGTGCGCGGTGTTGGCACGTCTTATTGGCGCTCCTTTTCCGATCGACATATCGGGAATTTTCTATGCAATGGTCAGGTAGGAAGGCATTTGTTATCGCGGGTACGGGTAGTGGTTGTGGTAAGACTACGGTTACCCTTGGCATTTTGCGAGCATTGATGTTGAGAGGGTTGACTGTCCAGCCGTTTAAAGTGGGGCCGGATTATCTGGATAGCGGCTGGCACAGCTCGGTGTGTGGCGTAGCATCTCGTAATCTTGATGCATTTATGCTGCCAACCGCGACGCTTAATGGTCTTTATAATCAGCACATGCGTCATGCTGATGTCGCGGTCATTGAAGGTGTGATGGGGTTGTATGATGGTTATGGTACCAACCCAAACTATTGCAGTAGCGCTGCAATGGCTAAGCAGTTGGGATGCCCGGTGATTTTGTTGGTGGACGGCAAGGCAGTATCGACCTCTGTTGCCGCCACTGTTCTGGGTTTTTGTCGTTTTGATCCCTCTCTAACGATTGCGGGCGTCATTGTTAACCGCGTCAATTCTGAAAATCATTTCGAACTTATTCGTCATGCGATTGAACATTATTGTGGTGTGCCGGTGCTGGGGCGTTTGCCCGTGATGAAGGATGTGTCATTACCGTCTCGTCATCTTGGCCTTATTCCTGCTCAAGAGCAGGCTGACAATGATGCTCGCTGGCAGCGGCTGGCTCAGCAGGTGGAGGCGCATATCAATCTTGATCGTCTGTTAGCGCTTTGTGACTGTCCTACTTTACCCGAGGGTGAGGCACCATCATTGCCTGATCCCGCATTGGCTGATGGCTTGACGCTAGCGTTAGCAGATGATGAAGCCTTTAATTTTTATTACCCAGATAATCTGGAGATGTTGGAACGGGTGGGGGTCCGTATTCACCGTTTTAGTCCACTGCATGATCGCCGTTTACCCGATTGTCAGATGATTTATCTCGGTGGGGGCTACCCGGAAATATATGCCGCTAAGTTGGCCGCCAATAGTGCCATGCGGGAAGCTTTACAGGATGCGCATTGTCGTCAAGTTCCCATTTATGCTGAATGCGGTGGCCTGATGTACCTTGGGAAATCGTTGACCGATGGAGAAGGGGCGAGTCACCAGATGGCCGGTATTCTGCCGGGGGAAAGCCATATGGGTACGCGGTTGATGCGCTTTGGTTACTGTCAGGCACAGGCCCGTTTTGACACTTTGCTGGCCGCAGAAGGTGAGATTTTACGGGGCCACGAGTTTCATTATTCTGATTTTATCAGCTCAGTGCCTTCAGTCTTTGACTGTACTAAATGGCGTGACGGGATGGCAATACAGCAATGGGCCGGAGGCTATCAGGTACAGCAGACACTGGCTAGTTATCTTCATATCCATTTTGCTCAGCGTCCTAGTCTGCTTGATCGCTGGTTGAGGTCTGCGAGGAGGTTATTGTGACACTTGCTGCCTGGTTTGCTGCTTTCTTGCTCGATAGCTGGTTAGGTGATCCGCCGCATTGGCCTCATCCGGTGCGTTGGATTGGTAAGCTGATCTCTTTGGTACAGCGGGCGGTTCGGCGCTGTTGTCACAGTGAACGAGCATTGAAAGTCGGTGGAGCAGGGCTATGGATAGTGGTTGTTGGGCTGACTTGGTTGGTGAGTTGGGGATGCTTGTGGCTGATGAACGCCATTCATCCTTGGGTCGGCTGGCTGGTCGAAGTGTGGATGATTTATACCCTGTTGGCTGGCCGTTGTCTGAGTGATACCGCGCTAGAGGTACATGGCGTATTACAACAGGGCTTATTGGATGAGAGTCGCCAGCAATTGTCATGGATTGTCGGGCGCGATACTTCTCAACTGGATGCACCGCAAATCACGCGCGCAGTCGTGGAGACGGTGGCGGAAAACAGCGTTGATGGGGTTATCGCGCCACTGTTTTTCCTGATGATTGGTGGTGCGCCGTTGGCAATGGCTTATAAAGCGATTAACACCCTTGATTCAATGGTGGGGTACAAAACTCAGGAATATCGCGCCATTGGGTATGTTTCTGCTCGCATGGATGATCTGGCGAATTGGTTACCGGCGCGGCTGAGTTGGCTGTTGTTAAGTGCTGCGGCTTGGTTCATTCGGCTTGATTTTCGTCAGGCACTGCGTATTGGCTGGCGTGATCGTTATCAGCATACCAGTCCTAACTGTGGCTGGTCGGAAGCGACGGTTGCGGGAGCGTTGGGTATCCGCCTTGGTGGTCCGAGTTGTTATTTTGGTGAACGAGTAGAAAAACCCTGGATGGGTGATGAACGCCGTAAAATTGCGCTGACGGATATCCCGCTCAGCATCTATTTGATGATGATAGCTTCGCAACTGGCCTTACTGTTGTTTGCGCTGTTGCGCTTACTGTTGGTCGGCATGGCTTAAAAAAGGGCAACAATATGAATTACCTCCAGAAACCTCAGCAAATTGAACAGAATAGCTTCGCAATCATTGGCGATATTATTGCCAGTGAGCGCCCCGATTATCGTTTTGTTGATGAGATGCAAGAAGCGGTGATTAAACGGGTGATCCACACCACCGCAGATTTTGACTGGTTGGATATTTTATGGTTCTCGCCGGGTGTGCTGTCCCGCATGACAGAGGCATTACGTCGGGGATGCACCTTGTATACCGATACGACGATGGCTCAGTCCGGTATCAACAAAGCACTGTTACATCAGATGGGGTGTGAATGCCGCTGCTATATCAGTGATCCGCGAGTGGTTGCGATGGCGAAAGCGCAGGGTATCACGCGCTCTATGGCCGCGGTAGACGTCGCACTGGCGGAAGAAGGGGACAAAATCTTCGTGTTCGGTAACGCGCCAACCGCCCTGTTCCGTCTGCTGGAAAGGAAGGCTTCACCATTGGCGGTGGTTGGGGTGCCTGTCGGTTTTGTCGGTGCGGCGGAATCGAAAGCCGCTTTGATGCAAAGTGAACTGCCTTGTATCGCCGCCGCAGGTCGTAAAGGGGGAAGTAATATCGCGGCAGCGATTATCAATGCCATTCTGTACCGATTGCAGGAGGCACAATGAGTGACACCATGCAACTAGACAGCATCTGGCATAACGGTAAGCAGTATCGCAAGGGTTATACCACGGGTTCCTGTGCTACCGCTGCCGCTAAGGTTGCCGCATTAATGGTGCTGCGTCAGCAAGTTATCGATCACGTTTCTATTGTTACCCCTTCGGGTGTGACATTACGCCTTAACGTTGAACAGCCGTTGATCGAAGGGCAGCAGGCGACCGCCGCTATCCGTAAAGACGGTGGCGATGATGTAGATGCCACTCATGGCATGTTGATTTTTGCTCGTGTCACCTTGTGCGATCACGGTGAGATCCATCTGCGGGGCGGGGAAGGTGTCGGCACGGTTACCCGTAAAGGTGTGGGATTACCGGTAGGCAGCTCTGCGATTAATCGTACACCGCGTCAGACCATTGAGGCCGCAGTACGGGAAGCTATCGGTCCTTTACGGGGCGCGGAGGTGGAAATTTTCGCGCCGGAAGGTGAAGAGCGGGCAAAGAAAACTTACAACGGGCGATTGGGGATACTGGGCGGCATTTCCATCATTGGTACTACTGGCATCGTCACGCCAATGTCGGAGGAGAGTTGGAAACGTTCGTTGGCGATAGAGCTGGAAATGAAACGTTCGGCGGGTGCAGAAAAGGTCATTCTGGTGCCGGGCAATCACGGTGAGCGTTTTGTGCGTGAACAATTAGGGCTTGATGGTCAGCTAGTGGTCACCATGAGTAACTTCGTGGGTTACATGTTGCAGGAAGCGGTGCGGCTTGGGTTCCGCCATATCATGTTGGTGGGACATCCCGGAAAACTGGTGAAAGTGGCCGCCGGCATTTTCCATACCCACAGTCATATTGCTGATGGCCGCATGGAAACGTTGATTGCTTATCTGGCACTGATGGGGGCGTCGCAGGCACTGCTGTTGGAGGTGAGTCACTGCGATACCACGGAAGCTGCAATGGAACTGATTGCAGAACACGGCTTGCAAGCGGTTTATGACCGTATTGCTGAACGCATTTGTGAACGAATGAGTGAAATGTTGCGTTTTGCGGTTAACCCGCCGCGCTGTGATGCCATCATGTTCTCCTTTGATAATCAAATACTTGGCACCAGTCGCCCATTAAATGACATTTTGGAGGCAATGCGATGATCACCGTAGTGGGAATTGGTCCCGGCGATACTGCGTATCTGATACCGCAGGCACAGCACTCTATCACTGAGGCGGAGGTATTGGTTGGTGGTAGACGCCATCTGGAAATATTTAGCGGCGTCACCCATGAAACCCGCGTACTGGATGCGGATCTTGCTGGTTTGCTTGCTTGGCTACAGAACAACAGTACACGTCGGATTGTGGTATTAGCGTCTGGTGACCCGCTGTTATATGGCATTGGCAAATTATTGTCTGAATATTTTACCGCAGATGATCTGCGTATCATTCCGGGTATCAGTTCAATTCAGTATCTGTGTGCCAAAGCTGCGCTGGATATGAACGATATCTATCTGACTAGCAGTCACGGGCGTACCCCGGATTTTGACTGGCTTCTGCAACACGACAAAGTAGGCATGGTAACGGATGGGCGCGTCGGCCCGCGGGCAATTGCGCAGGCCATTATTGAGCGTGGCCTGAGCCGTACATTGATTATTGGTGAAAACCTCTCTTTGCCTAATGAGCGTATTCACCGTCTGCGGCCGGAAGCGGTGGCGATTGACTATGACATGAATGTGGTGGTGATCCTAAATGAGAGATGATGAATTTTTACGCGGACAGAAAGTGCCGATGACTAAAGAACCTGTACGTGCATTGGCGCTGGAGCGGCTGGAACTCAATGGTGCTAGCCAATTGATTGATGTGGGAGCGGGTACGGGCAGTGTGGCATTGGAGGCGGCGTTATGTTTCCCGGCGCTGACCGTTACTGCCATTGAACGCAACCCGGCGGCACTGGCCTTGATTGAGGAGAATCGTCAACGACTCGGTTGTCATAATGTGGAGATTATTGCAGGAGAAGCTCCGTTAGCGTTGGATGTGATGGCGGATGCCGTATTTATTGGTGGCAGTGGTGGGCAATTGACTGCCTTGATCGATTGGGCACTGGATCACATGTACCCCGGTGGCCGTTTGGTACTGACTTTCATTTTGCTGAATAACCTGAATGATGCACTGGAACATTTGCGGACCTGCCAGATCAGTCAATTGGAGTGCATACAGCTACAAGCATCTACTCTGGCGACCTTGGGTACGGGTCACTATTTTAAACCGAATAATCCGACTTATCTGATTTCCTGTTACAAGGAGAAGATCGATGTCTGAATATTTTGATCCTCGAAAAGTGTGGTTTGTCGGGGCCGGACCGGGTGACAAAGAGCTAATCACCCTGAAAGGTTACCGTTTGCTGCAACAGGCGCAGGTGGTGATTTATGCCGGTTCACTGATTAATACCGAACTGCTGGATTATTGCCCGCCGGAGGCTGAGTGTCATGACAGCGCCGGCCTGACGTTGGAACAGATTGTTGCACTGATGGTTGATGGTGTACGTGCGGGTAAATTGGTGGTGCGGCTGCAAACCGGCGATCTCTCGTTGTACGGTTCCATACGCGAACAAGGCGAAGTTTTGACCGAAGCGGGTATCAGTTTTGTCTCGATACCGGGTGTCAGTGCTTTCCTTGGGGCGGCAGCGCAATTAGGGGTGGAGTACACCGTACCGGAAGTGGCGCAAAGCTTGATCATTACCCGGATTGAAGGGCGTACACCGGTGCCGCCACTCGAACAACTGGAATCCTTCGCTGCTCATCAAACGTCAATGGCGATTTATCTTTCTGTACAGAAAATGAGACATGTGGCTGCGCGTCTTCAAGCTGGTGGCTATCCGGCAACGACGCCGGTCGCGGTGATCTACAAAGCGACTTGGGATGAAAGCTTAACCGTGCGCGGTACTTTGGCGGATATCGCTGAAAAAGTACAGGCAGCGGGTATTCGTAAAACCGCTTTGATTCTGGTTGGTGCTTTTTTGGGAGAGGAGTACCACTATTCCAAGCTTTATGATGCGGGGTTTAGCCATGAATATCGCCGGGCATGAATCGATTGCGGTGTTCTGTCTGACGCCGGGAGGGGTCAGACTGGTACATCGATTGAAAACTCATCTTCCTCTGACCTGTTTTACCAGCGAAAAGTTACTGGAGCCGGGGTTTACGCCTTTTAATGGCAGCTTTGGCGACACGTTGCGTGAGGCATTTAAACACTATTCGGCGTTGGTGGTGGTGGCGGCGCTGGGCATCACGGTACGCCTGCTTGCGCCACTTATAAATGACAAGATGCATGATCCCGCTGTGGTGGTGATTGATGAAGGGGGTCAGCATGTTATTAGCCTGTTATCCGGTCATGTGGGTGGCGCTAATGCATTGACTCACCATTTGGCGGCGTTATTGGGGGCTGATCCGGTGATCACAACCGCCACCGATGTTAATGGCATGGCGGCGCTGGACACCCTTGCCACGCAATTAGATGCCGATATGCAGGATTTTCGCCACGTGGTGAAGGTGATAAATCAAATGCTGGTCAGTGGTCAAAAAGTGGGGTTGTGGTGGGATGAACCACTGCTTAGTGAACGTGAGCAGTGTGATATCCGGGGTTTTGTCTCGGTAGCGTGTCTGGAAGAATTGCCAGAACTGGATGCGCTGGTGTGTATCACATTGCGAGATGCATTGCCGGAATTGCCTCTACCGGTTTACAAACTGGTGCCGAAGCGTGTGGTGGCCGGGATCGGTTGTCGCCGGGATACGCCATTGCAAACAGTGATTGAGCTATTGCAGCAGCAGATGGCGGAAAACCATTTCGATCTGATGGCGTTACGTGCCATCGGCAGTGTTGTGATTAAAAAGGATGAACCGGCGCTAAATCAGCTAGCACAACGTTGGCGTGTACCGTTTCAGTTGTTCAGTGTTAATGAATTAAGTCTTCATGAGCAACGTTTTCCTGCATCCGATTTTGTCCGCCAGACGGTGGGGGTTGGCAGTGTTTCGCAGCCTGTCGCTTGGTTGATGAGTGAAGGAAAATTGGTTGGTCGGACCTTGCGTCAGCAGGGCGTCACTATCACTTTGGGGGTATCACAATCATGTTAACAGTAATCGGTATTGGACCAGGCAATGAATCCATGATGACGCAGGACGCGATTGCAGCGATCCAAGAAGCGGAAATTATTGTCGGCTATAAAACCTACACCCATTTAGTTAAACATCTAACGATGGATAAAGAAGTGATTAAGACCGGTATGTGCAAAGAGATTGAACGCTGCCAGAAAGCGATCGATCTGGCATTGTCCGGCCGTAAAGTCGCGTTGATCAGCAGCGGTGATGCGGGAATTTATGGCATGGCCGGCTTAGTACTGGAATTGGTTTGCCAGCAACAGTGTGATCTTGAAGTTAAATTGGTCGCCGGGATCACCGCCAGTATTGCTGCGGCGTCGTTATTAGGCGCGCCGTTGATGCACGATTTTTGTCATATCAGTTTAAGTGATCTGCTAACGCCGTGGCCGATGATTGAGAAACGTATTATTGCCGCCGCACAAGCCGATTTTGTTATCTGTTTTTATAACCCACGTAGCCGTGGCCGGGAAGGGCATCTTGCCAAAGCATTTGACCTTATGCGGCCGTGGAAAGCGGCACAGACGCCGGTTGGCGTAGTAAAAGCCGCGGGACGTAAAAAACAGGATAAATGGATTACTACGTTTGGCGAGATGGATTTCTCCCCGGTGGATATGACCAGTCTGGTGATTGTTGGCAATCAAACAACTTATTGCCGTGATGGATTGATGATCACGCCACGGGGGTATGAATTATGAGTCATCCGGCTATCCATGTTTTCGGTGGTACCAGCGATGCCCGGTTGCTCTGTCAGGCACTAGATGCAGCAGGAGCAGGTTATCGTCTCTCTGTTGCGACTGATGCAGGGAGACAACTGGCCGGTGATATTCAGGGAGAAGTGGTGGTGGGGCGAATGGATGCTGAGGCGATGGTGGATTACTTTGATCAGCATAAAGTACGTTGGGTGATTGATGCTTCTCATCCTTATGCAGATGCACTAAGCCAAAATGTGCTCACAGCATGTCGTCGTTTGTCACTGCGGCTTACTCGTTATCAGCGTCCCAGTGAGATTGACTTACTGAGCCATCCACTGTTGCACAAAGTAAATAGTATCGAGGCGGCTTGCGACGTTGCCCGGACACTAGGACAACGGATCTTGCTCACCACCGGCAGTAAACAACTGGAGCTATATCAGCGTTTACTACCGGGAAAAACATTGTTGGTACGGGTATTGCCGACCGCCGAGGTATTGATTCAGTGTGAAGCGTTAGGATTGGGGGTCGATCATATTATCGCGTTGCGTGGGCCATTTACGGCTGAATTCAATCATGCAGTGTATGAGTTTTGTCACCCTGACGTGGTGATTACAAAAGAGTCCGGGGCCGAGGGGGGATATCAACAGAAAGTGGCGCCCTGTCTGGCGCTTAATATTCCCTGTATTGTGGTGTGCCGTCCTACACAGACTTTACAGGGAGATGAAGGAGAGCAGATTAGTTCGCTGGATGAGTTTGTCCAACACCTAGCCAGTTGGCAGGAATAATGAGGGCAATAAAATGAAAAAAGCACTATTAATCATCAGCTTTGGTACCAGCTATCATCAAACCCGACAAAAGAATATTGATGTCTGTGAACAACAATTGGCCGCAGCTTACCGTGATCGCGATCTGTATCGTGCATTCACCTCAGAGATGATCATCCGTAAATTAAAAAAACGTGATGGTTTACAGGTGGATAACCCACGTCAGGCGTTGGAGCGTTTGGTCAATGAGGGGTATCAGGATGTGGCTATTCAATCCCTGCATGTCATCAACGGTGACGAATATGAAAAGATTGTCAGCGAAGTGCGTACCTTTAGTGATCATTTCCAACGTTTAGTGGTGGGTACGCCGCTGCTTAACAGTTTTGCCGATTATCAACAACTGCTTATTGCCCTGAAAAGTCAGATGCCGCCGTTAGCCGAGGATGAGCGGGTGGTGTTTATGGGACACGGTGCCAGTCATCATGCCTTTTCTGCCTACGCGTGTCTTGATCACCTGATGAATTCACATAATTTCCCGGCATTGGTTGGCGCGGTGGAGAGCTACCCGGAAATCGACCATATCATCATCCGCTTGCGGCGGCAGGCGATACGTAAAGTGCATTTAATGCCGCTAATGCTGGTGGCCGGTGATCATGCGATTAACGATATGGCATCGGACGAGCCGGATTCGTGGCGTTCTCAACTGGAAGCTGTTGGGATAAAAACCCAATCTTGGTTACAGGGGCTAGGTGAAAATCCGCTGATCCGCGAAATGTTCGTTCAACATCTGGCGGACGCATTACAGGCAGAACAACAGGAGGTGGTGTGATGAATGGAAAACTTTATGCGATAGGTGTCGGTCCGGGAGCCAGTGATTTAGTTACCGTACGTGCAGCGCGAATACTTGCTCGCCTTGATGTGCTTTATGCACCTGCTGGGCGTAAAGGGGGGGATAGTCTGGCGCTTTCCATTGTGCGTGAATACCTGTTACCCCACACGGAAATTCGTACCTGCCATTTTCCGATGAACAGTAATGGCGACGAGAAACAGGTGGTATGGGATGAAGTGGCGCAACAACTGCAAGATGAAGTAGCCAAAGGGCGGCAAGTGGGTTTTATCACCCTTGGTGATGCCATGTTATTCAGTACTTGGGTCTTTTTGCTGGCGCGAATTGGTCGGCAAGAGTGGCTGGAAATTGTCCCGGGTATCACCTCTTTTGCCGCGATTGCCGCGCGTAGCGTATTACCTCTGGCGATGGAACAGCAATCAATGGCGATAATGTCTTGTACTGCACCAGAAGCTGAGCTGGAACAGGCATTGCAAACGCATGATTGCGTGGTGCTGATGAAAGTCTATAGCCGTTTTGCCGCCGTGAGTACATTGTTGGCACGCCTGAATCTGTTTGAACATGCTTTATTGATGGCGGATGCGACATTGCCAAGTGAGCAGTGCTGGTGCCGTTTGGATCAGGTGGACGCTGATCAAAAATTACCTTATTTCTCCACCATTTTAGTGAATAAACAATGGCATACTGAGAAATAAGTGCTGGTATGGTAGCAAAAATATTCATTGGGTTGGCAATGGTGGCGAATATTGACAAATTGGATACATTGATCGCCGGGTCAACCCTTTCCATCAGGTAAGGCGTGATTGCGAACTAAGATCGCTGCTCTATAAAACTGAGGAGCAGCTTTTTGCTCTGCTACACCAATAATTGAAGGAGATAGCATGATGGGCTTGTCTTTAATGTTGCAGGGTACGGCATCTGATGTTGGAAAAAGTGTACTGGTTGCGGGATTGTGCCGTATCTTTGTTCAAGATGGTTATCGCTGCGCACCGTTTAAATCACAGAATATGGCGCTGAATTCTGGTATCACTATTAACGGTGAAGAGATGGGAAGGGCGCAGATTTTTCAAGCAGAAGCAGCGGGTATTGAACCGGATGTACGGATGAATCCAGTATTGCTTAAACCCACCAGCGAGCGTAAAGCGCAAGTGGTGTTAATGGGAAAAGTGGCTTGTAGCATGAATGCGGTGGAGTATCACCAGTATAAGCCCAGTTTACAGCAGCAAATTTGCGAAGTTTTTCACAGTCTGGCGAGTGAATATGACGTCATTGTGCTGGAAGGGGCTGGCAGTCCGGCGGAGATCAATCTGCGAGATCGAGATATTGTCAATATGGGGATGGCGGAGATGGTTGATGCCCCTGTGCTGTTGGTCGCGGATATTGATCGCGGCGGCGTATTTGCGGCCATTTATGGCACATTAGCACTGCTACGCCCGGCGGAGAAAGCGCGGGTAAAAGGGGTGATCATCAATAAATTCCGAGGTGATATCAGCCTGCTCCAGCCGGGTATTGAACAGATTGAAGCTTTAACTGGCGTGCCGGTATTGGGCGTCATGCCTTGGTTGGATATTGATCTGGAAGATGAAGACGGCGTAGCGCTACAAACGGGCAAATATGATGGCGCGACAGAAAAGGCGCTGGATATTGCCGTGATTCGTTTGCCTCATATTGCTAATTTTACTGACTTTAATGCGCTGGCGGTGCAACCGGATGTTCGCTTGCGTTATGTGACTCAACCATCCGCGTTGCAGCCGTCGGATTTGATCATCTTGCCCGGTAGCAAAAACACATTGGGAGATTTGCAATGGCTGAGACAGAACGGGTTAGCGGATGCCTTGTTAACGGCACATCAGGCTGGTGTTCCTGTTATCGGTATCTGCGGTGGTTATCAAATGCTGGGGAAACGGATCATTGATGGGGTGGAGTCGGGTATTGAACAGATGGATGGTCTCGGATTGTTGGATATGGAAACCCGCTTTGCTCATGAAAAAGTAACGACTAGGGTAAACGGTAACTGCTTGTTAGCATTACCCGGTTTGCTGTCAGAGTGCGTTGAGCAGCCTATTCGTGGTTATGAAATTCATATGGGCAGCTCATTACTGGGAGCGGATGCAACTCCGTTTATCGATATTACCGAGCGTAACGGCCAATCGGGTGGTTGGTGTGATGGCGCGGTTAATCGAGAAGGCAGTGTGATGGGCAGTTATATTCATGGCTTATTTGATAGCGCTAATTTTACCCGAGCTCTGCTTAACGCTTTGCGTCAGCGCAAAGGATTGGCGGCTTATCAAGGGGAAATACTGGATTATACCCACTACAAACAGACTCAGTTTGATCTCCTGGCGAAAGCCATGCGCGAACATCTGGATATAGAACGGATTTATCAATGTATGAAAACTCATCGACAAGGTTCGGTTCCGTGATCTTAATCACTGGCGGGGTTCGAAGTGGTAAAAGTGTGCTGGCAGAGAGACTGGTGGCACAAGCGAGTGAACAGGTGTTATATATTGCGACTGCTGTCGTGACAGACAGTGAAATGGCCGAACGTATACAACTGCACCGCGAAAATCGGCCGGCTCATTGGCGTACATGGGAAGGTTATCGCGATCTCGGTGCAGTTATCACGACGCAAACCCGACCGGGAGAAGCGATTATCTTGGAATGTATCACCACCTTAATTACCAACCTATTATTTGAGCAAGCGGGAGAGACGCCACCTGAACAAATGGACTTTGCTGTATTAGAGGTGGGGATTCAGCAACAAATTAGCGATCTGTTAGCGGCTTGTGCCCGCATGACTTCCCCGATATATCTGGTTACTAACGAATTGGGAATGGGTATTGTGCCGGAGAACCGTCTGGCTCGCCATTTCCGCGACATTGCCGGCAGGGTCAACCAGCGGCTGGCGGCGGCTGCCAGTGAAGTATTTTTGATGGTATCGGGAATTGAGGTAAAAATTAAATGAGCCTGCGTTTGTTTCTTGCCACCTTACAATTTATGACCCGCATTCCGGTACCATCGCGCTGGACACAGGGAGTGGAAATCGATCAGTACGTGCGAGGTATAGCGAGTTTCCCACTGGTTGGATTAATCGTCGGTGTGCTGGCGTCGGCGGTTTTTACTTTGCTGGCTCCCTGGAGTGGCGCGCCCTTGGCGGCACTGGGTTACGTATTAGCGCTGGCGCTGTTAACTGGGGCTCTTCATCTTGATGGTTTAGCGGATACCTGTGATGGTGTATTTTCTGCCCGTAAGCGGGAAAGAATGCTAGAGATTATGCGTGATAGCCGTTTGGGAACAAATGGTGGGTTGGCGTTGATCTTGCTTATTTTGGCGAAAGTGCTGGTGGTGAGCGAATTATCTCTGCGTGGCGCTTCTATGCTAATGGCTTTGACTGCGGCATCTGTTGCCGGCAGGAGTGCGATTATCTTATTAATGTACCGCCAGCGTTGTGCTCGTGAAGGGAGTGGCTTGGGGAATCTCTATATCGGTCGGGTTAACGGTTATCAGGCACTGTTGACATTGTTAGGTGGGGCAATATTGATTGCTCTACTGATGCGCTGGTCTGGTGTGTTGGCATTGGCGATTACGCTGTTGGTTATCGGGTTGCTGGCAATGTATCTGCACCGCCGTTTAGGCGGTCAGACCGGTGATACCCTTGGTGCATCAGTGGAAGTCGGGGAGTTGGTATTTTTACTGGCGCTATTGTGAGTCATTTCCTGGCAAAATACCCAACCCCTATTCTCGCTAAGTGCTGGCTGAAAGAATAACTGTAATAGGTGCATATTGCTTACGGGCGGAAATCTGGCGACTTTCCCAGCGATCATGCGCTGCTTGAAGGTTAATCCAAAAATCCTCATCCGTTTCAAATAAACCGGCTAATTGCGTGGCTTCTGCAACGGATAGGCGCCGGGAATTATTCACAATTTGGCCGATAACCTTGCGAGAAACACCCATCGCATTCGCCAACTGTTGTTGAGTTATTTTCAAGGGTTTCAAAAACTCTTCAGCCAACATTTCACCTACAGTGGTAGGTTCTGCTGTTCTGGTATCCATAAAGTTTCCTGTGAAATCCAAGAGGAATAATAAAACCATATTTACTTCACGTTCTCTGCCTTTCTTCTTTTTTCTTCTTTTTTGTCAGTATCAATCTTTGCTCATTGGCTTGTTGTTGGAGGTTCTGACCGTTTGATCTGTAAACTCCGCATATGCTGAAAGCGTTAGCGTTGGGTGGTATGGCAGGCAGAAAACAACAGGGCAATCGGGCATTTTTATAACAATAGGTTTAGGTCTTTTAGCTGGCATAGTTTATTCTTCCCAAGTCCTTATCTGGATTTCGTCGTACTTTAAGGTCTCCAGGTGGAGGTTTCAACATGAGGATGATCTCCTGTGGGAGTCTTGTCAAACGGTTATGCGGAAAAACTTATACCCTATGGATTTCAAGATGTATTGCGGCGGCAAGGGAGTGAGTTCCCCTTTGTTTATAAGTTAAGAAACCCATTAAACGAAAACATTTATAATAGTGATTAAATGAAAGACAAAAACAAACTTATTAAGAAGTTGGAAACAATAAATGCTGATACTTTCTTCAAGTTCTTGGACGCGAAGAAAGTAACTCGAATATGCCCGATGTGCCACAGTGTTGGTGAGCAAGTTATTGCTGAGACAAGCAAAGCTGCGGTTGCTGACTTGCTTCATGGGCAATCGGTTAGCAAAACATTTGTTACTTTTTTCAGACACGCACCAGAACAACCTACCGACAGTGATGCTAATTATTATTATAAACTCAGCTGTGATAATTGTGGCTATATTACCACTCATGAAGTCAGATCTGTGCTTCATTGGTTGAGTCAGCAAGAGAAGGGATCTCATGATGAGTAATATATCTTATATGAATAGTACTAAACGTAAAGGGGGTGATGATATGGATACTACCCGTAATGATGGCGGTGATGGCGGCAGTTTAGAGCCAAGAGTGGCGCGTCTTGAATCAGATGTCATGCAAATAAAGATAGAGTTAACCAAGCTAACAACTCGATCTGAAGAGTTTGCGACAAAAGGCGATCTACATAAAGAAATCAGTGCACGGACGAAGTGGTTAGCTGCAACCATAATTGGTACCGCTGGGTTGGCATTAGCTGTGGCTCGTTATTTGTTTGGGTGAAATTTCTGGTAGACATTTTGTGAGTGTATCCAAACTGGATAGCGGGCAGTACCTTGCTGATGTTCGCCCGTAAGGGCAAGCATATTCGTAAGTGCTTCGGCACAAAGTCCGAAGCGCAACAGTATGAACGTTGGGTAATCGCTACCCAAAACGGTATTAAATCAATGATTCCCAATCTAGCAAAAAGGCTGGCGAGACATGTACTACGACACACATTCGCAAGTCATTTTATGATGAATGGGGGTAACATGCTAAAAAACGAGTCTGAATCTACGTGTTTCTGAATTAACTGCTCTAAAAAACATCTGAGGTAGAGTAACGATAATGCGACTATTTCTGGTTCGGCACGGTCAAACAGAAGCGAATCTGAGCGGTGTTTTCTGTGGGATGACGGATGTGGAGCTGACTGAAACGGGGATAAATCAGGCTCGGCAAGTTGCCCGTTATCTATCGGCAGTGACATTTTCGCAAGCGATAAGCAGCGTGTTACGGCGGGCGCGTCATACTGCGGAGATTATTCTGGCCGGTCATTCGTTATCAGCTAATATTGATACACAACTCAATGAGATGCATTTCGGCGCATGGGAAATGCGCCATCACCGCGATTTGCAACATGAAGACGCAGAAGCTTGGGCTGCTTGGTTAGCCGATTGGCAACAGGCATCCCCGACTGGCGGTGAAACTTTCTCAGCATTTGCGGCCCGGATAGAGAACGTGGTTCAGCAACTGTTGACACCAGAAAGTCAGGATAATCTGTTGCTGGTTGCTCATCAGGGAGTATTGGGCTTGTTACTGGCGCGTCTGTTGGCTATGCCGCCTGCTGCTATGTGGCACTTTCATTTTGAACAAGGAACATACAGTGTCGTGGAAATCCAACATGGATTTACTACCTTGCGAACATTTAATAACCGGACTGACTGGCAGCTTGAGACACGGAAATAACATCATGCAAACACTTTCATCGATCATTAATGCGATTGTGCCGTTGGATAACGTTGCGATGGCGCGTACTGCTACTCGATTGAATGGGCTGGTTAAACCAACAGGTAGCTTCGGACGTCTGGAACATCTGGCGATTCAGCTAGCTGGCATGCGGGGATTATCGGGTCATCATATTGATCGTAAGCAGATTATTGTGATGGTCGCTGATCATGGGGTTTATGACGAAGGCGTGACTATATCGCCCAAATCAGCAACGGCTATTCATGCACAGAATATGATGAAAGGGATTACCGGTGTTTGCGTGTTGGCGGAAAATGCGGGTGCTGATGTAAAAGTTGTGGATGTGGGCATTGACAGTGATCCTGTGCCGGGATTAGTGAACATGAAGGTGGAGCGTGGCAGTGGCAACATTGCTCAAGGGCCGGCAATGAGCCGCCAGCAAGCCGAAGATTTGTTATTGGCAAGCGCATGTTTAACGCTGGAACAGATTACAAATGGCGTGCAACTGTTTGGTGTGGGCGAATTGGGTATGGCGAATACCACACCGGCGGCGGCTGTGGTCAGCGTCTTTACGGACAACGATCCACAGCAGATTGTCGGCATTGGGGCTAACTTCCCAAGTGAACGCCTGCATCATAAAGTGGCGGTTGTGCGACAAGCGATTGAAATCAATCGGCCTGATGCCAGAGATAGCATCGATGTATTGGCAAAGGTTGGTGGTTATGATTTGGTGGGTATGGCGGGCGTAATGCTTGGTGCTGCCTCTGTCGGGCTGCCAGTGATTCTGGATGGTTTTCCTTCTTATGCGGCGGCGCTGGCCGCTTGTCGAATTGCACCCGATGTGCGTCATTACCTGATCCCTTCGCATTTATCGGCAGAGAAAGGCTCAATTATTGCGTTGCAACACCTGCAATTAGCGCCTTATTTGCATTTGGACATGCGTTTAGGGGAGGGGAGTGGCGCTGCGTTGGCTATGCATCTGGTGGATGCGGCTTGTGCGATGTATAACAATATGGGGCTACTTGCTGAAAGTAATATTGTGTTGCCATTTTAGTTGTCAGGATAATTTGATAACCCATATTGATTGCTGGCAAATATGAAACTCTCCCGTTCTGTTGAGTGAAATCTCGTATACGGTGAATTCGTATATACCCTATGGATTTCAAGATGCATCGCGGCGGCAAGGGAGCGAATGCAGCCAACAAAGAGGCAACTTGAAGGATAACGGGTATATCGTATTTCCTTTCCTTTACTTCACTGATAAATTTCAATATTTAACTGTTCATGGAAAGTGTTAAGTTAAATTTCATAGGTAAAATCACCTGATTATATATGCCAACAAATAACAGCTATAATAAGGAAAAAATAAAATGTCATCGAAAATTATATATATAAACCCTAATCAATCTTTTGAAATCTTTAAGCACGGAAATATAATATTTCCCAATAGCTATCCTGAGGCAATTATAAAAAACAATGGCCCGGCACCCATTAGGGTGATAAATTACTGGGCTCCTCCGATTGGAGATTATAATCAATATAACTATATTGATGTTTACCCCGGTGAGACGAAAACGCTTCTCGCACCTGTTAACGCTGTTTATTTCTATAAAATTATAGTCACCAATCTTAGTCCTATTTACAACACGGAAATTGAAGTGACATCGCAGTTTTGGAATTGGTAGTTGAACTTTCATGGAGCATATTTTAAGAGTTTCACTATTTACCAAACTAAGCAGGAGGCAGGTTTTAACCTGCCATCCTCTATTTTAGTTGATACTGAATTTCGCTCTTTTTGATTTTTTATTCTTGAATAATAACTTTAAGTATTTCAGGTAAATATATCTCGTAATATTTTCTTGCCAATGACTTCCATCATACGTAGTTGTTTTGGGTTTCAAGGTTGATTTAAGTAGAATATTTACAGTGTTTAAATGTTATTTCTAACACTAAAGGATTAACGAAATTTTCCTTGTCATGAGTTTTATCACATTCTTTGGAAATGAAGCCAATGTTTATATTATATTTCTTATCAATATAATATATATTCATGCTTTGAATATTACTGAAAAATGGCTTTCTATGGCGAATATAATCTATTTGGAAATTAAGGGTGATAAGCAAGGTTTGATATCACAAGGATGTTCAACGGTTGATTCTATTGGTAACACATGTCAGCTTGGTCATGAAGACCATATATTTGTTTATGAATTGACTTCCAATATAACCAGAGGTCAACATGTTAACCATCAGCCGGTTGAGATAAGAAAGCCAATAGATAAATCTTCTCCTCTGCTGGGATTGGCTATAACGAATAAAGAATCGCTACAATGTATTTTTTATTTTTATAGAACATCCACTAAAGGTGGTTTAGAGCTCTATTATAAAATAAAACTCACTGGTGCATATATCTGTGCATTGAATGGATTTTATCCAAATTCATCTACGCATAATGAATGTCAGCCACAGGAGAGTTTATCTTTGATGTATAAATCAATAACGTGGGAACATATTATGTCCGGCACCAGTGCATATAGCATATGGGAAGACAACATTTACTGAGGATTTTATGAAAGGGATATCTCATCTTTCTTATGATTTAAATAATTACGCTTCGTCATTGAAGCGTAAAGCACACTTGGCTGCTAGCTTTTTTATAGAAGATAGCCAATTGAGAATGTCATATTTAAAAGAAGTTGATGACTTTGTTAATATAAAAACACGTGAATTTAAAAATACATTTGATGTAAATGAAAAAAAGAGATTGATTTATGCAGTAAAAGATGAATATGAAATAACGGAAAAAGAATATCAGGCTTTAAGGCGTAAGGATTATACCAAATATATTGTAACCGATATATTTGAAGATCAGGGCGTAGTTAAATACGCAAAAATAGGCGGTGGGGTTGTTGCTGGTATTGCTCAAACAGCTGCTGGTATTGCTGTAATTAATTCAGGGAGAATTGTAAGATCTAAAAGGGTTCAATTAATGGGTGCTGTGCTAGTTGCTCATGGAGGTAGTAATTTTTATGAGGCTATTAGTCCGATCCTTTATGAGAATCAAAAAATAGGTTTGGTTAGGAAAGGTTATCGATATGCCTCTCATGCTTTAGGTTATGGTGATGATGTAGCTGATGTTGCTTATAGTTCAGTTGATCTCGTAGCAAGTTTATATGGGACTTATGGAGTGCTCAAGCTTAAACCGGTTAAATCCAAGAATAATATATCAGGAGGCTATTCTGTCAAGCCGGGGACAGGGAAATTGTTCAGATATATTAATTCGGATCTTGCCAGAAAATGGCAGCTAACACCAAAGCCTATGTTAACCATTCAAGTATTAAGTAGTGGATATAAAGTCAAACTTTTGATAGATGACATAAATAAACTTCATGACGATTGAAATTTATTTTTTATTTTAAAACGAATATAGAAAATTAACAATTTTGAACCTGTAATTAAATTACAGCTAACGGAGAAGCTGTAATAAATAAAAGCAGAGATCGCAAAGAATAAGTAAATTGAAAACATTAATGGCACTCCATATGCCATATCACTGAAAAACATACCTAATATCATAAATAAATAAATTGTGGTTAAATATATTAAAGGTATGGCTATTTCGTCAGCTATAAGTAATAGATACTGACAAAAACAATCTGTTTTGCTCTGGTATTTATCATAAATATCAGGTTCGTCTTTATATAAGATAATAAAGTTTCGCTTTATCTTAAGTAATTCTTTTAAGCTGAATCCACTATTTAATATTAATTTTCTTAAGTCAATTAGGTTCATTTATTCATGCTCGATTTTATTTGGTTTTATAATTAGTTGTTTTTATCATGTTTTATTGGTTAACTCAAGGATTTAATTTGTTTTTTTATTTTAAAACGAATATAGAAAATTAACAATTTTGAACCTGTGATTAAATTACAGCTAACGGAGAAGCTATAGTAAATAAAAGCAGAAATGGCAAAGAATAAGTAAATTGAAAACATTAATGGCACTCCATATGCCATATCACTGAAAAACATACCTAATATCATAAATAAATTGTGGTTAAATATAGTAATGGTATGGCGATTTCTTCAGCTATAAATAGTAGATAATGACAAAAACAATCTGTTTTGCTTTGATATTTATTATAAATGTGTGGGGCATCTTTATGCAGGACAAGAAAGCTTCTCTTTATCTTAAGTAATTCTTTTAAGGTGAATCCACTATTTAATATTAGCTTTCTTAAGTCAATTAGGTTCATTTATTCATACTCGATTTTATTTGATTTTATAATTAGTTATTTTTATCATGTTTTATTGGTTAATTCAACGATTTAATTTGTTTTTTATTTTAAAACGAATATAGAATATTGCTAATTTTAATCCTGTGACAGGATTACAGCTAACGGAAAGACTATAATAAATCGAGAACGAGCTAAAAAAGAGTAAGTAAATAAATGACATTAATGGAATGCTATATTCCTTTTCACTGAAAAGCATACCTGATATTATAAATAAACAAACTGAGGTTAACATTATTAATGGTGCAGCAACTTCTTCAGCTATAAATAGTAGATAATGACAAAAACAATCTGTTTTGCTTTGATATTTATCATAAATATCAGGGTCATCCTTGTGTAGAATAATAAAGTTTCTCTTTATCCTAAGCAATTCTTTTAAGGTAAATCCGCTATTTAATATTAATTTTCTTAAGTCAATTAAATCCATTTTTTTAAACTCGTTTTTCTAACTCTATAAATTGCTTACTGTAAAATACTTATTCTTTATAACTGTTTGAAGTTTTCTTTTATTTTGAGACGAATATAGAAAATAACTAATTTTATGCATGTGAAAAAATTATAACGATAGCGGTGATAAAAAGATTTATAGCATATGCATATTATTGTTAAAATGATATAAATGATCGATATTAATGATAAATAGGATATTGAATTTTCGTCATAGAGGAAAATCTCCATTATTATGCAACCTACATACATGAGAGAAAAAAACAACACGGGATCGCCGGCATCTTCAGCAAGCACTATTATAACGTTGTAAATGTTATCGCTTTTTGTATAATACTTTATTACATATCTTCTTTCATCATCGTCAAGATTTTTAAAGGTTCTTTGCAGCATAAGAAGTTCTTTAAATGTGAATCCACTACTGAGGGTTAATTTTCTTAATTTTTCCAAATCCATCTATTCAATCTCATAATATTTTGTTGATATAATGAATTAGTATAACATAATTATTATCTTATTATACCCGTCATCTTTCAAGTTGCCTCTTTGTTGGCTGCACTCACTCACCCCGGTCACATAGTTCTCTATGCTCCCGGGGATTCGTTCCCTTGCCGTCGCGATGCATCTTGAAATCCATAGGGTATATACCTAATAAATGCTTTCTTTAGATCTGTTTTTAGAAAATTTGTTGTACTCAGTAGTATGGTACTGCCATTGTAATAGAAATGAGAGAAAAAAATGTTATCAGAATAGATAATAAGGAAAAAACAGTATCTGATTTTGGCTATTACATGATTGAATGAAAAATTATATACGATAAATTTGTTTATCGTATTCCTTTTACTTCACTGACAAATTTCAATATTTAACTGTTCGTGGGAAGTGTTAAGTTAAATTTTACAGGTAAAACTACCTATTATATATATTACTAAACAACAGAAATAATAAGGAAAAAAATAATGTCATTGAAAAAAACTATCTCTATAGCTCCTCTTGGAACCGTTGAGATTTATAGTAATAGCGATATTGTAATACCAAGTGTTGCCCCAACGGCAATTATAAAAAACAAGAGTATGGTACCAATTAGGGCTATCAATTACTGGGCTGGTTTGATTGGAGATTATCAGCAGTATAGTCATGTTGATATTTATCCTAGCGAACTTAAAATATTCGTAGGACCAAGTGACCTTTTTTACCGCTATAAAGTTGTAGTCTCCAATCTTAGCAATACCGAAAATGCAGAAATTGAATTTGTAATGGACTCTTTGTGGAAAAAATATGGAATGCCAACAAAAATGGTATATATGAATTCTAACGAGCCATTTGAATTTTATAGTAAGGGTAATGCAATATTCCCCACTGATTTCTCTGACGCAATTATAAAAAACAATAGCGTGGCATATATTAGGGCTGTAAATTTTTGGGCTGGTCCACTAGGGAATTATAATATGTATAGCTATGTTGATATTTCCCCCGGTAAGACTGAAATACTTGCATCACCTCCTAATATTGTTAATTACTATAAAATTGTATTCACCAACATGAGTAACTATGTTCAAAATGTAGAACTTGAAGTTATATCGCATTTATTGTCGGGCTATGATTAATAAATCAGGGGGCAGGTTCTGGCCTGCCATCCTATTTTTTATCTTTATATTGATGATTTTCTTAACGAGGTAAAAGGGGTATATACCCTTCCATCAACGACTAAGAGCAATGCCGGAAGCTTGCTGTTCCAGCATATTTTTAGCTAAATCGACAATAATTGCCGCGGCTTCGATTGGGGGCGTGCCGCCACGATGAATATTAGAAATACAAGTGCGGTCAGCTTCAACCGTTTTTTCTACAGTTGGTTGGTAAACAGCATAGCAGGAAAGACTTTCCGATTGCCCTAATCCGGGGCGTTCTCCAATCAATAAGACAACTACCTTAGCTTTGAGTAACTCGCCAATTTGATCTTCGATTTTAACGCGACCATAGCGTACAAAAAACGGCGTACCGATGCACATTCCTGCTTGTTCCAACCCTTTTAACAGAGGTGGCACAAGATCTTCGTAGTTGGTGGTAATGGCATCAGTAGACAGGCCATCGGAGATAACAACTTGTACATCGGGCGCTGTTTTACACTGTGTCAGTAAAGTTTCTACCGCATTCGCACTGAGTTTTCGCCCTAAATCCGGGCGAGTCAGATAGAGGTTTTTGTCGCTGACTTGAGATTGCACTTCTAGCAATCCTTGTTTCTCTATCCATTCAGTCGGGACCTCTTTTAACACCGTATCTTTAGAACGGGAGTGATCAGCCTGAAAACGCAGTAATGCCTGAGTACGTGGGCGTGGACCGCTGCGGCCGGTACCGACTCTCGCCACCGTGCTGCGGCGTAATTCCTGTAAGACTTCTATCCGGTTCGGGTTTTGGACACCGATCCACTGTTTGGCTTCTAAGGAGCCTAAATCCGGCATACAGCTTTCAATTTCGTTAGTGATTTCAGGGGATGCATGGGGTTTCAGATTAGATACCCGCTCGCTTACATTCTTTTCAATTGTTTTTTGGTTCATGATGATTTATCTCAGCAAAGAATCAGAAAAAGAACGATGCATCGCCCGCCCGTGATGTTAAGCGGCCATTTGCCATCAGCCCCATCTGTTCCAGCCAGCGTTCAAACTCGGGTGATGGGCGCAGATTGAGCAGATGGCGGATAGTGGCGGTATCATGGAAAGCCGATGTCTGGTAGTTGAGCATAATGTCATCACCGAGCGGCATGCCCATGATGAAATTACATCCTGCGGTTGCCAGCAGGATCATCAGGTTTTCATTCTGGTTTTGATCGGAATCTGCGTGGTTGGTATAGCAGCAGTCACATCCCATTGAGACACCGCTGAGTTTTCCCATAAAGTGATCTTCTAATCCGGCACGGATAATCTGGCGATCATTGTAGAGGTATTCCGGCCCGATGAAACCGACAACGGTATTGACCAGAAATGGGTCATAGTGGCGTGCTAAACCGTAGTTTCGTGCCTCCATTGTCACTTGATCAGCGCCAAAGTGAGCACCGGCGGAGAGAGCAGAGCCTTGTCCGGTTTCAAGATAGAGGCAGTTATCGCCAGCAAGACGGCAATATTCCGCGCCAACGGCACGTGCTTCATCTAACATAGCCAATTCTACGCCAAACTCTTTTAGCCCTTTTTCACTACCGCAAATACTTTGGAAAATCAAACCGCCCGGTGCACCACGCTTAATGGCTTCTATCTGGGTCGTGACATGAGCTAAGACACAGCCCTGTGTTGGGATGGAAAATTTGTCGATTACCTCATAGAGGGTATCTAGTACACGGGTGAGGTTTTCTACATCGTCGGTTACCGGGTTGACGCCGATGACTGCATCACCCACGCCAAACGATAGTCCTTCGTAAATTTGGGCCAAAATGCTTTGTACATCGTCGCGGGTATCGTTAGGTTGCAGCCGGGCACTGAATGTTCCCGGCGTCCCAATGGTGGTGTTGGCTTTTTTGATCACCGGCATTTTTTTCGCGCCATAGATCAGATCCGCATTGGAGCTGATTTTTGCCACGGCGGCAACGACTTCGGAACTGATTCCTTTACGCAGAAAGGCGATATCATCCACGAGGGTATCATCGCTGAGTATGTATTCGCGTAGTTCACCAATGCTCCAGTTTTTTATACCGGCGTAGGCAATTTCGTTAATGTCATCCTGAATAATGCGAGTCACGCAATCCTCTTCATAAGGAATGATCGGATTCATGCGAATATCCGCAATCGTCATTTCCGAGAGGACATGTTTAGCCGCTACGCGTTGTTGGGAACTTTCGGCCGCTACCCCGGCTAGCACATCCCCGGAACGCAATTCGTTCGCCATTGCCAGCACCTGTTTGACATCTTTAAACTGATAGGTCTTACCAAAAAGCTGCGTTTTCAATTTCATGTTTACGCTCTCTCAGGAAGGAAAGGCCAGTGATTTGATAGTGACGGGAACCACAGTGCCATTAAATAGTGGCGTGCCAATGTCGATATAATCCCCGGTGCGGGTGATCACTTCATCAATAACCGCCAGCGGCCGTTCTCCCATCAGAGGATGTAACAGCATACCCAATGCCTTACCAAAGTCTTGGCCTGCAACGATGAGCAGCGGGTGAGAAGAGGGATAGCGTGCGGCAAAGTTCTGTAAAGCGGTAATGCATGTCTGCACGGCGGCATAATTCACTGGCAGGGCATCGGGCAGGGCCAATGCATATAGATCCTGCTCAGCATGCAGGTCCATTTGTGTCAGTGCTTGTTGCCAGGCTTCTGCCAGTGATTCAGTGGCTTCTGTGTCGGGATGGACGACGGGAATATTGCGCAGGGGTAGCGATAGTGCATCAAGCCAGATAGTGCTGCCGGATAACGATAATGTATGAGCGCCGGCACCAATGACGGTAGCGCGCACGGTTTGTTTTGGCATTTGCAGCGGCAGTTTGGCGAAATCATTATCACGATGGATAGCTTGTGCCAGCAATGGCCCTAAATCGTGAAAACGGAATAGGTCATGCTCCGATGCTTCACGATAACATTCTCCTACCCCGCCGGAGAGGGTGACTGCGTAGAGTTCATCACAATTTAGTTCATCACAGCTTGGCAGCGGCTCGGTCATCAATAATTGTTGCGCCAGTGGCGTAAGTTGTCCGGTAACGACTTCCCAGAGCAATTGCGACATCCGCATAGCAATTTGCTGTAATTGCGTGGCTGTCAGATGTTGAATATCGGTATTTTCGCCAAACAGTGAATCAACGATGCGTACTCCGGGCGGATGTGCGCGTAAAACGTTCCCTTGAGGATCGGTTTGCAATAAGCGGCCGCCGACATTTAAGCAAGCAGAGGCGATAAGTCGCCCGGCATCGAATAGCGCGTAGTTGGCTGTGCCGCCGCCGATGTCAATGTTGAGCACTCTGGCCATTTTCTGCTGTGAAAGAGCTTGAGCGCCGGAGCCTAAACCAGCAATCATTGATTCCAGATGTGGCCCTGCTGTTGCGACAACAAAATCCCCTAATTTTTGTGCCAGCGTCATAATCGCAGGGCGTGCATTGCATGTTTTCGCGGTTTCGCCGGTAATGATAACCGCGCCGGAATCGACACTTTCCGGCGCGATGTTTGCGGCCTGATATTGTGCCTGGATCAGACTGAACAGTTCGTCTTCACGCAATTGTCCGGCGAAGTCTACGGGGGTAAATAACACTGGGCTTTGCCAGATGATCTCGCGGCGAACAAACTCGTAGCGTGGCACTTGTGATACCGCTGCACGGTTCACCAGTGACAGACGCGAAAAGATCACTTGTGTGGTGGTGGTGCCGATGTCAATACCGACACTGAATAACTCCTTGGCTTCCATCGCTACGCCTCTTGTCTGCAATAAGGCGTATGTTGGCATTTTTTTTTATCAATCAGTATTAAATATCGGCAATTTGGTTGGAAAATCAACTGTGGTCACAAAAATATTAGGGGTCATAATAAAAATGGCGTATATACCCGTTATCCTTCAAGTTGCCTCTTTGTTGGCTGCACTCCCTTGCCGCCGCGATGTATCTTGAAATCCATAGGGTGTAGATACAAGATGCAGGGCGAAGTTGCTAAGAGAAACAAGCAGATAAAGTAACAATGCGTCAGAACCGAGGGTTATCGTCAATACATTAATAAAAATGAAGAATTATTGATCTTACACCAGATCGTGTTGCTGGCTATCGGTTATATATCTTCCAACAGACTTTCGTTACAGGGTGAAAAATATGATGAATAGCGGAAAAGTTTGGTTGGTCGGTGCCGGTCCCGGCGATGCGGCGCTAATTACTGTCAGAGGATTACACTGTATCCGTCAGGCTGAGGCGCTGGTGTATGATCGATTAGTCAGCCCGGACCTGTTATCCGAAGCACCTGATGATTGCAAAATGATTAATGTCGGCAAAACGCCGAACTATCACCCAGTGCCGCAACAGCAAATTAATCAGATCTTGGTAGAGTGTGCGCAACAAGGGTTAAATGTCGTCCGGCTAAAAGGAGGCGATCCTTATGTGTTTGGGCGTGGTGGTGAAGAAGCGGAAGCTTTGGCACTGGCGAAGATCCCTTTTGAAGTGGTGCCGGGCATCAGTTCATCCATTGGTGGTCTGGCTTGTGCCGGGATCCCGGTCACCCATCGTGATTATGCCTCAGGTTTTCATGTTGTTACCGGCCATCTGCGTCAGGAAAATGAATCGCAGGATTGGGCGACGCTGGCAAAGTTGGAAGGTACGTTAGTGATCTTGATGGGAATGACTCAACTGGCGAGCATCTGTGAGCAACTGATCGCAGGCGGTAAAGCGCCGACAACGCCGGCGGCGGTTGTGATGTATGCTAGCCATCAGCAACAGCAGGTTGCCAGCGCAACCCTGCTAACGTTGGCTCAGCAGGTAGCCGCTCAGGGATTGAGTGCACCAGCATTGATTGTGATTGGTGATGTGGTGCGTTTGCGGGAAACACTGGCTTTTAGTCGGGATCATCTATTGTTGTCTTCTGTTCCATCACTGATGGCACTCTGATTCTTTGTTTAACATTTGGGGATGATATTTGATGAGCGAACATGGCGGTAATGTGCTGGAAATGGCGCTGAAAATCGGTGTTACAGTCGAAGAGATGATTGATTTCAGCGCAAATATCAATCCGTTAGGAATGCCGGAATCCTTGAAAACGGCCATTATCGACCAATTGCAATGTGCCGAGTATTATCCTGATACAGAATATCGCCGGTTACATGCAGCGTTAGCGCAGGCTCATCATTGCCCTGTCGAAAACCTGATGGCGGGTAATGGTGCGACTGAATTGATTTATGCGGTGGTGAATTATCTTAAGCCGCGCCGAGCCATGTTGTTGATACCGGGATTTGCTGAATATCGGCGCGCCTTGCAGCGCGTGGATTGCCAGATTGATGAGTATGTGATGAGTGAAGCGGATAGCTATCAACCTGATGAACGCTTGTTGATGGCATTAGAACGCCATCGGCCTGACTGTTTGTTTCTTGCGACACCGAACAATCCGACGGGGTTGATGCCAGATGCTGTGCTATTGCAGGCAATATTTGAACGTTGCCGTCAGCATAATATTGCGTTGATTGTTGATGAGGCGTTTATCGATTTTCTCCCGGATATTGCTGGATTTATTCCTCAGATAGCGCATTTTCCTCGTCTTTATATTCTACGTTCACTGACGAAATTTTTTGCTATTCCGGGGTTGCGCCTTGGTTATCTGGTCAGCAGTGATGTAATGGGGATTCGGGCGATGAAGCGCTGGCGGGAGCCGTGGACCATTAACGCTTTCGCGGCGTTGGCGGGTGAAATGGTGCTTAATGATAACGTTTATATTCAAGCAACACACCGCTGGTTAGCTGAGCAACAACGTTGGCTTTATCAGGCATTGGCTGCATTACCGGCATTACGTGTTTGGCCTCCCTCGGCAAATTATATCTTCCTGCGTTGCCTGCGCCCAGAAATCGATCTTCAACACGCATTGCTGAAACAGAGAATATTGATTCGCCATTGTGCTAATTATCCGGGCTTGGATACGGCTCATTATCGGGTCGCCATTAAAGGCGAGCATGATAATCGCCGTCTGGTATCGGCGTTACGTCAGGTATTCGGTTATGGCTGAAGCGCGTTGTCCTGCATCGTGTGGTGAACTTATCCAAGGGTGGATTCTTGGTGGTGAAAAATTGATCTCTTGTCCGGTGAATTGGTTCAGTGAAGTGTCTGTTACAGATGGCGTGCCGGGAAAAGATGAACGTCCCCGTATGCGCCAAGTGATGAAAACTGTTCTGGCGTATTTTGGTTTGTCGGTGGAGATGGCGCGAGGTTTACGGATCGCCTTGACTTCTACGATCCCGATGGCAAAAGGGCTGGCAAGTAGTACCGCTGATATTGCCGCTACAGCGCTGGCGACGGCGCGTTATTTGGGGAAAACACTTGATGAAACGACACTGGCTAGCTTTTGCGTACAGCTTGAGCCTACGGATAGCACGTTGTTCAGTCGGCTTACCTTGTTCGATCATCAAACAGGTACCACGCAAATTGCTTGTGACTGGCAGCCATCTATAGACATTTTGTTATTGGAAAGCCCGGAAATCGTGATCACGGCTGATTATCACCGTTTAGATCGCCATCCAGCATTACTGGAAAATGCCTCCGTGCTAGAGCGTGCTTGGAAACTATTTTGTCAGGCTGTGACTACTCGGAATTACTGGCGGTTGGGCGAAGCCACGACGCTCAGTGCGCAGGCCAGCCAAAAGTTGTTGGTCAAACCGGCGTTTGACAGTTTGTTGGAATTGGTAGAACGGAGTGGGATCTACGGGTTGAATGTTGCTCATAGTGGCAGTGTCGTCGGATTATTGTGCGATCGTCACCATCATGATGTTGAGTACCTATGCTGGTGGCTGAAACAGAGGGGCATAGTTCGTTTTTATCCCCGTCAGCACTTGCTGACCATGATTCCGGGTGGTGTGCGTTAACGGTAGGAGGAGATTTATGTTGGATTATTTGCCGATGTTTTGTCAGATCCGGGATAAAACCTGTCTGCTAGTTGGAGGAGGTCAGGTAGCCGAGCGTAAAGCGCGTCTGTTATTAGATGCTGGCGCACATCTATTAGTTAACGCACGGGAATTTACCCCGCAATTTAAACTATGGGGGGATAACGGCCAAGTGACCCTCATTCGCGGTGAGTTTGAGCCTCACTGGCTTGAGCATTGTTGGCTGGTGATTGCTGCTACTAATGATGCGGCGGTGAATAGCTATGTGTGTGATTGTGCGACGGAGCGCCGCATTTTTTGTAATGTGGTAGATGAGCCACAGCAAGCCAGTTTTATCACACCGTCAGTGATTGATCGCTCACCCTTGGTGATTGCTATCTCCTCCGGGGGAAACGCGCCGGTATTGGTTAGATTATGGCGTGAAAAACTCGAACGGCTGCTGCCGATGCATCTTGGTCGTCTGGCCGCTTACGGTGGGACACTTCGCCAGCGGGTAAAACGACATTTTCATCATTTGGCGGCACGTCGTCACTTTTGGGAGCGGTTTTTCACTAATGAGCGATTAATGCAATCGTTGGTCAGTCAAGATCATCAACAAGTTGATCGGGTGGTAGAAACATTATTCTCTGAGTCATCTCAAGCGAATACAAACAAAACAAACAGTTGACTAATATATTGGAGCTGGACAAATGAGTGAGGAGCGATATAAACAGAGAAAACAGCGGCAAAAAGAGAGATTTATGGCACAAGTTGCAGCCGCTCAAGAAAACCGGGGGATTATCATTATCTATACCGGTAATGGCAGAGGGAAAACCCCCGCGGCAATGGGAACGGTTACACGAGCGTTGGGTCATGGATTAAAGGCTGGCGTTATCCAATTTATTCGCGATGAATGGTCAGCCGGTGAGCGTGTTTTGTTACAGCAGCATGGAGTAGAATTTCAGCTAATATCAATGAACTTGACTGGAGAAATGCAAAATCGTGCTAAGGATATTGCTGCTTGCTCTGAGGTTTGGCACCACGCGCTGCGCATGATGCGTGATCCTGAATTATCATTGGTCGTGCTGAGTGAATTGGTTTGCGTGATAAATAACGGTTATCTATTGCTAGACGAAATTATCAAGGCATTAAGCGAACGGCCAATTAATCAGACGGTAATCATTACCGGACAAGATTACCCTACTGAATTAATTGAACTGGCTGATACGGTTAGTGAAATGCGTCCGGTAAAATATGTTTTCACTTAATTATGCGTTTTCCGGTCACCACATCAGATGAAGAGTGATTCATGTTTTTATCTTGTTTAACCAATGCATTAATTTCTCTCATGGTGATATTTGATACTGTGCCAGATTGATGAAAACGCTCAGCCATTTTCTGCATTTTGATGAGTCGATTATTATTCATTACATGTTACCTCGATTAATAAATCAGATGATATACCTGTTATCTTTCAAGTTGCCTCTTTGTTGGCTGCACTCTCTCATCCCGGTCACATAGTTATCTATGCTCCCGGGGATTCGCTCCCTTGCCGTCGCGATCCATCTTGAAATCCATTGGGTATAAGTTGTCTTCAAGATTACTATTATTGATATTAACAAATTTTTTGGCTAATAGATTATAAACTTTCAACAGTTTATTGGGAATGTCTTGAGTTAGTGAATTGTTGTCCATGAAATCTGCGAAATCATCAGTGGTAAAAATTTTCATTGAGAGTATTTATTATTAAAATTATAATTAGCCAAATGTGATTATATTTTTTGGGTGTTAAAAGTATACTGGATAATTATTTTTCAAATAATTTAAGGTTAATAATAAAGTTTTCTCCTATGTTTACTTGGATTAAGTATATAAAAACCAATTAATATTGAGGTGATTAATTAATTGGTTATGATGAACTTTATTGGATATATATTCCATAAAGCTTGATAATACATGAAATAAATTCCATACAATATATTCCACTATCCAATAATTTTAATTTATTTACAAGTTGGGATTTATATCTAATATTGTCGACGGAATAGATATAACGTTAATTTAAGTTTTGATATGTGAAACGAGTTCACGTAATCCATATCATATTTTGTCGCACACTGTATTAAGTTTCAAACAACGCATGGTTATTTAATTTATAAATTAAGAGGTTTAATATGTCTATTGAAAATACCGATATAGCTGAACAAACAACTGGTAAAGATTCAGTTGTACTTGGACATGCAGAAGCGCCGGCAATACATTCTATCGCAATTGGTGCTTCACCCCGAAATTCTAAAACCATCAGTGAAGCGGCTATTGCGATTGGGCAAAATCAAATTGCGGGTAAACAAGGTGATACGAAAGTCATTTGGCCTATTGCGATTGGGGCTGATTCTGTATCCAATGGCTTGGCTTCTATCGCTTTGGGACAAAAGGTGACGGCGAGTGCGGCTCAGGCCGTGGCGATTGGTCAACACGCTTCTGCAACAGAAAAAGGGAGCATTGCATTAGGTGCAGATTCTATTGCTAATAAACCGAATGTTGTTTCTGTAGGAAAAACCGGCCATGAACGTAAGATTATACATGTTGCGGCTGGGGAGATTTCAAATCACAGTACTGAGGCGGTTAATGGTCAGCAGTTACATGCTGAATCGGCAAGGATTGATATATTATTAGATGCAAAGAATAAGGAATTGGAAGAGAAGGTTCAATCTCTGGAAAGTGATATAGCTAATCTTACTCAGCTGGTTCAAAATAGTGTGGATGATGTTGCATCATTGAAGAAACGACTTCTTGATGCGTTGAATTATTAATATCTGTTGGTTGTTATTTCATATATTCTTGGCTATTAGGCTGAGAATATATGATAAATGATTTAGTAGCAGAGTTTTTATTTATCGATTGCTTATTTACCTCCAATATTGAATCTCTTAGGCTAATAAAAGCCAGCTTGGAAACTGGCCTTTCACGCATCGGTTAAAAAGCAGACTTACAGAAAGCAAGGTGTTGACAAGTAGACAACGACACTATGAACACTTGATATGAAAGATGTAACAGATTTCATGATGAATTCTCTTTATTGGTAAAGTGTGATTTGTTTCACGAAAATCTAAATTGTGGCTGAGATTTTAATCAGAAAAACTTCAGAGTCAAGCAGTTTTTAAAAATTATTTTAAATATTAAAATAATTTTGTGTCTGGCGTTTTTAGGTGATGAAGTGAGCGTATCTTGCGGGGAGAGGATACCAAGCGATATGACTGACAATTGCTTTTAAGATTACAAATGCAGTTGGCAGTTGTTACATGAGAGGATAACGGAACATGATAGCTAAGCAGTGGTTATCGGTTTGGCATCAATCTAGTGAGACAAAACCGTATTGAAAGGGTTTAAAGATACTCCTCTCATTTTTGATGTTAATTAGTTTAAGCCACCAAAGTAGAAATAAATTTATATGATTTTGACATATTATTGAGAAGGCGCAGTCTATTTAGACTGCACTTTGATCCAATAAAAAATCGTGTGAAAAATAGAAAATGTGTTTACAACAATGTTAAAAGTACCTCTGTACTATAATAAATTTATTTTCATCCATTTTAATTGATGAGTTGTAATAAAAATACTTGTGATTATTGTTTTTATATTATTTATTTAATAAATCTGAAAAAGAGGCAACTTGAAAGATAGCGGGTATATACCGTGGTTTTATTTGTGCTGGAGTTATAATGCTAAAAAATTTAATTTGGAATATGAAATATAAAATAAGTAATGACAAAGTGAAATAATTTTAGATGTTGAATATGAATGCCATGAATATATTTACAGTTGAAATTTGTTGGTTTTTTTCTTGCCGTCAATGATATAAAAATAATTATTCTTCTAAGTTAGAAGAACATTTTATTATTATTTTTATGAATTAAACTATGGCTGCTGTAAATTATGAGTGATTACTTTAATAATAATTCAATATATTAATTATAATATTTAATCTAAGGGGTGTATATGAGTACTAAAAGTGATTTTAAGGCTTTTTCTATTAGTAACAATGCTAATGTAGTGAGTCAAGAGAAGTATGAAAAAGATCAGAGTTTGCAGGCGGGGTTTCCACCAGATAATATTACGAGTAATCTGCTAAACAAAGTATTACGTCAATCGTCAACAATCGCATCTGTCGTGGCTAATTTTATTGCGACACAATCTGGCGGTGATGTTCTGGATGATGGAGATGTAGCTAAACTTACCGAGCAATTAAGTAAGGCTTTAAAACAAAAAATCACAACAGAAGTTCCTAATGCTTCATTAACACAAAAAGGCATTGTTCAGCTTACTAATGTACTGGGCGATAGTGACACATTAGCGGTTACGCAAAAGCTTGCTCAGGAAATAGTAAACTCATTGCGTGAAAGTATTAATGCTAAGGTATCCAATACCCGAAAAATTAATGGAAAATTACTGTCTGAAGATATCACCATTACTTCTCAGGATATTTTGGGTGGGCAGGCGATTAGTTTAGGTGATAAGGCAGATTTAAATAGCTACAAAATACCGGGAATTTATCATCAAGAATATGATGCTCATGCCAAAAATGGCCTTAATTATCCTGAATTTCTTGCCGGCTCTCTTGTTGTATTGAAATCGGCTGGGACGGTTCAACGCTATTTTGTCTATAATAGTAGTCGAGTATATACACGTAGTCAGTTTCATGATAATCCGTGGACACCTTGGACGAGAGAGTATAATACGCTGAATAAACCGACGGCTGATGAGATTGGCGCATATACAAAAATAGAATCTGATTCTCGATATATTGCGGGAATTCGCAGGGTGAATGGAAAATCTTTAGCTACGGATGTCACTATTACTTCTCAGGATATTTTGAATGGGCAGGCAATTAGTTTAGGTGATAATGTAAATTTGGATCACTGTAAAACACCAGGGATTTATTATCAGGATTATAATGCTCATGCTAAAAATGGCGTCAATTACCCTGAACCGCTTTCGGGTTCGCTTATTGTGTTGAAAGCGGCTGGAATTATTCAACGTTATTTTGTCTATAATAGTAGTCGTGTATATACACGTAGCCAATTCCATGATAATGCTTGGACACCTTGGGCTCAAGAATATAACACATTGAATAAACCTGCTGACAGGGTTATTAGCGGGTATACAAAAGCAGAAGTCGATAACCTCGTTAATGCTAAAGGAAATAAAAATACAGCGTTGAAATCAGTGAATGGTTGGTGGAAGTGTGGGGATACAGGGGTAATTTATCAGTGGGGGATTGTAAATTGGGCTGCACATGATACACCAGTTAATTTTCCTATTCAGTTTCCTAATGCTTGTGTAAATGTTTCGTTAACATTAAGTGATAAATCTAACCTGGAATCATCATATAATGTTGTTGCAAGACAATTGTCTGTAACAGGATTTAGTTATTGGGCATACGAGACTGAAAGCTCTGCATTCTGGTTTGCAATAGGATATTGATATGTAATTTGCAATGCAAAAATAGATGTTTTTATTTTTGAATTTCCTCTCAAAATAATATGATTCAATTTGAGGATTGTATATGAGTGCCAAAAATGATTTTAAGGCTTTTTCTATTAGTGATAACGCTAATGTAGTAAGCCAAGTAAAGTATGAAGAAAACCAGAGCTTACAGATTGGATTTCCACCAGATAATATTCCGGTTAATCTGTTAAATAAGGTATTACGTCAATCGTCAACAATATCATCTGTGGTAGCTAATTTTATCGCGACACAATCTGGTAATGATATTTTGGATGATGGTAATATAGCTAAACTTACCGATCAACTAAATAGGGCCTTAGAGCAAAAAATTGCAGCAGAAGTTCCAAATGCCTCATTAACACGAAAAGGTATTGTTCAGCTTACCGATGTAGTGGGTAATAGTGATACATTAGCGGTTACGCAAAAGTTGGTTCAGGAAATAATAAATTCATTACGTGAAAGTATTAATACCAGAATACCAAATACCCGAAAAGTTAATGGGAAAGTATTAACTGAGGATATTAATATTACTTCTCAGGATATCCTTGCTGGACAGGCGCATAGTTTAGGTGACAATGCCAATTTGGATAATTATAAAATACCGGGGATTTATCACCAAGAGTATAATGCTCATGCCAAAAATGGTAATAATTACCCTGAGTCGTTCGCTGGTTCGTTGGTTGTATTGAAAGCGGCCGGGGTTATTCAACGTTATTTTGTCTATAACAGCAGTCGGGTATATACACGTAGTCAATTTCATGAAAGCCCGTGGACGCCTTGGACGCAAGAATATAACACACTGAATAGACCTACTGCTGGAGAAGTGGGAGCATATGCAAAAGCAGAATCTGATGCTCGATATATCACAGGACTCCGAAAAATTAATGGAAAAGCGTTAGCTGCGGATATCAATATTACTTCTCAAGATATTTTTGCCGGGCAGTCGATTAATTTAGGTGATAACGCGGATTTAAATAGTTATAAAATACCTGGGATTTATTATCAAGAGTATAATGCTCATGCCAAAAATGGCGCGAATTACCCTGAGCCGTTTGCGGGTTCGCTTATTGTGTTGAAAGCAGCAGGCGTTATTCAACGTTATTTTGTTTATAACAGCAGTCGGGTATATACGCGTAGCCAATTCCACGATAGTCCGTGGACGCCTTGGGCGCAAGAATATAACTCATTGAATAAACCTTCTGACAAGGCTGTTGGGGAGAATATGGAAGCAGAATCTGATAGTATTTATGCTGCAACCAAAGAGGAATTAATACAGCAAGCAGAACATGAGAAATCTCAGTTATTGACTAAAATTAATAATCTTGTTGCTCCACTACAAGATGCTGTTGATTTAGGCGTTGCTTCCGAAGCAGAAAAAGCCGCTCTACTGGAATGGAAGAAATATAGGATAATATTGAGCAAAGTTGATATTTCATTGGCTCCTGATGTTGAGTGGCCGGAGCAGCCGAAATAATGAAAAAATGGTCTGAATAAACAAGTCATTCAGGATTATAGAATGATGGGCTTATTGTTCGTGCCAGCGGATTATTTATTATTTAAAATTATATAAAAATAGTTTCTCGTTTTAGTTATAAAAATATTTCATTATTATTTTTATAAACTAGACTATTATCGATGTGAATTGTGAGAAATCATCTTTAGTGATAATTCAATCTGTTTATTATGAAATCATGTTATTTAATTTAAGGAGATGTATATGAGTGCCAAAAATGATTTTAAAGCTTTTGCTATTGTTAGTAATTCTAATGTAATAGATCAGCAAAGATATGAAGGGAGTACAGAGTTGAAAAATGGGTTTTCACCATTTTCTATGGACCCTCACATCTTAAATAAGGCATTACGTCAAGCATCAACCATATCATCTGCTATAGCTGATTTTATTGCAACAGAATCTGGCACTGATGTTTTGGATGATGGCAATGTAACTAAAATCACCGAACAATTCAAAAGCGTATTAGACAAAAAAATTGCCAAGTGTTGTAACCTTAATGTGAATACGGCTAATAAGGTTGTGAACGGTTGGTGGAAATGCGGTGATACTGGAATAATTATTCAATGGGGCCAGGCAAATGGCTGTGGGGCGATAAATGATTACAGATACTTCCCGATTTCATTCCCTAATGCTTGTTTCCAGATCGTTGCAACATATTCTGAGTTTGATAATTTTGGCGCTGGAGTTGCTGCTTTACCTGTTTCCGCAAGTCAATTTATTGTGACATGCAGAAATTCTGCATACGAGTTAGCAAGTAATTTTGTGAGATATGTGGCGATAGGATATTAATTATGTATTTTTATAGTGCAAAGACAAATTCATTCTATCCTATGGAATTGGAACAGAATTATATTGCTTCTGGTTCATTGCCTGATGATATCATTGAGGTTGGCATTGATATTTATCAAGAATACGCTGCGAATAATGTACCGGAAGGAAAATATCGTATAGCAGGTCAAAATGGTTTACCGGAATGGGCCGATACTCCACCACCAACAAAAGAAGAGTTGCAGCAGTATGTTGAAAGTAAAAAACAACAATTTATTGTAGAGGCTAGCCAGCAAATAGCACCATTACAAGATGCTGTTGATTTAGGGATTGCGACTCAAGAAGAGGAGGCGGCTCTGTTGGTATGGAAGAAGTATAGAGTAATGCTGAATAGAATTGATATTTCACAGGCTCCTGATATTGAATGGCCGGAGCAACCAAAATAATGACAGTTGCCTGAATAAACAGGCCATTCTTATAATGGTTTTGTTAACATGGGTTAACAAATTTGACTTGAAATCAGCATATATTTGATGTTTTAAATCAATCTACTATTAAAGTCTGAGTTCTGTATTTAACAGAACTCGGATTTTTTAATATCAATATCAAATTAGCGATGTTTGAAGAGCTCATCCGATTCCGCCGTGAGGGGATAAATAGATGTGCTCAGATTATTCACAGTCGTGTAGGATCGAGCGGAACACTTCCTGATAACTTCGAGGAAATCAAGAGTTGAAAACATAATTAGTCTCCAGAGGAGATAATTGTAAGTTAGAAAAAATTCAGGTTGTGATTTTATCTTTAATGTATTTAAAATAATGCTGAAAAATCACCAATAGGAGTAGTGTATGAAAACACTAATAGGTTTTTTGGCATTAGTACTGTGTAGTGTGTCATTCCTATCATTTGGCGCGAGCTTTGATTGCGCAAAAGCCACCAGTAAGGCTGAAAAGTTGATTTGCTCGACCCCGGCATTATCCCAAGCTGACGACAACCTATATATAAATTACCTTCAGGCCAAATTGGCTACAGGCAACAATGCAGACTTTAAGGCGCTGGTAAAACAGAATTGGGAACTTCGCGAGAAATGCGCGGTAGTTGAATGCCTTCAAGATTGGTATAAACGGTCATCTGAAATGTACAAAAAAATTGCTGCGATTAAAACAACAGAGAACTGCTATAAAGAAAGACAAAAAATTACGCTTGATGGCACCTTATTAAGGATCACCTATCCCGGCCCGCCAAATTATGAAAGCGTGGAAAACGGGGATAGCCCTGAGACTTATTGGGTGTTGCAACCGGATAAGACGATAAAATGCGCTAAAGGTGCACCAGAATGGGGGGATCGTAGTCTGATGCAACTGGTGGTTCAGGATGAATTTTATACAGTGTATCGAAGCCTTATCGGACACCGCGTGAAAGTAACCGGAACCATTATGTACGCGGTTACTGGACATCACCACACACCGATAATGCTTGAAACTCAACGAATTGAAGCTGCTAAATAGTTTGGAAGTAATAGCAGTGGATAATTGGTGAAGTATTGCTGGTAATTCGTAAGACGGGAAGCTATTACAATTCGATGATGTCTGGCTTGTTATTTGGCGAGTCCTAATGATATTCGAAAATGGAACCGTAGTCAGTCAAAAGATATTAGATTCTAAGGTATCAAGGATGACCTTAGTGAATCAGAAAAGAAAGTCTTGAGAGCACTAAATGAGGGGGAGGGGGGAACAATGAATAGTAAATTATTTTCCAGGCTAACTGAAAGCATGACACAGATGAACGAAATTATTAATGGCGAATGTGTTGCCTCTCGTGAAACTCACGTTGAAGCAGTAAAAGTAAAGAATATTCGTCAGGCAACCGGTTTAAGTCAGACTGGTTTTGTAAGTTAATTTCCGTTAATGTTGGAACCCAGCGGAACTGGGAGCAAGGAAGGCGTGAACCGCAAAAGCCTTGTTGGAGGCAATAGAGAAAGATCCGGTTCATGTTTTAAAGGTGTTATCTATGTAAATAGAGCGCATAGAAATTCCTCAGCCTCGTTTCAGCGAGGCTTTTTTACTTAAAATCCACCATGCTGCCGCTTAGTGCTGGCTTTTTTGTATTTGAGGTCAGTATATCTGATATAGCAACTATTTTTCTGAACTAGACTTTAATTGGTGTGAGTTGCAAGGGGTTTATTTTTGCAATAATTTAATATATTGATTATAAAAGAATGTTATTTAATTTAAGGAGAAAGTACATGAGTCAGAAGAATGATTTTAAAGCTTTTTCTATTAGTAATAATGCTAATGTAGTCAGTCAAGAAAAATATGAAATAAATCAGAGTTTGCAGACTGGATTTTCACCAGATAATGTTCCCACGCACTTGTTAAATAAGGTATTACGTCAAGTGTCAACGGTATCATCTGCCGTGACTGATTTTATCGCGGCACGATCTGACAATGATGTTCTGGATGATGGGAACATAGCCAAACTAACCGCACAATTAAATAAAGCATTAGAACAAAAAATTGCAACAGACATTCCTAGCGCCTCATTAACACAAAAAGGTGTTGTCCAGCTTACAAATGTGATTGGCAATAGCGATACATTAGTGGTTACACAGAAGCTTGTTCAGGAAGTAATAAATTCATTACGTGAGTATACTCGCGAAGAGATAAATAACCGGATTAAAACAGCCAATGAAATTCCTGTTGGTTCACCTATTCCATGGCCGCTGCCTTATCCACCTATCGGCTATCTCTCTTGTAATGGTGCATTTTTCAATAAATTACAGTACCCGAAGTTGGCGGAAGTTTATCCTGACGGTAGATTACCCGATCTAAGGGGAGAATTTATCCGAGGTTGGGATGATGGAAGAGGAGTAGATCCATCTCGTTCATTATTATCATGGCAAGAAGGATCTTATTTGGTACAGGAAGTTTATGCTCCTGGTGATAATATTCTTGCCTTCTCACTCAATGATCGTGAAAAATTGAAGTGGGATGTTCCCGAAAGTAGCAATATTTCGACAAGAGTTAAATGGATTGAAAAGACCCATCTCGGGGAAGCGAGTAAGGGGTATATAGGAGTGTCAAGACCTCGTAATATCGCATTTAACTACGTCGTAAAGGCGGGAATAATAGTGACACAGGAATATATCTTAGATTCGGAAACAGCCATATTAGGTGAAGACGGATTAGCAACTCAGGCTGGCTGGATCAAAGTTTATCATGTTAATCCTTATTCGAGAGAATTTGCTGGAACTAATTTTGAGTATGTTGCAGAAGGTGTAGGTTTATCAGCGCGTTCTTACCCTGATGCGCCAGATTTTTCCGATTCTGATGATATGGCTATTTGTCGCAGTGAAGACGGTAAGTGTTGGGAAATTGTCCCTGACCACCGAGGGAAAATAGCTTACAACACGCAAACTCGTGCACAACAAGAAATTATTGAATTGGGGGAGTTATCAGAAACATTGACATTCAAAAAACCTGATACCGATTACGATAAATGGGATGGGAAAGAGTGGATGGTTGATAAAGAGCTTCTCAAATCCCACCAGATTGAGGAAGCAAAACGGAAGAAAGCAGAACTGTTACGACAGGCAAATGAAACACTCTCATTTTTACAAGATGCTGTTGATATAGGTATGGCAACAGAAGCAGAAAAATCAGCGCTACTCGAATGGAAAAAATACCGGGTATTGCTCATTCGTGTAGATGTGTTACAAGCGCCTGATATTGAGTGGCCGGAAGTGCCTAAGTGATGAAAATGGCCTGTTTATTCAGGCCATTCAGACAGTGATTTTGTTGATAATGTAATTACAGCACTAAAATATCATTCTGAGATATGAAATATAAAAATATTTCAGTAAGCAATAAAATGGCAAAATGATTTCGGATGTTAAATATAAATAGATTTAGTGTGGTGTCTTTGGTTGAGAAATATTAGGTTTTTTACTCTTTTAATTATATAAAAATAATCAGCTTTCTGAGTTATAAGGGTGTTTTATTATTATTTTATTGAAATAGACTGAATTGTGATAAGTCGTCTATAAAATAATATTATTTAACTTAAGGAGTATATATGAGTCAGAAGAATGATTTTAAAGCTTTTTCTATTAGTAATAATGCAAATGTCGTGAGTCAGAGATTATATGAAGAAAGTAAGGATTTACTGACTGGATTTCCACCAAATGATGTTCCCACTCACTTATTAAATAAGGCATTACGTCAATCATCAACCATATCATCTGTCTTGGCTGATTTCATCTCGACACAATCTGGCGAGGATGTTCTCGATGATGGGGATATAGCTAAACTCACTGCACAATTAAATAGAGCTTTGGAACAAAAAACCACAACAAAAATTCCCGATGCCTCATTAACACAAAAAGGTGTTGTTCAGCTTACAAATGTGATTGGCGATAGTGATACATTGGCGGTTACACAAAAGCTTGCTCAGGAAATAATAAATTTATTGCGTGAAGATATTAATAATAGAGTACCTAATACTCGGAAGGTGAATGGAAAAGCGTTAAGTACAGATATTAGTCTGAGTGCAATGGATGTAGGGGCATTGCCTTCCAATGGCGCTGCTATAGCAGCTAATAAATTGGCTACAGCCAGAACGATTGCCGGAGTTGCCTTTGATGGTACGGACAATATTAATATCCCAGCGGGTAATGTAGGTGCATATACCAAGGCAGAAGTGAATAATTTGATTAATACAGTCAATAATATTCCTGTAGGTGTTCCTATGCCTTGGCCGACTGCCATACCACCAGCTGGATGGCTGCAATGTAATGGTGCGGCTTTTGACAAGTCTAAATTCCCAAAATTAGCCGAAGTTTATCCTGACGGTAGATTACCTGATTTAAGAGGGGAGTTTATTCGTGGTTGGGATGATGGGCGTGGTATTGATCCAAACCGTTCATTATTGAAATGGCAAGAAGGGTCTTATTTATTACAGGAAGGTGGTCAAGGTGATTATGTTCTTAATTTCTCACTTAATAAGCTAGGGGTATTACAGTGGGATGCCCCCGAAAATAAAACTCTTTCATTAAGAGCTAGGGTTGCTAGTCCAATTTCTACTTGGAATAATATGAAAGCTTCTTATATAGGGGTATCAAGACCTCGCAATATCGCATTTAACTACATAGTGAGAGCAGCATAATGATCCCCATGTGTGTGGGTTCTTGATGTTGAGTGGCCGGAAGTGCCGAAGTGAGAACAGTAATAATTAGGTAATTTTATGTTTTGGGGTGAGAGGAACTGGTTTGTTAATGGCTATGAATGCCAGGTTTGAAGTCGGGGTTTTACACCCATTTTACACCAGCCAAATCCCAGCCATAAAAAAACCAACCCTAACAGGTTGGTTTTTCTGGGGAAATTTGGTCGGCATGAGAGGATTTGAACCTCCGACCCCCGACACCCCATGACGGTGCGCTACCAAGCTGCGCTACATGCCGATAATTCGTATTATACTACTGATTTTTTATCTAAAAGCAAGTACTGAATTTTGTGACCGATTGATTTTTAAGCATTTAGTTGGCTATAAAATGTTTAACCTCGGTTAGTATCTGTAACAGTTGTGCTAGATTGGGTTTAGCATCTTTGATTTCGTTGCCTTCCAGGTCATATAGGTGATAGTTGCCATTTTTATCCAAGAACAGGGTATTTTCGCTGGTTGTAATGATCAGGGAACCATCATCACCGGTAATCACCCACGGATTATCACGTTGTGCCGCGAATAGATCTTGGCCTTGAGAATAATCAGCAGGAGTATTGCTGACGTGCAACAAACGTTGCATTAATGTTGTCATGACGTCCTGATGACTTGTCAGTTTACTAATTGTCTGTGATGGTGTTCCTGGCCAATGAATTAGCAGCGGAACATGCATCTGAGCACGATTAAATTTGCCATTGTTTATCCATCTAGGGGGATGTGTCGTGGCGGTTTCACTATGTTCAGCGGTAATGACAATGACAGTATTGTTCAATGCATTTTTGTTTTTTAGTGTCTCTAGTACGGTATTAATCGGACCATCCAGAGCCGCAGCATTACCTACTGAATCTGCTTTATCTAAGCCACTTAGCCTCAAGAAGGAGAACCACGGAGCGTTAGTATTGGGTAAATTTAGCCATTGCTGCCATTGTTCTACCGTGAGTTGGTTGCTTTGGTTGACTTCAGTGGGCAGTGAGTAGTCGGAAAGTAATGCATGACGATAAAGCGGAGTACCAAACCCTACAGAAGAGAATAGGCCAAATTGATATCCCTGATGGGTCAGAGCATTAATCAAGGCTGATGATTTACGTCCAGCCAATATTCCATCCAGATAACCAGAAGAAATACCATAAAATAGCCCGAATAGGGCGGTATCATTTTGAATGCCAGTGCTGAAATGCTGATTGAACTGAATATTGGTTTCTCTGAAATGAGAGAGCGCAGGCATATTCTCGGTAATATCTCTATTATCCAGTTTATCAACGACTAGTATTAACAGGTTGTATCCGTTTCCTTTGTCATGATAGGTCAGATCATTAAGTGGATATTCCACTGTTAGTGCCGCAGGATCACCTTGTTGCATAAGTCGGCGCTGATATTCTTGTTGATCCAGCAGACCATGTTTTTCAAGAAATTTACGTGCTGTCATTGGATAGGAGAGCGGCAGGTTAGAACGTTGCATGGTAATCGGGCGATAAAAATTAGCATCAGCCCAGATATACATCAAATGGGAAGCTAAAAAAGCCGAAATAAGGACAGCAGCCAGCGGCTTACCAAACCGTTGCCGATTCAGGCTGCGTAGTTTCTGCCAACTCCAGGTACCAAATAACATCTGTATCAGAAAAATGACTGGAATACAGATGAACATGAGTTGCCATTCTCGCGCCAGTTCCCCTTGATCAGGATTGATGACTAAATCCCAAACTAAAGGTGTAAGGTGAAGGTGGAAACGGTTGTATATGGCAATATCGAATATTAACAGCGTCAGCCCGGCTGTGGCGAAAATGGCTGAAAGAAACCTGAGTAGGCGCTGCGACATGGCAATAAATGTCAGTGGAAACAGAACCAGCAAATAAGCGGCAAAAACAATAAAACTAAAGTGCCCAAGCCAACTGGACAAAGCATAGACTCGGCCGAACAGGGAGCTCGGCCAGTCAGAAACAAACAGGTAACGGCTACCTAATCCAAGACTAAGCAGAATATTAAATAGGGCAAACCAATGCCCCCAGCTAATCATTTGGGAAACTTTTTCACGATAACGCTGACGGCTAGTCACCATATTTTGTTTACGTTGTAGTCTTAGTTAAAGAATTAATGGGCTTTATCTTCGTTTACCGAAGATTTAAGCGCGTGTGCAAACGAGTCAGCAATATGTCTGCGCTGTGCAGGCGATATACTCGTATTGATTAAATTTGTCACCATATTGCCCAGTACCATTAGAGAAAGGTCTGTCGGGGTACGGTTTCTTTCCAGAACACTGACGAGTTCTGTTAATAAACGTTCAACGTGTTCGTCACTGTAACGAGATGACTGTGGCATAGATTTAAACTTCCTGAACTAACAAAGCACATTATCTTACCGTATAGATGCGTGATTTTCTGCTCTTTTGTGGCAAATTAATTCACGGTTAAGATTATGTTGCAGTAATAGCCTATTTTTGGCAATTTTTTGATATCTGTCAGCAAATTATAGTTGATGGCAGATGATGAAACGTTATTTTCTTTTGGGGTTTTTTTATTGCAGTCGTTTGTTATCGGTGTTTGAATGCGTGTTTAAAAATGCGTGAAGTCAGCCGAAAGGAGTAGAAAGAATGAGTCTGCAAATAGACCAGATTGCCTTGCATCAATTAATCAAGCGTGATGAACAGACATTAGATGTCGTGTTGCGTGATTCTTTGCTCGCCACCGATCAAGTGGTGGAAGATATGATGGCTGAATTACACCGAGTATACAGCGCAAAAAGTAAAGCTTACGGCTTATTTAATGAAGAGAGTGAATTGGCAGAAGCACTCAGACATCAGCGTAAAGGTGATGAAGATTTTCTTGGGTTCAGTCGGGCAGCAACGGCACGTCTGAGGGATGAACTGGCGAAATATCCGTTTGCTGAGGGAGGGACGGTCCTGTTTTGTCAGTATCGCTATCTGGCGGTAGAGTATTTATTGATTGCTGTGCTTAATAGCTGTAACAGTATGTCTGTTAACGATAATCTGGATTTAAATACTACGCATTATCTGGATATTCCTCATGCAGATATTGTTGCTCGTATAGATTTGACGGAGTGGGAAACTCATCCTGAATCAAGCCGTTATTTAACATTCCTGAAAGGGCGAGTAGGGCGTAAAGTTTCAGATTTCTTTATGGATTTTCTCGCTGCTAGTGAAGGTATGAATGCTAAAGTTCAGAATAAAGGCTTGCTACAAGCCGTTGATGATTATTGTGAATCTGGTGAGCTTAATAAGGATGAGCGTCAAGCGTATCGCCAGCAAGTATATAACTATTGTAATGAACAATTGCAGGCAGGAGAGGAAATTGAAATTAAGGCGTTGTCTCAGGCATTACCTACATTTGGAGAGCAGAATTTTCAGCAGTTTTCTCAAGAGCAGGAATATGAACTGGAAGAGAGTTTCCCGGCGGATCGCAGTACGTTGCGTCAACTGACTAAATTTGCCGGCAGTGGCGGCGGATTAACAATCAATTTTGATGCGATGTTATTTGGTGAAAGAATTTTCTGGGATCCGGCAACGGATACTTTAACCATTAAAGGCACGCCACCAAATTTACGTGACCAGTTACAGCGCCGTAGCAGTGGTCATTGAGGCTAAAAAATAAATAACGCCGCAAATGCGGCGTTATTTACTCGGCGTCCCGAAAAGCTCGGCTGTGGCTAATTAAGCACGCAGGAAGTCAATGTGTGCCAGTTTTGGTTTAAACGGATGGCGCTGTACAGCCTGCACTTTAACTTTAGTCTCTTTACCGTCGATAACCAGGGTCAGAACATCGCTATAAAATTCAGCTTTTTGTTCCATGTTGATAACCTGATCGTGATCCAGTTCAATAGAAACTGGCTCTTGGTTGCCACCGTATACGATAGCTGGAAACTTGTTAGCTCTACGCAGGCGGCGGCTCGCACCTTTGCCCTGCTCTTTACGTACTTCTGCATTAATAGTAAACATTATTTTTTCTCTTTAAGAAGAAAATAAATCCTGCTACAGGCGACCCAGCAGCAGGTTCGAGATTTGGCTTAACATTTAACATAGAGCTAGTGTCAAGCGGGCGGCATTCTAGCGAAAAATGGCGGTTACAGCAAATGGAATAGGCCAATCTGAATCTATTAGTACAATTCGTCTGCTCGTCGGAAACGTCCTTGGTAATCAAAGATTTTTTCACGAATCTGCCAGAATCGACCTTTTTTACGGGCGACAACAAAATCTGGATGGCGTAATAAAGGTTGCTGGTGAACGATATCTGAGGCGGTTTTCCAGTTAAAAGGTATCGCTGGGGCACGTTGATGCTGACGAAGAAATTGGTGCTCAAAGGCTAGCCGCTGGGCCGGTGTTGTAAGCCGAAAGCGTTCCGAAACATCAGCGCCATCTTCATCGTAATAGATAATTTTCAGCCATTCGCCTTTACTGTCAGTTTCAGGGATGAGTTGCATGCCACCACAACGCAGTACCAGTGCATCTTTGAGCTTCAATGCGGCTTTCAACATATCGTCGGGATCGACCAGCACCTCTTGGCAACTGTGGCAACGCCGCGCTGCAATATCATTTTCTGCATTGCAATGAGGGCAGAGTTTAAAACGAAAGCGGAACTCACATTGACGGCGTTTGCCATATTGATCGTTTTCCCAACCCTGACAGCGGCGGCCAAAGTGCTCAATAATTTCACCGTCGGAGGTGCATTTTCCCCAAAATATATTAGCGAAGTTACAGATAGGGCAGAATACTTGAACCGGTTGGCTCTGTTTATCCGGTTTATTGCTGCCAACTTCTGGTGTGTAGAGATCGTGAGGATTTCCTGCATAATCGAGAATCAGGCAATCTTTTTTGCCGGGAAATAATCGTAAACCACGACCGATAATTTGCTGATATAAACTAACGGATTCAGTAGGACGCAGAATGGCTATCAGATCAACATGGGGGGCATCAAATCCAGTTGTCAATACGGCGACGTTAACCATATAGCGCAATCGCTGAGTTTTAAAGGCTTCGATAAACCGATCACGATCCGCAGTTGATGTATCAGCACTGACTAATGCGGCTTGGCCGGGAGGGAGTAATTGAAAAATCTCTTTGGCATGTTCGACAGTTGCAGCAAAAAGCATAACCCCTTTGCGGTCAGCGGAATATTCAATGATTTGTCTGATAATGTGAGGTGTGATGCGTTTTTGTCGTTTGATTTCGTGGTTTAAATCAGTGTCATTGAAGATGCTTTGCTGACTGGAGCGAACTTGGCTGAAATCATATTGCATAACGGGCATATCTAGCCGTTTTGGCGGGATCAGGAAACCGTGTTTAATCATATAACGCAGGGGCAATTCATAGATGCAATCACGGAAAAAACAGCTTTCATCACCACGGGTCATGCCGTGATAGTGATAGTGATATATCCAGCCGATAGCCAGTCTGTAAGGTGTTGCTGTTAAGCCAAGAATACGTAGTTGTGGGTTATTTTGCCGAAGGTGATGAATAATTTGCTGGTACTGGCTGTTTTCATCATCACTGATACGGTGGCATTCATCAATTATCAGCAAAGAGAATTGATTATCAAAATGTTCAAGATTACGGGCGACAGATTGCACGCTACCAAAAACGACTTTTCCTGCACTTTGTTTTTGCTGTAATCCTGCGGAAAAAATATCTGCTGGTAAACCGTATGCGCAGTATTTGCTGTAATTCTGTGCAACTAATTCTTTTACATGAGCCAATACTAATACTTTCCCACGAGCTAATTTTGCCAGTTCAGCAATAACCAGGCTTTTACCTGCTCCAGTTGGTAATACAATGACTGCGGGTTCATGATGGTGCCGGAAATGATTAACGGTGGCATCCACGGCTTCTTGCTGATAGGGACGTAAAGTAAAAGTCATAATCGTTTCGTAACCGAAAAATATTCGCAAAAGAGTAACATTTTTCTTATCAATTTTCTGTGGACGGAGGTCAAAGTCAGATAATTATCTGATTGAGTGAAACTATGACTGGTTATAATAAATAGATAATTGTTGTTTATAGTAAACATAGTTATGATTAGCTTTGAAATCTTTTGGACTCATTTCATATCTTCTTTTTTGGTGGCTCTGTGTTGTAGTGCCGAGGTAGTGCCAAAATAGTAGTGGATCACGTTCACTTTTAAATTAATTAATACAGGTGTCTTCATCCATGCGATTGGATAAATTTTTGTCACAACAGCTTGGTATCAGCCGGAATGACGTAGGGCGCGAGTTGCGTGCGGGACGCATCACTGTTGATGATGAGATTGTAAAAACCGGAGCTTATAAATTAACTCCAGAGCAACAGGTCATGTTTGATGGTTCATTATTGGAACAGCAACAAGGGCCTCGTTATTTTATGCTAAATAAACCACAGGGGTATGTTTGTTCCACCGATGATCCGATAAATCCAACGGTGCTCTATTTTATTGATGAGCCGGCAGCGCATAAATTGCATACGGCGGGTAGGTTGGATATGGATACCACTGGTCTGGTTTTGCTAACCGATGATGGTCAATGGTCTCATCGTATTACTTCCCCAAAACATCATTGTAAAAAAACCTATCTAGTCACACTTGAATGTCCAGTTGCAGCAGAGACGGCAGATAAATTTCTTGCAGGTGTGCAACTTAATGGTGAAAAAACAGTGACAAAACCCGCCCAGCTAGAAATTCTGGAGCCGCAAATAGCCCGTCTGACGATTAGTGAAGGGCGTTACCATCAGGTAAAACGCATGTTTGCAGCGGTAGGTAATCGGGTAACCGCGCTTCATCGTGAGCGAATCGGTGAAATCATCTTAGCTCCTGAATTGGAGCCAGGCGAGTACCGATCATTAACCGAGCAAGAAATTGCCAGTGTCACTTTTCTTTAATTTTGGTTTTAGTTAATTATTTTAAATTATTGGAGCAATATACGTGCAACAACAACGATCATCCTATTTGGGACTGATTCTAATCCTTGGGCTACTTTCTATGTTAATGCCCCTTGCCATTGATATGTATTTGCCGAGTTTGCCGACTGTTGCCGAGGATTTCGGTGTAGATAGCGGACAGGTTCAGATGACGCTGAGCAGTTATATTCTCGGTTTTGCTATCGGTCAGATGGTATATGGCCCAATGGCTGACAGTTTGGGGCGTAAGCCGGTTATTCTAGGTGGGGTTACTGTATTTGCCTTGGCTTCAGCTGCGTGTGCAATGGTTCAGAATATCGATGATTTTATTTATATGCGCTTTTTGCATGGATTCTCCGCCGCCGCAGCGGGTGTTGTCATTAATGCGCTAATGCGAGATCTGTTCACCAAAGATGAATTCTCGCGTAGCATGTCTTTTGTGATATTGGTAATGACCATTGCCCCATTAATTGCTCCAATTCTTGGTGGCATGATAATGATTTGGTTCACATGGCATGCGATTTTCTGGAGTATTGCGGTGACGTCTGTTATTACTGTATTCCTTGTCGCTTTCTTTATAAGAGAAACTTTACCAAAAGAAAAAAGACAAAAATTTCATCTTCGTACAACCGTAAGCCAGTTTATTATGTTATTTCGCCAGCGTCGTGTATTTTGCTACATGCTTGCCAGCGGTTTTTCATTTGCGGGAATGTTCTCTTTTCTCAGTGCAGGGCCATTTGTTTATATTGAGTTAAATGGTGTTTCGCCTCAGCACTTTGGTTATTACTTTGCGCTTAACATCGTATTTCTGTTTGTGATGACGACAATCAATAGTCGCTATGTCCGGCGCTTTGGTGCGTTGAAGATGATGTATTTTGGTTTGAGTGTGCAGTTTATGATGGGGATCTGGTTGTTACTGTCTACCGCCCTCAATTTTGGCTTTACTGCTCTGGTCATCGGTGTTGCAGCTTATGTATGTGGTATTGCAATGATTACATCCAATGTTATGGCCGTGGTTTTAGATGATTATCCACATATGGCCGGAACGGTGTCTTCATTGGCAGGTACCGTTCGTTTTGGTATTAGTGCTTTGGTTGGTATATTACTTGCCATGTTACCTGCACGTAATGCCTGGCCAATGGTTGGTTCTATGGTTTTATCTGTTATTTTGGCTGTGTTGCTTATTATATACGCAAAAAAGAGGCGATAAGTAAAAACAGAAGGCTGTTTTCATGTGCAGCCTTTTCCTTAAAGAGAAAATTAGGGTAAGCGAAAAATATTTTTGATGATGTTGTCTGGTTATAATTTTATATGAGATTGTTGAGGAGTTTTTTTATTCTAAAATATATATCTACTTTCGTTGATATATTCTTGATTGACAGAGGTAAGATTTAATATTATTTATTAAAGATAACCCATTAGAACAGAAAATTGTGCTATTTTTTGTTATTCTAAGATTCGCCATTAAGTAACGAGGTTGTGGTATTAGCTGCATTTTTTGTATTACTAACATTATCATTAAAAACGATAATGTTAGTAAAGAGAATATTTTCCCTGAATGTTCAGGGAAATTGAATAATGGGTTATGCATAATAGCTATACCCTATGGATTTCAAGATGCTTCGCGACGGCAAGGGAGTGAATCCCCGGGAGCATAGATAACGATGTGACCGGGGTGAGCGAGTGCAGCCAACAAAGAGGCAACTTGAAAGATAACGGGTATATATGATGGTGATATTGATCTATTTATGGCAAGGTGAAACTGTTGTTGCTTCATTATTTTTTTATTATTACTGTTGCGTATTTGTTGATTTTTATTTTCTTGTTGAGCTGAGAAGCTAACTTTCTACTATAAGGAAATTCCGAAATGTTTTTCAATGTGAATGAGTTGTTATTGATGCATTGATAGTGATTATAAGTAATTGTTGTATTTTTGTTAAATTAAAAAATATTAAATGGCGTTATCATTAGGTTGTTATTAATTATACCTTATAAAACACATTGTTATCTATTTGTTTTTACAGTTCTTATTTGATTTTTATGTTAAAGTGTTGAGTTGAAAAAATAAAATATGTAAACAATCATTAAACATAAAGTTGGGTTTTTGCATAAAAATTAGTTGAGTTTTCTTTAAAAAAAGTATAAATATATGAGAAATGAGAGATTGATCTCACTTTTTCTAAGGTGAAATTTGGAATTAATGTAATACTATAAACACAAATTTAACTTTTCGTTTACTTTTTTTGGGGGTTAGTTATTCGGTTTTGGCGAGTAGAACACCTGAAGATAGCCGCTAACTTTAACTTTTGTATCTATGTTCTTTCAGGTAGGAATGATTCGTGAATAATATTCAGCTTTCGGTAGTACATCGGCTGCCGCAAAGTTACAAGTGGTCACCCGGTTTTGTGGGTATCAAAGTTGAGCCGCTTCCGGTTGATGAAGTGAATGCAGAAAGCAGCCTGATGGGGTTGAAGTTACTCAGCCACGAAGACGGGGCTGCGTGGAATGTTATGCAAAAATTACAGCAATCGCTTGCTGATATGCAAATTGGAAGCACTGTGATTGAGTTGGAAGGTCAGCCGTGCTTATTTATTAATAGTGAAGATGAAAGTGCGGTTATGTGTCGTTTGAAGACACTTGGCGCTGCCATTGCTGAAAAGATAACTGCGCTTTATCCATTTTGATATATCCCCTATGGATTTCAAGTTGCTTCGCGACGGCAAGGGAACGAATCCCCGGGAGCATAGATAACTATGTGACCGGGGTGAGTGAGTGCCGCCAACAAAGAGGCAGCTTGAAAGATGACGGGTATAAACGCGAAAAGCGCTTCCTTTGATGGAGGCGCTTTTTTGTGGGCAAGGGAAAAATTTTCAGCTTTTAGCCGTTAGGCATTTTTTAGCCATTAGGCACAATGCTATTACTGATGACTCGGCGACCGCTGTAATAACGTTTGCTCCAGTATGTGCTGCTTAATCTGGAAACGATTACACCATTGCTAGTAGAGGCGTGAACAAATTGGTCATTACCAACATAGATGCCAATATGCCTGGTACGGGCACCTGTCTTAAATAAAACTAAATCGCCAGGGCGTAATCTTGAACGGTCAATTTTTTTGCCAATATTTTGTTGTTCAAATGTTGAACGCGGCAGTTCCATACCAAACTGGTCACGGAAAGTACGTTGAACAAAGCCAGAACAATCTATACCGCGTTTAGTAACGCCACCGAGTCGATAGGCAACCCCTTTCCAGCCATTGTATTGGCTAAGAATTTTAGATTTTATGTCCAGATTGCGAACGAGTGCTTCGAATTCATCCTGAGACGCTTGAAGTAAGAAGCCGTTCTTACCGTTTACTGCATGCGTATCAGTTTGTGTGTTACGAAACCTTGATGAATCTGGTGAGCTGCACGCGGATAAGGTGATCGCTACGAACAGCGCGGGTATCAGCCGCGTAATGTATCTCAGTGCCGGTTGAGACTTGACCATTATTTTTGTTTTCCCTTGCTATCCTTACCTTAGTTGGTCGCTATTATTGAAAAATATCAAACACTTCAAAGCCTGGTGTTAGAAAAAACAATGAGTAAACAACGCGCTTAGTGAAAAAACGCGTCTGATGCCACGTTTTATAACGATATTTACAATAAATGTTATTCAGCTTGAGAGTACAGAAACAATCAGGAAAAGGCGAGTATTTAATGACATAATTTACAAAAAATTAGATTTCTAAGTAGGAGAGAGCAGGTGTGTTGCTAATTTATGTGGGTTTTATGAACTATTGGGAAGGTTAAATACCTTCCCGATATGATTCAGTAAAAAGAGTTTATGGAAAAGATCTTAAATTGGGCGACCAATTTGCGGCAGATTCTTATCCAGCCAGTTAATCATTATGTCACTTAATGGTGTTAATAGTAGCCAACTTGTTCCGATGAGTACCAGAGATAAAGAACCGACTGCAATATCAGTAAACCAGTGAGCGCCTGCCATTATGCGAGGTAACGCAAATATTACCATAATGAGTAATGCAATACAGAATGCTCTGCCTGAGATATATCGAAGAATAAAGCAGCTGAAAATCAGGAGCATTAATCCGTGATCACCTGGAAAGCTATCGCTTGATGCATCTTTTGTTACCAGATTGGTCATTTCGCTAATACGATTGATATGATCGAAGGTTAATGTTGGGCTTGGACGGACAACAGGGAGTAGGTGACCGATTTGGTTAAGTATAACTGCGCTTATTATCATGACCAAACCAATCATGAATAATCTGCGTTTGCCATCGTAATTCTGTTTACGAAAAGCGTTGTAATACAGCAATCCCATACATAAAAGTGAAATGACATCGAAGGCCCTGATATTCACAAATGCTACAAATTCTGTGAATGTTGAGCCTGATGTTAATTTCTCATTAAAGAAGTAGAAGATTGCAGAGTCGATCTTGAGCCAGAAACCATGATGCTCTGGTAAATACCAGGAGAGAAATAAAGTGATCCCTAACAGGTTCAGTATAAATATGGCAAATGGGTGACTGCGTGTCATGGGAGACCTATTTGTTAAAAATAAGATAAGTGGTAACTAAACTTACAATTATGTAGGTTAATATAACAAATATTGAGTAATAATGTCACCGCTCTTAATCATAAGTTAATTTGTTGTTTTTTTTATCTACTTTTTTGTGCTTTTCCTGCATTTTTTTATTTACTTTGGTAACTATTCCTGCCCAATTCTATGGATTTTATTGAGTGATATTGGGGTGTTTAAGGTTGTAAATTCTTAATTTATTGAGAATTACTTCTGATAATTCTAATATTATAAGATATAAATATCTTAATCAGTTTTAATCGCTAAAAATCATAAATAAACAATGAAAATAGCCGTTACCAATATATAGACTCATAAATTTTTCCGATTTCTAGATTGATTTCATTTTTGGAAATTGCAGCGAATGATGCTGTTTTATGGTGGAGGCTGTATGTCTATGTTTCGGGTTATAATGGGTTGTTTTTTTCTGATGATTTCTGGTCTTGTCAATAGTGAGCCAGAAACAGCATCAAATACAGGGGTTATTCGCTTTTCTGGTGCGATCGTTGAATCACCGTGTCGTTTTGATTGGCGTGATAACTGGGCTGACACCACGTGTTGGCGAAAAGGACATAAGATTATCCAACGACGAAAGCTCGATTTGCAAAATGATATTTATTTTTATTTACCACACCAAATCGGTGTAACCGAGATTAAATGGATAAAAGGAAAAGAGAAAATTGGCGTTGTTACAATTTTCTATAATTGATGTTAAGAAAAATTTTATAGGTTATTTATTCAATGTTTAATTGAAGAAGCATCGGGGTTTTATCTGTCATTGCTAAAATGAATGAGTGACAGAGTTATATTTTATTTGGGAGTTTAAATTATGCCCAAATGCTAATAGAAAGTAGCTGATTGATTTAATGAATGGAATAGGTGAAAAGTGAGTTACCCTGTTTTATACCCGTCATCTTTCAAGTTGCCTCTTTGTTGGCTGCACTCACTCACCCCGGTCACATCGTTATCTATGCTCCCGGGGATTCGCTCCCTTGCCGTCGCGATGCATCTTGAAATCCATAAGGTATATACCGGGCAACTCAGAATTAGCTAATATTGTTAATCGCAACGTCCCATATAGCGGCGTTCTGCAATATGAATACGGATTCTTTCCCCGCTACTGATATATTCAGGTACTTGCACGGTGAGTCCGGTGCTCATTTTGGCCGGTTTTGTTCGTGCACTGGCTGAAGCGCCTTTAATTCCAGGGGCTGTTTCTTCAATAACCATATCGACTGTTTGTGGTAGTTCAAGGGCAATGACTTGTCCCTCTATTGTCAGAACTTGCATACCAGGCAGGCCACCTTCAGGAATAAATAATAACTCTTCTTCGATTTGTTCCTTTTTAAAGTGATAAGGTGTGAAATCTTCATCATCCATGAAAACATATTCATCACCATCAATGTAGGAAAAGTTAACGCTACGACGAGTTAGGCTGATCGTATCAAGGATATCATCGCCTTTGAAGCGTTCTTCCACTTTCTGACCGGTGCGGATATCAGTAAAGCGCATTTTATATAATGTGCTAGCTCCCCGGGCGCTTGGTGCTTGAATATCAATATCTTTAACCAGCAGTAACTTACCATTATAACTGACGGCGCTACCGCGTTTAATTTCGTTGGCTTTAGCCATATGTAACCTTCCATAAAACCATAAGAGAATAATCGGCGACAAAATTACTCGCAGTCAAGACATTAGGCAAGTAGGGATTAAAAAACCCCACTGTTTTTTTACATTGGGGTTGTAGTAAGAATGTTTTATATGTCAATGATACACAGGTAATAAATCAAGAGAGGACAAAATATGGGCTATAGCATTTATCAAACCAAACAGAATGACGAACCCAATGAGGAATTTCCCTCCTGGTGCTCGGTAACTGGCTTCAGGGAAGCGCTGGCGACTTGCCCTAGCCATCAGTGCTGGAATAATGACAGCCCAGATGGTTGCAGCGAATCCAGCAAAGCCAATGGCATATAGAAAACCATTGGGGAACAGTAAAGCTAGCGCTGTTGGCGGAATAAATGTCACTAATGCAGATGTTAACCGGCCGGTGTTGTTATCTTTAAAACCGAAGAAATCGGCTATGTAATCAAATAGCCCTAAAGAGACACCAAGAAATGAACTTGCTAATGCCATATAAGAGAAGGCATTTAGAAGCTGGTGAACGGTTTTGCTGTTTGTTGTATTATCCATGTGTTTTAATAAATCACCGATATTCCCGCCATCAGCAATAATCTGTTTGAATGCTTCGCGGGGAATATTTCCCTGAATGACATATTGCCATAGGATATAAATAGTTAATGCGATTAATGTACCTAATAACAGGCTGCGAATAACGGCTTTTCTATCTTTATGATAATATTTTACTAAACTTGGGATGTTACCGTGATATCCGAATGAAACGAGTAAATAGGGTAGAGCGGTTAAAGCGTAAGATATATAACTTGTTGCCGTGTCGTTTGATGTAGTATCCGTCTGATTAAACAAAATGACATATTTAACTTCGGTAAACATGCCGCCAACGGACATAAAAAAAGTAATAACCATACCGCCGATCAAAATTGTGCTCAAACGATCGACAGCTTGAGTCGATAACCAGACAATAAATGCAACGATAAAAGCGAAAATAAAGCCAGCATTTGCCTGTGATATCGAAATAATATTTTTAAAATTGTGGGCAATAATTGAGCCACCCGCTGAAATATAGGCGTAGGTTAATATATAAAGCACGAATGCAATAGAGATACCATTGATTGCATTCCATCCTTTACCGAGTAAATCTTTAGTCATGGTATGGAAGCTTGCACCTGATGGGTAGTTCAGGTTGGTTTCTAGTATCATCAAGCCGGAGAAATACATACACACCCATGTGTAAACCAGCAGAATAATTGAGCCAGTAAACCAGACACCGGAAGTTGCCACAGGAGTAGAGAACATTCCTGCACCGACAGCAGTTCCGGCAATGATCATTGCACCACCCAGTATGGGAGGGCGCTTTAAACTCTGGGGTGTCTCAGTGGACATATTAACTCCTACTGGTATATTGTTTCTTTGTACTAGCTTAAAGATACATTCTTGTCTATAGAGTGTAAATAGATGCCATAAAGGATTATTTGAAATTGAACTAACATAAGTTAGTTCATTCAGTAAGATAAAATTTATTTTCTTGCCACATTTTTATTGCATTCCGGCTAGCTTCAAAATGAGGTTCAGGAAGATTATTGGGATCGCACCACATAAATTGTTCACATTTTTCTGGTTCCATCAATTTTGGTTCACCACCTGGATGTTTTGCCAGTAAACATACTGAAATAGTATGTTTTCCTTCCTGTTGGTAAGTTTGAAGATTATTACAAATACCGTAGACCTTTGGTGATTGAATCGTCAGACCCGTTTCTTCTGCAATTTCACGGATTGCACATTGCTCAAAAGTTTCTCCGGCATCAACATGACCACCAAAGATTGACCAGTATGGAGCATGTTTACTGCTACGTTTTCCGAGTAATACTTGACCACATTCGTTCACAATAACCACACCAACACCCACAATGACAGACATTTTGTTTATTCCTTTCATTTAAATTTCAATAAATTAGCAATCTTTTTGAGAAAAATTCAATGCTATTCTTATCCGGAAACCAATTTAAGACAACGATCAATAAAGTACGGAATTTAACTGAAACGATTCAATTTTAGTGATATAAATAGAACTGAAAATTCATAGTAATGATGATGATTATCTATTTAGGAGACATCGGGCGAAATGAGCCGTAGAGTTGCCACTATCACCCTAAACCCTGCTTATGATTTGGTAGGATTGTGCCCGGAAATCGTCAAGGGAGCGATCAACCGAGTGCAAGCCGCTGGACTGCATGCTGCTGGTAAAGGCAATAATGTTGCTAAAGTTTTGCGTGACTTAGGTATTGATGTCACGGTGAGTGGTTTTTTGGGTAAGGAAAATCAGGAAGGATTTCAACAGTTCTTCAATGAAAATGGTATGGTAAATCGTTTTCATTTAGTACCAGGCAGAACACGGATTAATGTCAAATTGACAGAAGAAAGCGGAGAAGTGACAGACTTTAACTTCACTGGTTTTTATGTCGGTGAAGCTGAATGGTCGGGATTTGTTAATGATTCGCTTTCATGGCTTGGACAGTTTGATATGGTTGTTGTTAGTGGTAGTTTACCGGCTGGTGTCTCTGCTGAATCGTTTACTGACTGGATGACCTGTCTACGTCAGCTTTGTCCTTGCATTATTTTTGATAGCAGCCGTGAAGCATTGGTTGCAGGGTTAAAAGCATCCCCTTGGTTAGTGAAGCCGAATCGCCATGAGCTTGAAGTATGGGCGGGACGTCTGTTACCTGAGTTGTCCGATATCATCATAGCAGCACATCAACTTAGGGATCAGGGAATTGCTCATGTTGTCATATCCTTGGGTGAGCAGGGGGCATTATGGGTTAATGCGTCTGGAGCATGGTTGGCGAAACCACCACATTGTAAAGTCGTCAGCACTGTTGGGGCTGGTGATTCAATGGTTGGGGGCTTGGTTTATGGTTTGCTGATGCGGGAATCCAGTGAACATACGTTGCGATTGGCGACCGCTGTATCTGCACTTGCCGTTAGCCAGCCTAATGTGGGTATCAGCAATCGTCCTGAATTAGCTGCCATGATGGCCAAAGTTGAACTGATACCCGTTAGATAATGCGTTAATTAAAGAATCATTAATTTTGTTGTAATTTCAGCCAGGCAATTTCTTGCGGCCAAATATCTGGGTTTATTGTTTCAAGGATGAGTGGAATACCATCAAAACGAGCATCTTTCATAATATAACTGAAAGGTGTTTTACCAATATTTCCTTCTCCAAGGCTATGATGTCGGTCAACACGGCTGGCGAATTCACTTTTGGCATCATTTAAATGCATTCCGCATAAATATTGAAAGCCAACAATTTTTTCAAACTGTTGAAAAGTTTGTTCACAAACATCGTTTGTACGTAAATCGTAGCCAGCAGCAAAGGCGTGGCAGGTATCAATACAGACACCCACTCGGTTTTTATCTTCAACTCCATCAATAATTGCTGCCAGATGTTCAAATTTAAAACCCAGATTAGTGCCTTGGCCTGCCGTATTTTCGATGACAGCAGTGACTCCCTGGGTTTTATTGAGAGCAATATTGATAGATTCCGCAATACGCGCCAGGCATTTATCCACATCTACTTTATTGAGATGGCTGCCAGGATGGAAGTTCAATAAATCGATCCCTAATTGTTCGCAACGTTGCATCTCATCAATAAAAGCCAGTCGGGATTTTTCCAGAGCTTCACTTTCTGGATGGCCGAGATTAATCAGATAACTATCGTGAGGGAGAATTTGTCGGCTACCATATCCATAACGTTCACAGTTTTCTTTAAATTTATCGATAACGTCAGCGGCTAAATGTGGAGCATGCCACTGGCGCTGATTTTTTGTAAATAGGGCAAAGGCGGTAGCTTTTAGTTCGTGCGCCCGGATAACCGCTTGATCAACTCCGCCAGCCGCGCTGACATGTGCTCCAACAAATTTCATATTTTTCTCCTTCTTGCTTTCTTTACGTCATTATGGATTATGGCATTGTTCAATCGCTCAATGAATCTTAAGAACGGAAAGGTTATACCCGTTCCATAGGGTATATACCCGTCATCTTTCAAGTTGCTTCTTTGTTGGCTGCACTCACTCACCCCGGTCACATAGTTCTCTATGCTCCCGGGGATTCGCTCCCTTGCCCTGTCTCTTGATCAGATCTCCAAATCAACTGATTTAGCCAGCAAATAGCCGTCTATCAGGGTTTGCAGCCGAAACCAGCCTTCCCAAAGTCGTTCCCATCCGACTCGACCCGTGCGTTTGGAATCGTACCAGCCGGCCAGTTTTCCCAGATTGATGAAGGCCCAATGCAAACTCGGGGCTTTTTTCGGCACACGGCGTTTTTCTTGTTTTGACCACAGTAATTTCCACGCCAGGGGGCTTAATACTGTCTCACAGCTCTCTTTCTCTGCCTCTTCTTTGTTCAGACCCATAAAACGCAGCTGGTGTATTCGTACCGCAATAAAGGCCAGCAGCACTATCATGCGCTCCAGATTATCTTTGCTTTGCATACGCAGCGCTTCTACCTGCGTGCCGCCCGTTTTCCACGCTTTGTGAAATTCTTCTATCAGCCAGCGGCGCTCGTAATAACTGAATATTTTATGGGCGTCTTCCTGACTGTTGACGGGTTCGGAGGTCAGAAGATGCCAGCAAAGCCCATCCTCCGGACCTTTTTCGTAGCAACCGACATAAAATATCCGCACCGCCTCACCGCTTTTTCCTTCGGGGATTTTCAACGTCACTTCGGCATAACTGATATCACAATGCGCGACACGCGCCTGACGCCCGCCTTTCTGTCTGACCTGAACTAATCGTTCTCCAGCACTCTGTAACCGGCTGATAAAATCATAAAGTTTATCCTGACTTTCCTCTATACGCCGGTTTTGCATCGAACGGATGACGAAACGTTGTTTTTGGCTCGTTTTATAACGCAGATATTCGATGATATCGGCTTCACGGTCACAGACAGAAATCACGTTGGCCATCTGCTCCCCTAACCGGCTGTCGACGGCTTGTGAGGCCCGTTCCCACTTATAACTCTCTTTCCCTTCATAAGGGCGTGTATCGCGTTGTCGGCTTTTGCCATAATCACTGACATCTCGACACCAGCGCTGTTGCTCTATCAACCCCACGACCTGTTGTTCTTCAGGCGCAAATAACAACACCGAGTGTGCCTGCATGCCCCGGGATTTTTCCTTTGAGGTGGTATAGCCGAGTTCATCGGCGACCGACGCATGGGAAAATGACAGGGTTGTCGTGTCTTCCAGCGCTAACAGGCAATGATAACGTTGAGCGTGAGCGACGGTGGCGGTAAATCCGGCTTCGGCGATGGCCTGAGGCGCAATGGCGGAATTTCGGGTCAGTCGGTAGGCCGCTTCAACATCGGCAGGAGAGTCAAGAGATTGCACGAGCGATTGTCCTATATGGTTAGCCAACGAACAGGCCACTTTCACCAGGCGGTTGGTACGGCGTTTATCACCTAATTCCGCATGTTGAAACGTGTCATTTGCCCATTGTTCGGCGCAGGTTGAAAACATAAAGATTACCTCAAGTCGTGTTTTTTATTGAGATCAATCTATGAGGGAAAAGTTCAATAACGCGGGGGCGGGTTAAAATATTTGTGTAGGAAAGACAG
>NZ_CAWPHH010000008.1:0-305 GCF_963887965.1 Photorhabdus sp. RW14-46 | reverse complement strand
ATACCCTGTCTCTTGATCAGATCTCCAAATCAACTGATTTAGCCAGCAAATAGCCGTCTATCAGGGTTTGCAGCCGAAACCAGCCTTCCCAAAGTCGTTCCCATCCGACTCGACCCGTGCGTTTGGAATCGTACCAGCCGGCCAGTTTTCCCAGATTGATGAAGGCCCAATGCAAACTCGGGGCTTTTTTCGGCACACGGCGTTTTTCTTGTTTTGACCACAGTAATTTCCACGCCAGGGGGCTTAATACTGTCTCACAGCTCTCTTTCTCTGCCTCTTCTTTGTTCAGACCCTTAAAACGCAGC
>NZ_CAWPHH010000007.1:0-205632 GCF_963887965.1 Photorhabdus sp. RW14-46 | reverse complement strand
GGGGTATAGGTGCTATGATAGGCATAACTCAGTCCGTTTAGTGGTTTGGGATTATCTACAATTGATCAGATTGCAAAAATTGGACTGAGTTCCCTCCAAGTGTTCTACTATTTTGAAAAGTTATTTATATCAATTCACCAAATTATTACTTAGGAGTTTATTTTGTCCTCTAACGAAATATTTAACCGCCTGACCACATTACTGGATAATCATCATGCCAGCTATCGGGTGATGGAACATTCAACCGCCGGACATTCTGAAGAAGTTGCAAAAATCCGTGGTACACAACTTGGACAAGGGGCAAAAGGGTTAGTTTGCCATGTTAAAGGGGAAGGATTCCGCCAATATGTACTCGCTGTACTGCCTGCGGATCAACAAGCAGACCTCTCTTCACTAGCAAAACAGATCGGTGGCAACCGTGCCTCACTGGCAAGTCCTAAAGAAGTTTTTGAACTGACTCAATGTGTATTTGGTGCTATTCCACCTTTTAGTTTTCATCCAGATCTGAAACTGGTTGCAGACCCTTTATTATTTGAACGTTTTGATGAACTGGCTTTTAATGCCGGCAGCCTTGAACGTTCAGTGATTCTTAACACCCAAGATTACCACCGAATTGCACAACCTGAATTGATGATTTTTCGTCGAGTAGAATAAATACCATCGCGAAAAATGATATTTGTCAAATAGCCTATAAAAATAGCCTATTTAAGATAATATTTTAAATATACTCATTTAAAATAGTAACTATCCCGCCCCAATAAGTTTATACCCGTCATTTTTCAAGCGGCCTCTTTGTTGGCTGCACTCGCTCACCCCGGTCACATCGTTATCTATGCTCCCGGGAATTCGTTCCTTTGCCGTCGCGATGCAACTTGAAATTCATAGGGTATATATCACTAGATAAAGTTATTATTGCTACATTATACAAACATTAAACAGAGAGGTATAATTATCAAATACCATGAATATCTAATTATTCACTATTGAGGCATATACAAAAAATTACCAATTACATTATGGGATAATTCCCTACCCAAACAAAGGTGTTTCTTGATAGGAATTTTCAATTATTTTTAATTTCAGAACCTTTATTTCAAATATCGGTGAAAAATGACATGTCAATTATATTAATGTTGTATTGACAACAATTTCATATGCCTATTCATTATATTTTATTAAATACAAAAACCCACACTCATTGTATTCTCATATCGCTTTCAAAAAGAAAGATGACGTTTTTTCAAAATAAAGTTTAAGGAATAGAAAAGTATGACTAATAAGCTAGTTACAGGTGCAACTTTTTTCGATAGAAAATACTTTCTGGGTGAAGCGCACCATTATCCAGAAAACGACATCATTATTCCATTGCCTTATGATCTTAACGATAGATTCCGTTCAGTAAGAATTGGAACGCTATCAAAAGTTTATGCATGGCGCCATCAGAGCGATTGGGAACCCGGCCAACGCTATCGTGAATGGGAATACGATCATCCAGATATTGATAGAGAAATTAGAGGATTATCTAAGTTTAAAGTGGCACCAAAAGATACCTGTCTGGTTGCATTAAGACTTATTGATGATACTTATTCAGGTATTAAATTCTCAATGTTCACGAATACACATTGCGTGGGCCCAGTTGAAACAACAACTGATGATGATTATGCACTGGTTGGTATACTGCCATTTGAGACCGAGTTAGTTACTGCCATTGCAATAAGAAATACCAGTACTGGAGTATATATCAATAACGGATCATTCTATTTCTATCGTGATGCGAACGGCGTTGTTACTATTGATGAGAAAGCTAATTTCCCTAAAAATCTCAGAATAGTTAATGTAGGTGGCAATCGTTTTGATATTCATATTATCAGTACCGATTTTTCTAACTAATCCGGTTATAATGTAACAATAATTAACCGCCATTTTCAGATAAGCTACGTTCTGAAAATTTAAGCAACACCGTTGCGGAATATCATCAAAAACCGCAACGGTGTATTCATAAATCAGCAAAAATTTCGTGGCGATAAATAATTTTTTATTTATTATGATATAAGCATCATTACAATAGTCACTTAACCTTTAAAAAGAACATTAAATTAAGGTCCATTAGAAATAATGTTCACAAGCTATTTCCTTTGAGATAAATACTTCCCTAACGATTAATTTTGAAAATTATAGTAAAATCCAACCATTCCATTATTATATATCTTATTTTAGGTAATTAGGTATTTTTTAAACAACTTTACTTTATGTATTTTTATGCTAATTTTAACATTAACCCATCGAATATTATTCTTCTATTGACTGGATATATTACATCTAAAGATAAGGAATAAATAAATTATTAGTGGGAAATATTACACAAAAAAAGCCAATTTTTACAAATAGTATAAACGAGTAAATACTATACCCTATGGATTTCAAGATACATCGCGACGGCAAGGGAGCAAATCCCCGGGAGCATAGCGAACTATGTGACCGGGGTGAGTGAGCGCAACCAACAAAGAGGCAACTTGAAAGATGACGGGTATATATTTCATATTAATACAGCCAGGCAAAAACATGACATGCGGGTTTATTAACGAAAAAATTTTTTCTTGGCAACCTATATATTACTTACATTAACTTTGAGGAGTAGAAAAAATGACAAAAGAATTAATTACAGGCGTCACGTTTTTCGAAGAGAAAAACTATCAGGGTAAGTCACATGATTACCCTGAGCTCGATAAAATTATATCGCTCCCTTCCAATCTTAACGATAAATTTCGTTCAGTAAAAATTGGAAAGTTATCAAAAGTCCATGCGTGGCGTCACTATAACGATCCAGAGAGCCAATATTATGAATGGGTAGTCGACAATCCAGATATCGATAGAGAAATTAGAGGGTTATCTAAATTCAGAATTATACAGAGAGATACAAAACTGGTTGCACTAAGAATCATTGATGATACTCATTCAGATACAAAATTCTCTATGGCCATTAAGATATTTCATGGAGAAGAAGAGGAAACAATCGACGTTAACGCAATAACAGATGATAATTATACTGTCGTTAACGAACTACTGGTACAGAAAGAGATAGTCACTTCAATTTATGTAAGAGATGTCAACACCGGAGAATATATTAGTAACGGGTCATTTTATTTTTCTTATGATGCTGTCGGTATCGCAACTATTGATGAAGGTCTCAATTTCCCTAAAAACTTGAAACTGGTTCATGTAGGAAATAATCGTTTTGATTTTCACATTATTAGTACTGATCCTATTGCTTAATCCGGGATTAATGTGACAATCATCACTCTCAGAAAAGTCATATTCTGAAATTTAAGCTACGCCGTTGCGGTCATTTGTTAGAAAAGCCGCAACGACGTGTTCCAGAAGATCGTAGAAATTAAAACCACATCATATCTGATGTAAACTCTCCACTCTGCTGGTCAATCGGTGATAACCGGGCTTACTCCATCCATTCAGTATGGAAAACACCTTCTTTATCAGTACGCTTATAGGTATGAGCACCAAAATAATCACGCTGAGCCTGAATTAAATTAGCAGGCAGTACCGCTGAACGATAACTATCGTAGTAAGAAATAGCAGCAGAGAAAGTCGGGGTTGGGATACCATTCTGCACCCCATACGAGACGACATCACGCAGCGCCTGCTGATATTCATCAGCAATTTTCTTAAAGTAAGGTGCCAACAACAGGTTAGCAATATCCACATTTTCGTTATACGCGTCAGTAATTTTTTGCAGGAATTGAGCACGAATAATACAACCCGCCCGGAAAATTCCAGCAATCTCACCGTAATTGAGATCCCACTGGTACTCATCAGATGCCGCTTTCAATTGCTGAAAACCTTGGGCATAAGAGACGATTTTACCCAAATAAAGCGCACGGCGGACTTTCTCAATAAATTCGGCCTTATCACCTTTAAATGGTTGTACATCCGGCCCGCTCAAAACTTGAGCCGCAGCAACTCGCTGATCTTTCAGAGAAGAGATATAACGTGCAAATACCGATTCTGTGATCAACGTCACTGGAATCCCTAAATCCAGAGAGCTCTGGCTGGTCCACTTACCCGTACCTTTATTTGCTGCTTCATCCAAAATCACATCAACCAAATATTGGCCTGCTTCATCTTTCTTATGGAAAATATCAGCCGTGATTTCAATCAAATAACTGCTCAATTCGCCGTTATTCCAGTCAGTGAAAATCTCAGATAGTTCTTCATTGCTCAGATTTAGGGCATTTTTCAGTAAAGAATAAGCTTCAGCAATGAGCTGCATATCACCGTATTCAATACCATTGTGAACCATTTTCACATAATGACCGGCACCATCCGGGCCAATATAGGCCACACAAGGTTCACCTTCAGCTTTAGCCGCAATCTCTTGCAGAATTGGTGCCACCAATTTATACGCCTCTTTCTGGCCGCCAGGCATAATAGATGGACCTTTCAATGCCCCCTCTTCACCACCGGAAACCCCAGTACCGATAAAATTAAAACCCTGAGCAGAAAGCTCGCGATTACGACGGATAGTATCCTGAAAATAGGTATTACCCCCATCAATCAAAATATCACCTTTATCCAGATGTGGAGTCAGTGAAGCAATAGTTTTATCGGTTGCTTCGCCAGCCTTAACCATGAGCAGAATACGGCGCGGTTTTTCCAGTGAATCGACAAATTCTTCGACAGTGTAACTTGGAACTAATTTCTTCCCCGGATTTTCGGCGATCACTTCGTCAGTTTTATCACTTGAACGGTTAAATATAGATACGGAATAACCACGGCTCTCAATATTTAATGCCAGGTTACGCCCCATCACCGCCATACCGACAACACCAATCTGCTGCTTGGACATGAATAACTCCTGTCTGATGATAATTCTGCTCACCAATAATATACCCGTTATCTTTCAAGTTGCCTCTTTGTTGGCTGCACTCACTCACCCCGGTCACATAGTTATCTATGCTCCCGGGGATTCGCTCCCTTGCCGCCGCGATCCATCTTGAAATCCATAGGGTATAATTAGCGCGCAATTTGTTAATGTGATCACATGTTAACTCAGGACGAGTCCTAATGGATAGTTATTGGTGCCATCAATACCGCGACACCCCATTTTTTGGAAAAAACTTCCTCAGATGAAAAATCAACTATTGAAATTTGATGAGTCAATGCCCATTATTCATTATTCGGCATGAGCCGTCATATTAAAAGGTAAAACAAACTGTATGGAATGGATCGCTGATCCGACGATATGGGCTGGGCTAGTTACTCTTATCGTTCTAGAAATTGTCCTCGGAATTGACAACTTGGTCTTTATTGCCATTCTGGCAGATAAACTTCCTGAAAAACAAAGAGACAAAGCAAGAATTACAGGTCTAGGTTGTGCGTTACTGATGCGTATCGTACTGCTTTTTAGTCTTTCCTGGTTGATAACGCTAACTCATCCATTAATTACGCTTTGGGAACATCCATTTAGTGCCCGTGACCTGATTATGCTAATAGGTGGTCTTTTCTTACTGTTCAAAGCGACAATGGAGCTCAATGAACGGCTGGAAGGTAAAGATGCCCACTCAGGACAACAACGTAAAACATCTAAATTTTGGACGGTTGTCGTTCAGATAATTGTCCTTGACGCTGTATTCTCACTGGATTCAGTGGTGACTGCTGTTGGTATGGTAGACAACATCGGTATCATGATCGCGGCCGTCACCATTGCGATGTTCCTGATGATACTGGCAAGTAAACCGTTGACCACTTTCGTCAATGCTCACCCGACTATCGTTATTCTCTGTCTGAGCTTCTTGTTAATGATCGGTTTCAGTCTGGTCGCCGAAGGTTTTGGTTATCATATCCCCAAAGGTTACTTGTACGCCGCTATCGGCTTCTCCATTATGATTGAAGCCTTAAACCAATTTGCTCAATTTAACCGCCGCAGATTTCTTACTGCTTCCCGTTCACTACGTGAAAGAACAGCGGAAGCCGTTTTACGTATCCTGAGTGGTAAGCATGAAAATGCAGAATTGGATAATCATACATCTAATCTGATTTCTGATAATCAGGAAGTGTTTGATCCACAAGAACGTCAAATGATTGCCAGGGTTCTAGGCATGGCGCAGCGTAACGTTAACAGTATCATGACTTCCCGTCACGACGTGGAGTACCTTGATATTCATGCACCAACTGAAAATCTGACGCAAATACTGAATAAAAATCCTCACACACGCATTGTGGTAACTGATGAAAATATCAGTGACGAACCATTAGGTGTTGTCCATGTTATTGATCTACTGAATCAACAACTCAACCAACAGCCTTTTGATTTACATTCGCTGATAAAACAGCCTCTGATTTTCCCTGAACAGCTTTCACTACTCCAGGCATTGGAGCAGTTCCGCCAGGCACAAACTCACTTCGCGTTTGTTGTCGATGAATTTGGTTCTGTGGAAGGTGTGGTGACTTTGACCGACGTAATGGAAACTATCGCGGGTAATTTACCGGTAGATGGCGAAGAAACTGATGCCCGCCATGATATTCAAGCGACTGAACATGGGGGTTGGATCGCCAATGGTTATATGCCGCTGGATGATTTGATCCTTTATGTCCCTTTGCAACTGGATGAAAAACGTGAATATCAAACCTTAGCAGGTTTGTTAATGGAACATTCACAACATATTCCACGGCAAGGTGAGCAATTACAGATTGATAATTATCTGTTTGAACCGTTGGAAGTAACCAGTCACCGAATTAATAAGGTAAAAATTACCCCTCTGGTGTCAAATGAAGAAAATAAAAAATAACTCAGTGTTATTGATGACTCATCATATTTGTCATCACTGAGTTTTTCCTCTGAAACAAAATAAAACCCGGTCAGTTTAAACTGTACCGGGATTTTTTTAATCTTTTCTATTAATGCCATATGCGGAATTCTATGCGGATACGGTTAAATGATTTATCTATACCCGTCATCTTTCAAGTTGCCTCTTTGTTGGCTGCACTCACTCACCCCGGTCACATAGTTATCTATGCTCCCGGGGATTCATTCCTTTGCCGCCGCGATGCATCTTGAAATCCATAGGGTATAACTAGATTAAATAATTTTATATTCAGAACAGAAAAGCCATAGCTTCTCAATTCAATTATCAAAATTTAATCCACAAGTTGAAATCCACCTTTGTACTGAAATTGACTGCTCAAACAACTATGCTCAGACAACGATAAGCATTCATTTAAGCATAATAGTCAACTGCCGGATTGAGCGGTCAAATCAGGCATGAGTTATTAATACAGCTAATTACTGCTGCGTTCAACCCAATCATTAATAGCCTGTTTTACCTTGTTCTCTAACTCATTATGTAGCAATTGCTCAATATCCAAATTGTATTGCAGATTACTCCAATTACCGTAAACCCGCAGTGGTACTTTCATTTTTCGCAGACGACTAACCAATTCATTATCCTTGCCCCATCCTTGTGTTATCTGTACTTTTAAAGCGACATCAACATCTTGTTTAAGCAGATTGGTCTTACCCTGCCCATCAATATTCAGCAAATCGGATACCGCATGCAATCGACTGATTTTTATATCACCTCGATTCAGTACCGCTTTAACATCAAGCTTTTTAGCGCGGGTGAAATTATCCATATTATCAGGGATATTCACTTTATCCGTTGCACGAGCAACGGATTGCTGGATTAATTGGGGGATATTTAATCCATACATTTTGGCATTAACTAAACTGAAATTAAGATCACCCTGCCAAATATGCGAAATCGCATAACCATCATATCCTTTACCAGAAAGATCCCCATTCAGATCGAATTTGCCACTAAATGCCGGAGGTAAGGAAAAGGCTTTGAGTACTGGTTCCAGTTCTATATTCCGCAGTAAAGGTTTTGCGTGTAACTTAAGTTGATTACCCGTTGCATCTAAAATAACCGGAATAGAGAAATCACCACCAAATAATTTGCCATTCAGAGTAGAAATTTCAGCAATACCACTATTATTTGTCGCTTTCAATATCAGATTATCGATCTCCATTCCTCGATAAACAAATTTGTCCGCATTAATAGTCACATTGGCGTTAAAGTCATTCAGAAATGCAGCGCTATAATCAGGCTCGGCAGAGCTTGAAACGGCGATTACCGGTTTAGCTGAACTATTCTCTATCCGGTAATAACGTTTAACTTCTGAACCCTCTTTAGGAAGCAAGTCCCATCCCATCAGATTATCTAAATTCAGTTTTTGGGAAGATAAATCGATCCGATAATCCGCATGAGCCCCCAACATTGCTTTTATACTGCCATGCAGTTCACTCTCATTAGCGGTGAAACTTAGCGCCTGTAAAGAAATTGTTTGCAGTTCATCTGTCGTCTCTTTTTGATAAACAGCATGTACTTTTCCTGAACCACTAATTCCTCCCGTAGGTATACCTGCGCCCTGGAGTTGATAATCAAAGAAGTCAATATTACCCGCAACACGATATGGATAATCAGTAATATCGACATCTGCATTAAGATTAAAAGCCAAGTCTTGCTGATTCTTACTGACTTTGCTACTTAACTCTACGCTGATATGGTTTTGGTTATCTCGCTCCATTAGCAGATTAATATCGCGGACATTTAACTGCTCATGATCATCTCGCTGCCAAATAAGCAAACTATCCGCGATCTTAACTCTGGCAATATCAAGCTCCCAACCCTCCCCCTTCGCAACAGGATTGGCTGTACTCCCTGTTGGTGCAATAGGGGTATTCCCTTTTTTCTGCGACTGGCTCTCCGGGGTTACTCTCAATATCGCCCCTTTCAGCATCACCTCTTTAACGGCAAGCTGATGAGAAAGAAGCGGCCACAACGCCACATCAAGACGCATATTTTCTGCCGTCACTGTTGGCTGCGCCGCCCCTGGGGCCGTTAATGACATACGCCCGGTAATGATGCTCAATTTTGGCCAGACATGCCAGCGCATACCATCTTGCAAGACGAGTTGGTAGCCACTCTTCTTTTGCACCTGCTTGACCATATAAGCCCGAAAGTCATTTGGGTTTACTAACATGACTAATGCTGCCAGACCGGTAATAATCACAACCAGCAAAATAATCAGTGTTGTCAGCAATCTCTTCATGACTTCCTCAGCTTTTTTTGTCAAAACAGTCAATGCAGCTCAATAGCCGATAAAGATGTTAATCTTCATCAATACGACTACTCACCGCACCCTGTTGGTTTTTATATTTCGCATCTTGACGACGGTTATACGGACGGTCAGCGGAACCAGACAATGGTTCAAAACTCAAAGCACCGATGACCATACCCGGACGTAACGCCAGAGGCAATTTACCAGAGTTATAGAATTCAAGAACAATTTGACCATGCCAGCCCGGATCAATCCGGTGTGCCGTCACGTGCACCATCAACCCAAGACGAGCAAGCGAAGAACGGCCATCAAGCCAGCCCACCAAATCATCCGGCAATGTGACAGACTCCAGCGTAACGGCCAGTGCCAACTCGCCAGGATGGAGGAAAAAAACCTCATCGTCAGGCAGAATTATTTCATCACTCATCACACGATCAAGCGCAGCACTGACCTCATCTTTCGGACCACTCAAATCAATATATGCCGCAGTATGACCACAGAAAACACGAAACTGATTCCCAAGGCGCACATCAGCAGTTGCCCCGTTAATGCGTTCAATCGGCGGACGTGGAGCAATGACCAATTTACCCTCATCAAGCCATTTAATAATGTCGCGGTCACAGAGTCGCATTATTTCCTCTCCAATACGATGCTGCTTATCAATGCCTGACAAGCAAAGTTTTATTATTCGCAGAACTGACCAATTTTGGCTTTCAATATATCAATTGCTACTCGGTTTTTACCCCCGCGCGGCACAATAATATCTGCATATTGCTTTGATGGTTCAATAAATTGCAGGAACATTGGACGCACAGTTTTATGATATTGCTCAATCACCGAATCCAGAGAACGCCCCCGTTCATGCACATCCCGCTTAATACGACGCATAAGGCAAATATCCAGTGGCGTATCAACAAAAATAGAGAAGTCCATCTCCTGGCGCAAGCGCTTATCGGTCAATAATAGAATACCTTCCAGAATAATAACCCTTTTCGGTGCAAAATGAATCGCTTCTGGTTTACGAGTATGAGCAACATAATCGTATTGTGGTAATTCAATTGATTCACCCATTTTCAGCGCTTGTAGGTGAGAAAAGAGCAGATTGTGATCCATTGAGCTTGGATGGTCATAATTAGTCTTATAACGCTCTTCCATTGATAGATCGCTCTGATCTTTATAATAGCAATCCTCTGGTATAATACCGATATTGTGATCACCAACCTGAGCGCGTAATTCACGATAAAGTGTATTAGCAATGAGACTTTTACCTGAGGCAGATGCACCAGAAATTCCTACAATTGTGCACTGATATGCTTCGTCAGCCATAATAGAGATTAACCTGATTCTAGAAAAAAATGGGAACAAAGCACTTATGAGTGCTAAGTTTGGCGAGATTATAGGGAGTTAATGGTATCTGTTCCAGTGTAAACAAGAGAAGTCTCACTTTTTTCGAGGCGTTTCGCATAAAAACCATGTAACGAGGGAAATCGAACAAGCATATTTCTCCCCATACAAAATCTCCCCATACAAAAAGCGGGCAATGAAAACATCCACCACCCGTTATCTTCAATCAAATACCTGCATTAAACAGCACGGAACGAAATTTCTGTTGGTATCTTCTCGCCTTGCCAATACATCTGTGCTGAAATATTCGCGGCAATTTCGCGATAAATATCGGTAAATTCACTATCAGGATTACTGATAACGGTTGGCTCACCACGATCAAGATCTTCACGCAGTGAAATATGCAGCGGGATTTGTCCCAATAATTTACAGTGATATTTAGCCGCCAATTTTTCTGCTCCACCCGTTCCAAAAATAGGTTCCAGGTGACCACAGTTACCACAAATATGTGTACTCATATTTTCAATAATACCCAGTACAGGCACCTTCACTTTCTGGAACATGACGATGCCTTTCATTGCATCAATTAAGGCGATATCCTGAGGCGTTGTTACCACCAGTGCCCCCGTTACCGGGATGTTTTGTGACAAAGTGAGCTGAATATCACCGGTTCCCGGTGGCATATCGATAACCAGATAATCGAGATCCGGCCATAATGTATCCTGTAACATCTGCATCAATGCTTTACTAGCCATTGGGCCGCGCCATACCATTGCATTGTCATCTGTGACTAAATAACCAATCGAGTTAGTGGCAAGGCCATGCGTCATAATCGGTGCCATATGCTGCCCGTCTGGGGAAGTTGGACGCTCTTTGGTGGTTCCCAACATACTCGGAACAGAAGGACCGTAGATATCTGCATCCAGAATACCGACTTTTGCCCCCTCCTGAGCCAATGCCAGCGCCAGGTTTACGGCTGTGCTGGATTTACCCACCCCACCTTTACCCGAGCTGACAGCCAAAATATTACGGACACCATTAATTCCCGGCAGATCATTAGCCCGACGTAATGTGCTGATATCATGGATCAATTTCCACGCTACCGATTTCGCACCAGTTACCGCCTGTAATTCTTCCGTGGTGGCCGCTTTTAACGCCTTAAAACCGCTTTGCCAGACAAACGGCATCAGTAATTCAATGTGCAAGACACCATCAAGCATCGTGCAGTGATGTAACGCCTTCAATGTTGTCAAATCACGTTCTAGTGTCAGGTGTGTAAAAGTAGCAAGTATTTTTGTTACCTGAGATTTCAGCAGGTCAGGATTGGTCTGCTCGGGGGATTGTGAGTTCATCCCGGCTCCTTTAATGATTATCATTAGCTAAAAACCATCTCGCCATCATAACAGAACCCAATGCGTTCGGATAAAATTAGCGACAAAAACCCGCTTCCGGCTCACTGATTCAATTTTTATCCATTAACAACCTCAGAAGGGTTTAGGTTTCAAGGCGCACTGGATAAAACTCATTAATATTAAACCTTACCCTAGCGACAATTTTTTTGATCGGTTAACATCAAACTCCCTTTTTCACTTATTGGAAGTCAGATCCTTACTATGTCTCAAGTCGCAAAAAAATTATTGGTGACGTGCGCGTTGCCATATGCTAACGGTCCAATCCATCTCGGTCACATGCTGGAACATATCCAAGCAGATATTTGGGTCCGTTTTCAGCGAATGCGCGGCAAAGAGGTTCACTTTATCTGTGCCGATGACGCTCATGGAACCCCAATCATGCTGAAAGCTCAGCAAATGGGTATTGCTCCTGAAGAGATGATCGCAACGGTGAACCAAGAGCATCATCAGGATTTTACTGGCTTTTCAGTGAGCTATGATAACTATCACTCTACGCATAGCGAAGAGAACCAAACGTTATCAACCAAAATCTATCTCGAACTGAAAAAAAACGGTCATATTAAGAATCGTACTATTTCTCAGTTATATGATCCTGAGAAAAATATGTTTCTGCCGGATCGCTTTGTTAAAGGTAGCTGCCCGAAATGTAAGGCAGAAGATCAGTATGGCGATAACTGTGAAGTTTGCGGTTCAACCTACAGCCCAACTGAACTAATCAACCCACGTTCTGCTGTCTCCGGCGCGACGCCAGAAATGCGTGAAACAGAGCACTTCTTCTTCGATCTGCCCGCATTCAGTGACATGCTGCAAGCTTGGACCCGCTCCGGTGCCTTACAGGAGCAAGTTGCTAACAAAATGCAGGAATGGTTTGAATCCGGTTTACAACAGTGGGATATCACCCGTGACGCCCCCTATTTCGGTTTTGAAATTCCTGATGCGCCGGGCAAATATTTCTATGTCTGGCTGGATGCGCCTATCGGCTATATGGGTTCTTTCCAAAACCTATGTGATAAACGCGGAAATCTGAACTTTGATGAGTTCTGGGCAAAAGATTCCACCGCTGATCTGTATCATTTTATCGGTAAAGACATTGTTTATTTCCACAGCCTGTTCTGGCCGGCCATGTTGGAAGGCAGCGGTTATCGTAAGCCAACCAACGTGTTTGTTCATGGCTATGTCACCGTCAACGGTGCGAAGATGTCCAAATCCCGTGGTACTTTTATTAAAGCCAGCACTTATTTGGATCATCTGGATGCAGACTGTTTGCGTTATTACTATGCAGCCAAACTCTCGGCTCGCATTGATGATATCGATCTGAATCTGGAAGATTTTGTTCAACGTGTTAACAGCGATATCGTTAATAAAGTTGTTAACCTGGCCTCCCGTAATGCCGGCTTCATTAATAAACGCTTTAACGGCAAGCTGGCGGATAAACTGGCTGATCCGACGCTTTACCAACAGTTTATTGATGGGGCAAAGGTGATTGCAGAAGAGTTTAATAACCGCGAATTCAGCAAAGCAATCCGTGAAATCATGGCACTGGCTGATTTGGCAAACCGTTATGTGGATGAGCAAGCACCGTGGGTGGTGGCAAAAGCAGAAGGCCGTGATGCCGATCTTCAAGCTATCTGTTCAATGGGCATCAACCTGTTCCGCGTTTTGATGACTTTCCTGAAACCCGTTTTGCCAAGTCTGGCAGAACGCGCAGAAGCGTTCTTAAATACAGAACTCACCTGGTATGGTATTGAACAGCCGCTGCTGGATCATCAAGTTTCTGCCTTTAAGGCCCTGTTCAATCGCATTGATATGGATAAAGTGGACGCTATGGTTGTGGCATCTAAAGAGAGCATCAACACACCACAAAAAGTCAGCGGTCCACTGGCAGAAGATCCCATTCAGGACACCATTACCTTTGATGATTTTGCCAAAGTTGATATGCGCGTCGCCCTTATTAAACAGGCTGATTTTGTCGAAGGCTCAGATAAGTTGCTGAAACTGATGCTGGATCTTGGTGGCGAAACTCGCCAGGTATTTTCGGGTATTCGCTCCAGTTATCCTGATCCAAAAGCACTGGAAGGCCGTTTAACCATTATGGTTGCTAATCTGGCACCACGCAAAATGCGCTTTGGTATTTCGGAAGGGATGGTTATGGCCGCCGGACCTGGCGGAAAAGATATCTTTTTACTCAGCCCTGACAGCGGCGCCCAACCCGGTATGCAAGTGAAATAATAGTTAATTTATTTCATTAATATTTTTACCCACGGGGATCAGTAATGGTCCCCGCTTTATTTTAATGTGAGCTTTGACATCCTTGTATCTTGGATTTATCCAGAGCATCACTTTCAACATGCCAGCGAGCAAGGCGTGAAAGTTGCCAGTAAATTAGAGTCTTCATTTCAAAATACTTGCTGCTTATCAGTAGGGACTATTACTGGGGCGACTGGTATCCAGCTTGTGTCTTAAGAATCGGTTTTCTGGGCAAACTTTTTCGTTAATTGTCGAACAAGGGCCGATAGAAGATAGATCTGCACCTGGATTTTTTAGCTGTTTTGTGTTGAACAAATCAACTACCGTACCTTGGTTTTGATCCTCTTTTATTGGTTAATTATATGTATATGTGACATGGAAAATTTCCATCTCCAGTATCCACTTTAGATTTTCTTCAATAAAAAGTAAGTTCAAAGTAGTTAATAAAATTATCACTAGTTATAGTGAGATAATTCAGTTAAATTATCATCGAATTTAGAATGGAATTGAAGTAAATCAATGTGTAGGAAAATTATTAGGAGGTTAGTATGGCCATACCGGCATATATATAGTTGCAAGATGATGGTGGTGCAGACATTAAGGGATCTGTCGATATACAAAATCGCGAGGGTAGCATTGAAATCCTGAGTTTTAACCATAGTCTATATATTCCCACTGATAGTAGTACAGGAAAACTAACGGGTACCAGAGTACATGGTTCAATGAGTTTCGAAAAAGAATTTGATCGGGCATCTCCATACCTTTATAAAGCTGTTGCCACTGGACAGGCGTTACAATCTGCCAATATCAAATGGTACAGAATAGACAATGCAGGTCAGGAAGAGGAGTATTTCCATATCCTTATGAGCGGAGTGAAAATTGTTTCAATTTCTCCAGTAATGCATAATATAAAAGATCCATCTTATCAACATCTTAATCATCTAGAATCCGTTGAAATCAGATACGAGAAAATTACGTGGAAATACCTTGACGGTAACATCATTTACTCTGATTCGTGGAAAGAGCGCTAAGAAATAACGCCGGAATATCCGGCATTTTACCGAAGTCTATTAAAGATCCGACTGGCGATTTTGTGTATAATTAGAGCTATCATTAAGAGTGCAAAGATGTCTATAAACAATTCAATCCAGCTATCCTCGTAATTTCCTCCTAACCAACCCAAATTTATCCTATTCAGGAAACGTTCTACCACACGATACACCTGATAAACAGCCAAGTTTAACGGAGTAATGAGCCGGAACGCTAGCAGTGCGATCAACAGGCATAGTAAATAACCAAAAAAGCTAAGAAACTTTACACGCACCAAAATTTGTATTCCCCGTAACATCAACTCTACCGTATGCCATCAATGAGCTGCCCGGTACTTTAAACTTATGGGTACGGAGCAGAGCGTTTCGTACGATATTAAAGTCAGAAACACGATAAAAGGTGATACATCCCCAAGACTCGCCGCTACCATTCGGACGCAATGGATGAAGACGAAATGCTCCGCGTCGAACACCGTTCACGAATATATAATCATTCATTGTCTGAAAACTATATAACCCAAACCATTGAGAATGATTAGTACCATGAATCATATCAAGAGCTGTGCCTCTGACTTGGTTCGCTATGCTACCAACCGGACGATCAACAATCCAATACTGACCTGGAGGAATTGCTGATTTCTCAATGTAAGAACATTCAGACTTGTTGACGTATGGATCTTGACCAGAGAAAACGTCAAATATACCAACGCCATAACAATGAAATTTAGCCTTTCGTCCATTATCGGACAGGTCGTTATAATTCATCCTACAAATTTGCATGGTTATTCCCATATAATATATCTGCGAGTTGTATTCCAACCCGCAATTGATTAAATTACTATTTTTTCCATAGCGTATGTTTTCGTATGGTTGGACTTCAACGCTATCATAAAGTTCACTTTTTTCTAGAAAACCTCATATTAAATCAAACCACACATTACCAATCTTGCTAATCATTTTATCGGGGCTGTAATCCAGAACCGCCGAAATTTCCGTCATCCTTTCGAAGGAAAAGATGGCACATTCCCAAGGTCACTTGTATGATGAATACCTCACCGGAATTAGGAATTTTGTTATGTCGTTTCGTGAAGTACTGATTGTTGGTTGGCAGTATCTAAGAGCATTTGTTCTGATTTATTTATGTTTGCTGACAGGTAATGCCATTTCTTCCCTACTACCTATCATTATTCCCGGCAGTATTATCGGTATGTTGATCTTGTTCGTTTTATTAGCTTTCCAGCTAATTCCTGCTCATTGGGCAAAACCAGGCTGTAGTCTGTTACTAAAAAATATGACTTTGCTGTTTCTGCCTATTGGCGTAGGCGTAATGAATTATTACGATCAACTCAGCCAACAGATAATTCCGATTGTTTTTTCATGCCTGATCAGTACTGCAATTGTTATGATTATCGTTGCTTACAGTTCCCATTATGTTCATCGTGAACGTCCGATTGTAGGATCCACATCAGAAATTAACAATGAACAACAGAAACAAGAGAAACAAGAGAAATAAAAATGTTAAGTCACATTTGGTGGTCACTGCCATTAACATTGATTGTATTTTACACCGCAAGAAAACTTTCATTACGATGCAAAATTCCCATTCTGAACCCCTTATTGGTTTCTATCGCCGTCCTTGTTCCAATATTGTTAATAACCCACACGCCTTATGAACACTATTTTGCCGGCAGTCGAATTCTAAATGATCTACTCCAGCCCGCCGTAGTTGCGCTGGCATTTCCTCTATATGAGCAGATACACCAGATCCGAGCCCAATGGAGGTCCATTATTAGCATCTGTTTTATCGGCAGTATTGTCGCTATGGTGACAGGCACTGCTATTGCCTTGTGGATGGGCGCAACGCCTGAAATGGCCGCTTCGATACTGCCTAAATCTGTTACAACACCAATAGCAATGGCAGTAGCAGATGCTATTGGCGGTATTCCTGCAATCAGTGCTGCTTGCGTCATTTTTGTCGGCATTCTCGGCGCAATATTTGGCCATAACCTGTTCGATATTTTACAGGTAAAAACCAAAGCATCCCGCGGCTTAGCAATGGGAACGGCATCACATGCTTTGGGTACCGCCCGCTGTGCAGAGGTCAATTTCGTTGAAGGCGCATACAGTTCATTGGCATTGATGACCTGCGGTATCATTACTTCACTAACAGCCCCTTTTGTATTCCCGGTGCTGCTATACCTATTTAGCTAGTTTATCTATTAGGAAATTTGATAATATTCACTCGATTACTAACTTCAATTACATAATTCTCATCATCTATATGATATTTATCACATTACAAATCTCATCAGACAACTTAGAATGATCTTAAGTTACTTCGGAGATCACGCTATGCAAGCTCGTTTTCACCCCATATGGGTACAGTTGCCCTCTAAACTACAGGATGCACTTTTACCTTACGCAGGAAACGATGACTTTCCTGCCATGCTCACTGCTGAGCAAGCTAAATCGATTAAGAAAGCCTGCGGTTTTGACGATAACACCTTGGCTGTCGCCCTGTTACCACTCGCAGCGGCCAGTTCCCTGACACCAATCTCACATTTTAATGTTGGTGCAATTGCCCGCGGTGAAAGCGGAAACCTCTATTTTGGCGCTAATATGGAATTTGCTGGCGTACCACTACAGCAAACGATTCATGCTGAACAATGTGCGATTACTCACGCTTGGTTATTGGGCGAGAAAAGACTGGCATCTGTTACTGTGAATTACTCTCCGTGCGGCCACTGCCGTCAATTTATGAATGAACTTAATAGTGGCACACAATTAGAGATTCATCTGCCAAAACAGGCATCTTCAACATTAGATCACTATCTGCCAGATTCTTTTGGCCCAAACGATCTGGGCATCACAACTTTGTTGATGGATCCGGTCAATCATGGCTATAAACTAGAAACGACGGATAAATTAGTACTAACGGCATTAGATGCAGCAAACCAGAGCTATGCCCCATACAGTAATTCCTACAGTGGTACCGCACTTCTGGGAAAAGATGGAATAATTTATCCTGGGCGTTATGCAGAAAATGCGGCATTTAACCCAAGCTTGCCCCCATTACAAGCAGCACTGATTCTGATGAACATTTCTGGTGGTGATTGCCTGGCTATCGAAAGAGCGGTGTTAGTTGAGGGAAAACACAGTGATTTATCCCAACGGAGTGCGACTCAATCTATACTTGCTGCACTCGGTTGCAGCAAATTTGATTACTACACTTTCTGAGTTCAGTGGAAAATTCATTTTTCCCTCTATGCAGATAGAGGGTTTTCCGCTATAAAAAATAATTACCGTAACATTTTATTATCTAACTCTGGATGTTATACCCTATGGATTTCAAGATGGATCGCGACGGCAAGGGAGCGAATCCCCGGGAGCATACCTCCAATTAAGTAACATTTACTGTACATATTTTTCCTATCTCTTAGGATCTGTAGCTAACCTTATTATCCATTTAGTTCAAAGAGTAAGATTCATGGAACTGGAACACGAAAGTAAACGTCCACTATATATTCCCTATTCTGGCCCAATTCTGTTGGAATTCCCCCTGCTGAATAAAGGCAGCGCTTTCACTGAAGAAGAACGTAGGAACTTTAATCTTCACGGTTTATTACCGGAAGCGGTCGAAACCATCGAAGAACAAGCTGAACGTGCCTATCGGCAATATCTTGATTTCAAAAATGATGCAGATAAGCACATTTATCTGCGAAATATTCAGGACACTAACGAAACCCTGTTCTACCGCCTGCTGGATGCCCATTTGAACGAAATGATGCCAATCATCTACACCCCAACCGTGGGTGAAGCGTGTGAGCACTTTTCCGATATTTACCGCCGTGCCCGTGGCCTGTTCATCTCACATCCAAACAAAGCACATATTGATGATATGCTGCAAAATGCGACCAAACAAAATGTAAAAGTCATCGTTGTTACCGATGGTGAGCGTATCCTCGGTTTGGGTGACCAAGGTATTGGCGGTATGGGTATTCCTATCGGTAAGCTCTCCTTATATACCTCCTGCGGTGGTATCAGCCCTGCTTATACACTGCCAGTCGTCCTGGATGTAGGCACCAACAACCCACAACGCCTGAATGATCCGTTATATATGGGCTGGCGTCACCCACGTATCACCGGTAAAGAATATGATGAATTCGTAGACGAATTTATTCAGGCTGTTAAACGCCGCTGGCCAAATGTGCTACTGCAATTTGAAGATTTCGCACAAAAAAATGCCATGCCTCTTCTTAATCGCTATCGCCACGAGATTTGTTGCTTTAATGATGATATTCAGGGAACTGCCGCTGTTACGTTAGGTAGCTTAATTGCCGCCAGTCGCGCGGCTGGCCGTCAATTAAAAGATCAAACGGTCACCTTCCTCGGCGCAGGTTCTGCCGGTTGCGGCATTGCAGAACAGATCGTCGCCCAGATGAAATCAGAAGGTTTAAGTGACGAACAGGCTCGTGCCCGTATTTTCATGGTTGACCGCTTCGGTTTATTGACAGACAAGCTGCCAAATCTATTGGATTTCCAGAACAAGCTGGTGCAGAAAAGCAGCTCATTGGCTAAATGGGATGTAAACAACGATTCAATCTCGCTGCTTGATGTTGTCCGTAATGCTAAACCGACAGTATTGATTGGTGTTTCAGGTCAGGCAGGTTTGTTTACAGAAGAGATCATCCGTGAGATGCATAAACATTGTGAACGCCCAATCGTCATGCCATTATCGAATCCAACTTCCCGTGTTGAAGCCCGTCCCGAAGATATCATCAACTGGACAGATGGTGCCGCTCTGGTTGCGACAGGTAGCCCATTTAATCCGGTAAAATATAAAGATCAGGAATATCCAATAGCACAATGTAACAACGCCTATATCTTTCCCGGCATTGGTCTGGGTGTCATCGCATCAGGGGCCAAACTGGTTACTGACGGTATGTTGATGGCAGCAAGCCGAACATTGGCGGATTGCTCACCCTTAGCCCAAGAAGGTCAAGGTCCGTTACTGCCACTTATCGATGATATTCAAGAAGTGTCACGCAAAATTGCTAAACAAGTCGCCAAAGAAGCACAAATACAGGGCGTTGCCACTGTGACCTCAGATGGAGCACTGGATGAAGCGATTGAACGCAACTTCTGGAAACCTGAATACCGCGTGTACAAACGGACTTCATTCTGATTTTTATCATTAAAAATACGTAAAAAGCTTGTTATACCCGTCATCTTTCAAGTTGCCTCTTTGTTGGCTGCACTCTCTCACCCCGGTCACATCGTTATCTATGTTCCCGGGGATTCGCTCCCTTGCCGTCTCGATGCATTTTGAAATCCATAGGGTATAGTTCTCTTTTACTATCAAGCTTTTTTCTTATAGAGAAAACTTGCTTCGAAATTTCAGGTAAAGTAGCCTTTAACAAATCCAGTCATTAATGTGTATAAGGCAAAAGCATGTGGAATCGCCTGATAACAAGTCTGTTATTCATCACAGGGATGCTGATACTGACAGCTATTGCACTTGACCGCTGGATGAGTTGGAAAACAGCCCCCTATGTCTTTGATGATCTCAAACAACTTCCTGAACGTGAAGTGGGTATAGTACTTGGTACTGCTAAATATTACCTCTCTGGTGCGCCAAATCAGTACTATATGTACCGTATTCAGGGAGCCATTAATGCTTATAACAGCGACAAAATCAAATACTTGTTACTGAGTGGTGACAATGCTCAGCAAAGTTATAACGAACCGGTCACTATGCGCAGGGATTTGGTAAAAGCGGGTATTCCTGCTGCAAATATCGTACTGGATTTTGCTGGTTTCAGAACACTTGACTCAATAGTCAGAACCCGGAAAGTTTTTAACACTAATGATTTCACGATTATTACCCAACGATTTCATTGCGAACGAGCCCTGTTTATCGCTATGCATATGGGAATTGATGCTCAGTGTTATGCAGTTTCAACCCCCAAGAATATGATTACCGTTCGATTACGTGAAATCATTGCCCGTCTTGGTGCTTTGACTGATCTTTATATTCTGAAACGCGAACCTCGTTTCTTGGGCCCGTTGATCCCTATTCCTGCTCCGTATAAGGTACCAAAAGGTATGACTAATTACCCCGCCGTCACTCCAGAAGAGTTACGGACAATGGATAAAACCCAGCTTAAGCCGACCGGGCCAACACCGCCGTGATATCACGCCACCGCTGTTCTACTGGCCCTTGCGGGTGACGACGTAACCACCAGCATGAAAAAAGAATATTCACCGCCCAAATGGGAAGAATAAAGGCAAGTAGTTCCAAACGGCTAAATTGACCAAACAACCCAAAGTTATAAAATAGCAGGGTGCAGATTAAGGTTTGTAGCAAGTAATTACTCATCGCCATTCGCCCAACCTGATTGAACCAGTAATTAATTCGCCAGCATGAAATGACCGGCCAGAAACCATATATTAAAGCCATATACCCCAGTGCCTGAAATGGCGTTACCAACTCAGCAAGGATATAACCGACAATACCTGACCAAAAGTAATCCCAATTATGGATATATTGGAAAACCACAGAGAATATCTGAACAGCAATACTGAGCGGTATCAGCACTAGCGCCACATTTCGATAATGGCTCACTGAAAATTCACCTTTTAGCCAACCATTACGCATTAATCCAGCACCACATGACATAATACCGATAAGCTGCCAACCATACTGAACAAACAGCATGACCATCATCAACATGACCTGATTGAAACGCTCTTTTACTGCCAGCCATCCACCAGACGTTTTCCAATATGTTTCGTATAACATCTGGAATTCCGTCAACTGCCAAGAAACATCATTAGATTCGCCGCTGGAAAAAAAGCCGAGAATAAACAATAGCACTAATCCGATCAGATAAAAAATAGCGCCTTTCATAAATAACCGGTTACTGGCGCTATTTTGGCTAATCAATTGAAAACTGAAAAAACCTGCTAAACTATACGAGAGCAAAATATCGCCATCCCAGAATAGGATACCATGTCCCATTCCAATTAGAGCAAGTATGGTTAATCGTGGATAATTCCAGATTTTGCCCCTTGGTAATAGTAACTCCAATGCTGCACCAAATAAGAAGGCCAAAATACACAGGAACTTTCCCTGAACAAGGACGCTAAGTACAGACCAGACAATCAAATCAGTTAAAGAAGCTGAACTATTATATACCGGATTCAAATAAGCGGCGGATGGCAAAGCAAAACCGGAGATATTGAGTAGCAATATCCCCAGTATTGCCAAGCCACGAATACTATCCAGTGAGTCAATTCTCTGGCAGGCCATGTTTATATCCCGGTGTAAAAATTACACATGGCGAGTTGTACGTAAAAACTCTTGACGGGTATTTTGGCTAGATTTAAACAATCCCCCCAGAGAGGTTGTTGTCGTGGTACTGGTTGCATCACGGATACCCCGCGCTTTCACACAGTAATGAACCGCATCAATCGATACGGCAACATTATTGGTACCAAGGAGTGTCTGTAATGCAATCAAAATCTGCTGGGTCAGGCGCTCCTGAACCTGTGGACGCTGAGAAAAAAATTGCACAATACGGTTAATTTTAGACAACCCAATCACTTTATCTTTTGGAATATAGGCAACCGTCGCCTTGCCATCAATGGTCACAAAATGGTGTTCGCAGGTACTGGTGAGTGTGATATCACGAACGGTCACCATTTCGTCCACTTTCATTTTATTCTCTATCAATGTGATTTTCGGGAAATTGCTGTAGTCCAATCCTGAAAAAATCTCATCGACATACATTTTCGCAATACGACCTGGGGTTTCTGCCAAACTGTCATCACGCAAATCGAGATTCAACAGTTTCATAACTTCCGTCATATGCTCCTCAATCCGCGCTTTGCGCACTTCCGGTACCAATGCCTGACCACGCAAAGGCGTTTCAAGGCCACGAGTTTCCAGCGCCGAATGCACAAGCTCAGCTTCTTTACTTAAGGATGACATTATTTTCTCCAAAGACATTACTTTCCATCATCTGGCGGGTAGTAAAATTCAAGTCATGAATACTATCACTGAAACAATCACGACTAACAGATAACTATTGCACACACTGTAAATGAGCACGTGGTGATTATCCAGTGATTGCTTTTCATAATTATACCCGTCATCTTTCAAGTTGCCTCTTTGTTGGCTGCACTCACCCACCCCGGCCACATCGTTATCTATGCTCCCGGGGATTCGCTCCCTTGCCGTCGCGATGCATCTTGAAATCCATAAGGTATATATGAATTTTTTACACACGCCCTCCACCGGTCAGTTTATTCCTGTCACAAACCAATAACCCGGCAATGACCAAGGTAATCAATGCAACATATAACGCTGGCTCCAATCTCCCGGTTATTGTGGTAGAAACCGCTGACAGCATCGGACCAATTAGCTGCCCGACAGCATATCCGGTGGTTAACAATCCGGCCATATAACGGCTATGTTCTGGCGCTAATTCACGCCCATATTGAAACGCCATTTGCACCACACACATAAACCCCCCACCAACCAACAAAGAGCTTAATGCCAGACCACCTATTCCCGGAATGATCTCAGCGATAAGAATGCCCACAGCCTGAATCCATAAAGTGATCGCAAGCCGGATTTGAGTTGTCAGCATATGACGGGTCAGAATAGCAAAACCAATGCCGATGACTGCGGCACCACCAAATATTGGCCAGACAAACTGCGCAAACAAGCTGCCAGGGAAACGATCACTCGCCATTTGTGAAAGAAAAGTCGCAGGCAAAATATAACCAAAACCCGCTAAGCTGTAACTCCATACCAACCGCTTAATTGCAGGCGTCAAAGTCAGTTTCTTCACCTCAGCCTGTGAACGGTGTAACTCACCACCACGGGGTAAATGCCGACTAATATAGATACTACAAATCAGCGCCAAAATGCCATACAACATCCATGCTTCGGCAGCGCTCACTTGCCATGCTTGAATACCAATAGCAAGGATACCAGTAACGAATATCCCGACTCCCGGTCCCGCAAATATAGCAGCACTCAACGCAGGACGATTCAATTTAGCCAACTGTTCATTGGCCCATGATGTCACCAATACCAATGTCCAGCCACTTGCCCAACCAATAAGAAAACGGGCAATACTGTGCAATATCGCCCCATACAGTAGCGCAGAGAGCAATGTGATAATCACTGCTCCCCATAATCCGGCCCAAAGCCGATATTCAATCAAACGGTGCGCCCGCATTGCATCGTAAGAACCAGCCAGATATCCCAAATAGTTAAAAGCCGCAACGATACCTGCCCCAGTTAGACTAAACTGGAATTCTGCGATCATTAAAGGCACTTGAGGAGTGAAGGCAGTACGCCCAATTCCCATAGCGACGACCAGCGCCAAAAATCCACTCATTGCGATATGAAAAGCGAGGTAGCGGTGACTTTGTTGAGGAGAAGTTGAATTGTTCATAGCCATAAAATGTTATTTTTTTAATTTATTTCTCATAAGCCATAACAAAAATCAAATAAAATACACACTTTTAATTAACAAAACTCCAGAAAAACGTAAATTATTTCTGCCCATAAATAAAAAGTCAGTAAGCAATTAATGACAGTATCTGGAACATCGGAGTATATGAGTTTTCGTCCTCTGCTCCATTTATTTATTTTTACCTCTACTCAGTTACCTCTATTAAGGTTAAATCGAGTTTTACAACATAACATTAGCTGAATTAACCAAGCTTCCACACAATATTGTCCACACAATAATGCCAAAATAGTACTAACAAACTTGTCTATACCTTATGGATTTCAAGATAGATCGCGACGGCAAGGGAGCAAATCCCCGGGAGCATAGATAACGATGTAGCCGGGGTGAGTAAGTGCAGCCAACAAAGAGGCAACTTAAAAGATAACGGGTATATAAGAGATATGATTCATCATGTTATGTACAAATATTAATAAGGAGCATTGTTATGTATAAAGCATTTCAAGGTAAGACGGCTATTGTAACCGGTGGTGGAACCGGTATAGGACGGGCTATCAGTATTATGCTGGCGAAACAAGGTGCTGCTGTCGCAGTGATCTATTCACAAAGTGAACTTGAAGCGCAGGAAACAACAGAGGCCATTATCAAGGATGGGGGACAAGCTATCGCGATAAAAGCAGATGTTGCCGACGAATCGGCTGTACAAGCCATGATAAACACCGTCGTGGAAAAATTTAGCGGGATCGACTATCTGGTAAATAACGCGGCGACAACTAGGCAACTTCAATTTGAAGATCTTGATGCCATATCTAGCGATATTTGGGATGCCATTATTGATGTTAATGTGAAAGGCACATTTCATTGTTGCCGGTATGCGGCACCTTATCTTAAAGCAAGAACAGGGAGTGCTATCGTGAATGTCGGTAGTATCGCCGGCGAAACCGGCCTGGGCTCTTGTATCCCCTACGCCGCTTCCAAATCAGCAGTTCACGGACTGACAAAATCCTTAGCTCGGGCACTGGCTCCATCGGTCAGGGTTAACTGCGTAGCGCCAGGTGCCGTTGAAACAAGATGGTGGAAAGGGAGAGAAGAGAAAATGCATACGCTTTGCACTTATTTGCCCTTAGAAAGAATTTCAACGCCAGAAGATGTTGCAGAAATAACCTTAATGTTGTTAAAAGCAGAATCGATGACAGGACAAATCATAACCGTTGACAGTGGTCAAACCTTATAAGCGCTTATTCACTTTCTAACTCACCCCGGTCACATCGTTATCTATGCTCCCGGGGATTCGCTCCCTTGCCGTCGCGATCCATCTTGAAATCCATAGGGTATATACCCTATGGATTTCACATGTCGCGGCGTTTTGGATAACCAACACCAATATCGCCGTGTTTATGGAACATACGAGCAAAGTCAAATATCACTCACACATATGATGATCTCTGCCATAATGCCACTAATGAAAAACCTTATCTGGGAGCATCATTATGGATCACTGTCATACCTCTGAATTGATCTCTTTGCAGCAGGCGTTGGAAAAACTTCTGACGCAAGTTACACCACTGACTGACACAGAAACCGTCAGCCTCCCGCAAACATCAGGACGCATTACTGCAACAAATATTATTTCTCCTATCAATGTGCCCCCTTTTGCTAACTCAGCAATGGATGGTTATGCCGTACGCCATGCGGATTTAAACAGCAATAAACCACTGCCTCTGGCAGGAAAAGCACTGGCTGGCGTACCTTTTCAAGGAGAATGGCCAATTGCAACTTGTATCCGCATTATGACTGGTGCACCGATTCCCATAGGCGCTGATACGGTCATTATGCAGGAGCACGCAGAAACTACTGATGATGGCATCGTTTTCACTCAGCCAGCCAAGCAAGGTCAGAATATCCGTCTGGCTGGCGAAGATATTGCTAAAGGTGCAGTAGTTTTGTCGGCAGGCAGCAAATTATCCACCGCTCAGTTACCCCTAATTGCATCTTTAGGCATCACCGACGTTGAGGTGGTTCGCAAATTAAAAGTCGCCATTTTCTCGACCGGCGATGAGCTACAAGCTATCGGTCACCCACTTAAGGAAGGGCAAATTTATGATACCAACCGTCTTGCCGTTCGACTGATGCTGGAGAAACTGGATTGCGACGTTATTGATTTAGGGGTTATTGCAGACAATCCTCAAGCTTTACGCCATGTTTTTGAGGAAGCAGATCAAAAAGCAGATTTAGTCATCAGCAGTGGTGGCGTTTCTGTAGGTGAAGCAGACTACACTAAGCAGATACTGGATGAATTAGGCGAAATCAGTTTCTGGAAACTGGCAATGAAACCGGGTAAACCTTTCGCTTTTGGCAAACTAAAAAACGCCTGGTTCTGCGGTTTGCCCGGTAATCCAGTTTCAGCCGTTCTCACTTTCTATCAATTAGTTCAACCTTTAATCGCGCGTCTATCCGGTTTTACGGCATGGCAACCCCCTATGCGTATGCGCGCCAAGGTCACCACGCCATTGAAAAAGAGACCAGGAAGAATGGATTTTCAACGGGGCATTACTTCGGTGAATGAACAAGGTGAACTAGAAGTTCGTACAACAGGACATCAAGGCTCTCATATATTTAGTTCATTCAGTCAGGGGAACTGCTTCATTGTTCTGGAACGTGAACGTGGACAGGTAGAAGTTGGTGAAAATGTTGAAATCGAATTGTTCAATCACTTACTGAAAAATGAATAATGACCATTGAACTAACAGATGCAGAAACCCTACGCTATAACCGCCAGATTGTTCTACGCGGGTTCGATTTTGACGGTCAGGAAAAATTGAAATCTTCGGCGATCCTGATAGTTGGTGCCGGTGGTTTAGGTTGCGCAGCATCCCAATATTTGACCGCAGCAGGTGTGGGAACAATAACACTGCTGGATTTTGATACCGTTTCTCTCTCAAACTTGCAACGGCAGATCCTACATCGAGATGAACGTATCGGCATGGCTAAAGTGCATTCAGCCCAGTTGACACTCCGAGCAATAAACCCACATGTCACGATTAAAACCGTTAATGGATTACTGGAAGATCAAGCGCTAGATGAACTTATCAGCCAGAATGATGTTGTCTTGGATTGTACTGATAATGTAACAATCCGCGAGCAACTGAACCGCCTGTGTCTGGCAAGGAAAACGCCACTGGTTTCCGGCGCAGCTATTCGCATGGAAGGACAACTCACTACATTTACTTATCAGCCAAATGCCCCCTGCTACCGTTGCCTGAGCAGACTGTTTGGCGAAAATAATCTAACGTGCGTGGAAACGGGAGTTATGGCACCATTGGTCGGTACCATCGGTACATTACAGGCAATGGAAACCATCAAACTCCTTACTGGATATGGCAAAGTCAGCAGTGGAAAGGTTTTACTGTTTGATGCGATGACAATGCAATTTCGTGATATTAAATTACTTAAAGATCCCAATTGCGAAGTGTGCAACAGTTAATTTATCCACCGATAGAAATAACAAGCAATAGAAATAACAAACAATAGAAATAACACGCCCCGGTTATCTCAACCAGGGCGATTTATGCCACAAGATGATTACTCAATAATTCCCTGACTTCTTAGATATTCATCATAAGTACCTTTGAAATCAATGACCTTATCAGATTTAATTTCCATCACTCGGCTTGCCAATGAGCTAACAAATTCCCGATCATGAGAAACAAATATCAAAGTACCTTTATACAATTCAAGCGCAAGGTTCAAAGATTCAATGGATTCCATATCCAAGTGGTTTGTTGGTTCATCCATTATCAGAATATTTGGCTGTTGCATCATCAACTTACCAAATAGCATCCGTCCTTTTTCGCCACCCGATAATACTTTGACTTTTTTCTTAATGTCATCCTGGCTGAACAACAAACGGCCTAATACACTACGAACAGCTTGTTCATCATCCCCTTCTCTCTTCCATTGACTCATCCAGTCAAAAACTGTCAGATCACAGTCAAAATCACTAGCATGATCCTGAGCATAGTACCCAATGCTACTATTTTCAGACCATTTAACTACACCACTGGTTGGCTCTGTTTCACCAACGAGCGTTTTCAAGAAAGTTGTTTTACCAATACCGTTAGCACCAATAACAGCGAGTTTTTCACCAACTTCCAGCAGGAGATTAAGATTTTTAAACAGAGGGCCATTATCATAGCCTTTAGTCAAACCTTCCAATTCCAGAGCATTACGGAACAATTTCTTATCTTGCTCAAAACGGATATAAGGATTCTGACGGCTGGATGCTTTAACTTCTTCCAACTGGATTTTATCAATCTGACGAGCACGCGAAGTCGCCTGTTTTGATTTAGAAGCATTAGCACTAAAACGGCTGACAAAAGACTGCAATTCCGCAATCTGTGCTTTCTTCTTCGCATTATCAGCTAGCAGACGTTCACGAGCCTGAGTGGCGGCAACCATATATTCATCATAATTACCGGGGAACAGACGCAACTCACCGTAATCAAGATCGGCCATATGAGTACAAACTGTATTCAGGAAGTGACGATCATGGGAAATAATAATCATGGTGCTGTTTCGTTCATTCAGTATTTGCTCTAACCAACGAATAGTATCAATATCCAGGTTATTCGTCGGTTCATCCAATAACAGAACATCAGGATTAGAAAACAGCGCTTGAGCCAGCAATACACGCAATTTCCAGCCTGGTGCCACTTCGCTCATCAAACCGTAATGCTGTTCTACTGGAATACCAACACCTAACAACAACTCTCCGGCACGCGCTTCGGCACTATAACCATCCATCTCGCCATAAGCGACTTCCAGATCGGCAACGCGATAGCCATCCTCTTCACTCATTTCTGCCATGGCATAGATGCGGTCACGCTCCTGCTTTACCTGCCACAGTTCCGTGTGCCCCATAATCACGGTATCCAACACCGTGAACTCTTCAAAAGCAAACTGATCCTGACGCAGTTTACCAATACGTTCATTGGGATCGGTGCTGACATTGCCGACAGAGGGTGTCAGATCACCTCCCAGAATTTTCATAAAAGTGGATTTACCAGAACCATTAGCGCCAATCAGACCATAACGGTTACCGTTGCCAAACTTGACAGAAATGTTTTCAAACAGGGGCTTACTGCCAAACTGCATGGTGATGTTGTTTGTACTTAACACTGCGTTCGCTCTTACATTTAGAAACAAAAGGAAAATCGGAAAAATCGATAACGGCGCATTATGCCACAATAGTGTTAAGAGATCGCGGGGAGTTTTGAGCGTTATTCGAGCTATACCCGTTATTCTGAAACAGATATTACACCAGCCGCTAATCAATAGAATAATTCATTCTGGTACTCTGAATGACAAAACGATATCGTGATTTAATTTTATGCGGAATGTGCTTTCAAATCAGGCAAAAAGAAGAAAATAAGAGAAATCAATATTGGCACACTGCAAATAAACATATTAGGGATTAATGACATTACGTTCACAATAATTTCCTTTTTACAGTTTTTTCATCAAGGATGTAATAGTCCCTATAGTGAATATAATTTTGCCTAATTATCCAAATATTTGCTAATCAATAAATCAGTAAACTTCTTAGCAATAATAAAGACTTATCAAATTAGTGCGTTTATAACTACTCAAAATAAATACAATCTGTTACTAAGTTATACTCATTCAATATTACAACATATTAACATCTCATCAATATAATGATGAATTAATGCTCAAAAAAATAATAAAATTATTATCATTCATCATAGACCCAGCGGCCTATTTTTGTTTGTCATTATAGTTGTTTTATATATTAGTTATTAAAAACATAGACATATTTTATCATTTATATCTACGTTTTTAAGTACGAAAATATAATTAACCGGTTGTTATTTTATAATAAAACACCAAGATCAAAAAAATTGACTTTTATCTGAGAGAAAAGGTATCTTAAAAAACATCGAGACAAAATAAATCTTTTTATCTACACCAATGAATAAATAGCTTGCTTTTAATTTTAATATTTTAAAAGATTAAAATTATTAAAAATGGTAATAAAATGGTGATAACGATAAATAAAAAGACTCAGATATAAAAATTGACTTTTAGGAAACATAAAGAAACGGAATTCTAATAAGAAGTAAAAATAAGCTATCCAATATAGCTAAGAAGGTTAGTTCCACCCCAAGTGATTTTATATAACCATAACAGGTTGAATTAAAATCCTGGAATTTATTAATTATATTTTTAAAATCAATCACAAGAGGTAATATTATGTCAGAGATCGAAGTAATTTCTTTAAAAGCACCAATTAGCGTTATTGCAAAAGTAACTAACAAATCACCATATAAACTTAAACTTATCCAGGATTCTATTCGTCTGGATCAAGGTGAGTGGACTACTCTTCCTCCTCAAGTCATTAATAGAAGCAATGATAGCACACCTGGAAAAGCGATTTGGAGAAGTGATTCAAACAGCCTGATAGGTGGTGTTGCAGGGCGCTGTACTTATGTATTTGTGGATAGCAAAGGCGAAATCTATAGTATCTATATTACATGGAGTAACCCTTTGATTGGCAGCAGCAGCTACTCAATCTCAACCGATTATTTAGGTGATGATTTACATTTATCCTATACAGCAGATGGCGGTAATAATCCAGTAGTAGAATATATGATTGTAAGCTAATACTTAATCACTAGTATTAACAACCATTCCTGTGAGAAGATATTTTAATTAATATCTATACAACAGGAATGGTTTATTTATTTCGAGAAACAACATTTTTATTTACCTTAATTAAAGGTAAATGCTGATTATTTCTGTACCACCCTCTCTTTTATTAAAGTGGATCATATCTCCATTCTGGCTAATACAATCAACTCAACCTGATTAAAATAGTGACTTCTAGCCACTATTTTTAATTCTCTTATCAGTTTAAATTCTATTTTCTGGTTTCTTATTTACACATTACAATGATATCGCTTTTTTATTATGAAATTGATTTTAATATGTTTTTATAGATGGCGACCGATAAGTATTAAAACGATCGAGTAAGATAGCAGGATCTTGCTCAATTATTGCCATATGACGATATTTTTCATGTAAGAATTGTTCATCAGCCATTTTATTAATCATCGCAATTAACGGATCATAAAAGTTATTAATATTAAGAATACCGCAAGGTTTCGTATGTAACCCAATCTGACTCCAGGTAAATACCTCACTGAACTCTTCCAATGTGCCAAAACCCCCAGGCAAAGCAACAAAACCATCAGCTAACTCAATCATTTTGTTTTTACGCTGATGCATAGTTTCAACAACGTATAATTCTGTCAGATTTTTATGTGATATTTCCCGCGACTCCAATAATGTTGGAATAACACCAATGACTTTCCCACCCTCTGCCAAAACCGTATTAGCAACAGTTCCCATAATGCCCACACTTGCGCCACCATAAATGAGCGTAAGATTACGTTTAACCAATTCCTTTGCGAAGATAATGACATTTTCTTTATAGATTTCAGATATACCCAGACTTGAACCACAATAAACAGCAATACTTTTCATTATCTTAGCTCCTGTTACTTTACCTTCACATGAAAAATAGGATTATATACCCGTCATCTTTCAAGTTGCTTCTTTGTTGGCTGCACTCACTCACCCCGGTCACATAGTTTGCTATGCTCCCGGGGATTCGTTCCCTTGCCGTCGCGATCCATCTTGAAATCCATAGGGTATACGTTAGTATCACAATCATACAACTCACTTATAAAACTGATACCAAGAAAACAAAATAAAAACGGTTTCTTTCATATTCAATATTAGCATTAATCATAACTTATTCTTAATTATATCCGTTATCTTTCAAGTTGCCTCTTTGTTGGCCGCTCTCGCTCACCCCGGTCACATAGTTTGCTATGCTCCTGGGGATTCACTCCCTTATCGTCGCGATCCATTTTGAAATCCATTGGGTATATTATAATATGAAATCAAGCATCAATCAGATGATAATAAATACCTTCATCACTTGTAATTCCTAAATTATCAACATATTAAAATACAATGTAAATCCATACCAGAATTATACACCAATAATGAAATTTAATCTCACTATAAACATATAAAATAGTCTAATAAATGAAAAATATTTCGCTAAAATTATATTCTCTAAACCTATTGAGTTATCTGCATTTCACTGCGAAGATTATCGGTCAGATCACTTGATTTTAATTGAGGTTTTGCCCGGATGTCTCCTTCCAAGCTCCAAAAGAGTGCCTTTCCATTAATACCTGTAATACTGTTACTACTTGCTATGACATCAATTCAGGGCGGTGCTTCTCTTGCCAAAACGCTGTTTCCGGTCATCGGTGCACCGGGTGTTACCGCACTGCGCCTAGGTCTTGGAACTCTCATTCTGTTTATTATTTTTAAACCCTGGCGCCTGCGTTTTAGCCGAAAATCCATCATGCCACTGCTTACATATGGTATTGCTCTTGGCGCGATGAATTATACATTCTATATGGCACTAACAACTATTCCTTTAGGTATTGCCGTGGCCCTTGAATTTACCGGCCCATTGGCTGTAGCTATGTTTTCATCACGCCGACCAATAGATTTTCTTTGGGTGGCATTGGTTATCGCCGGCTTAGCTTTCCTACTCCCCATTGGCAATAATAATATTAATAGTTTAGATCCTATAGGGATTATTTATGCACTCAGCGCAGGTGTTTGCTGGGCACTGTATATTATTTTCGGCCAACGCGCCGGTGCAGGTCATGGAGCAGCAACGGTGTCTATTGGTTCATTTATCGCTGCTATGATATTTTTCCCTGTCGGTTTAATACAAACGGGGCCAGAACTATTATTTGATATGTCAATTCTCCCTCTGGCACTGGCAATTGCGATTCTGTCTACTGCATTCCCATATACACTAGAAATGATTGCCCTAACCCGTTTACCTGCACAAACATTTGGTACTCTAATGAGCCTTGAACCCGCACTGGGTGCGCTATCTGGTATTGTGTTTCTGAATGAACATTTAACTATAACGCAATGGCTGGCGCTGTTCTGTATTATTTTTGCCTCCATCGGTTCTACATCAACAATAAAAAGAAAACCTAAAATCACCGAAGTTGATTAATCATTTTATTTAATCGAAATGAAATAGAAGCCGGAGGAGTAAAGTCATTCTCCGGTTTTTTATAAATAAAGAAACTCATTCATAACAAAATTATTCACGCAGATTTACCTGATAAATTATTATACTTTTCAATATTAATCTAAGAATTTTATAGTGAATATTTCCCTATAAAAATTAACTATTGATTTAATAGGAATAAACTATATGATTTAAGACTAATATCGAGTTACATTCATCTCGCCAACGAAAAATTCATTATTAACATCCAGGGGAAATTATTAAGCACATTGGAACATGCGTGGCAAAAATTTCATTTCCATCCATGAAATGCTGGATACCTTTCGTGCCACAATTATTGAACATTCAGATATCTTTGCAGAAAGAGTCGTACAACTTGGTGGAATAGCTCTCGGTACCGTACAAGAAGTTAATAGACACACAGCACTGAAAAGCTACCCAACAAATATCCATGACGTGCAGGACCATCTAAAAGCACTGGCCGACCGTTATGCTGTTGTCGCTAATGATATCCGCAAAGCGCTGAACGAAGTTGAAGATGAAAACACCGCAGATATGTTAACCGCCGCCTCCCGTGATCTCGACAAATTCTTATGGTTTATTGAAGCAAGCGTTGAGCAGTAAAATATAAAGAGCCACCATATTATGCACCCTATGGATTTCAAGATGCATCGCGGCGGCAAGGGAGCCAACAAAGAGGCAACTTGAAAGATAACGGGTATAGAGCTCTGAGACTTACAGGCCCCTATTAACACAGGGGCCTGTTTACATTAGCCTTTCATTACCAAGATCCGACACGGCAAAACATCATAAAATGCCCTCCATTCGGATAAATTTCGTCATATTCTTTAAAAATCAGTACAAACTGTCTATAATCCACACTTATTTTCAGAAATAACTTGAGGAAATAGCAAAATGGACAACGAAGTAAAAGACAGCAATGGCACCCTACTTAATGATGGCGATTCTGTACAGGTCATCAAAGATCTAAAAGTAAAAGGCACATCAGCAACGTTAAAACGCGGCACTTTGATTAAAAATATCCGTCTTACCCATCGTGAAGATGAAATCGAATGTAACGCAGATAAAATCAGAGGGTTAGTACTGAAAACCTGTTTTCTGAAAAAAGTAGGATAAGTCGCCTTTTCTATCGATTTTATTTACTGAATTTGCCGATAAAAAAGGGGGGATAGGGCTGCTCAGGGGCAACCTTGTTAAGCAGTAAGCGAAGCGAACTAACAGATACGCCCCCCTTTCTTTATACCTATGCTTATAACTATCGTTAAGGCAATCTAATATCTTTTAATTTTTCTCATATAAAAAATTAACATTCACAAATAAAACAGGGACAATTAAAATCATCCCCAAACAAATAAATATTTTTTTATAAAATCATTCAATCTCAATATAGCGCACTCTTCTTACAGCGTCTTAGCTCACACCGTAGGCATGCTACTGTTTTCTAATAAATACTAAAAAGTTGACTTTTTATATGCCGTACTGTATAAAAAAACAGTAATATTAATGCAAGGAAATCCAATATGGAACCAACAATCATCATCCCCGGTCATTTATGCACATCCGAGTTATTTGCCTACCAAATACCTAATCTTTGGAAGCATAGTTCCGTTACAATACCATCAATACTGGAAGGTAGTAGTCTTACAGAAATGGCGAAAGATATCATCCAGAAGGCACCTTCCTATTTTTCTCTTGCTGGCATGTCTATGGGAGGTTTCATTTGTCTGGAAATAATGAAGTTAGCTCCGGAGCGCGTAAGCCGATTAGCTTTACTTAATAGCTCTGCGCGTCCAGAGACAGAAGAGCAAAAAAAGATGAGAGAAAATTTACTAAATAAAACCACTCTGGAAAATTTCGAAGAAATCTTAAAAAATATGGCTACCACAGGAGTGCACAAATCTCGTCAGCACGATAAAAATCTTATAAATACTATTATTCGCATGGGGAAAGAAACTGGCTTTGATGCTTATGTTCGTCAATCCAAGGCTTTGGGTGATCGTACAGATAATCGAAATATTTTAACCCATATCAGTGTACCTACATTGGTTCTTGTCGGTGACAGTGACACCATAACTCCACCTGAATATTCAGAAGAAATGGCTGAAAAGATACCAAACGCAAAATTAATTAAATTATACAGGTGTGGACATGCCACAACACTTGAGCAGCCAGAAGAAGTGAACAAAGCGCTCATCGAGTGGTTAAATATGAGTTAACCTATCTATGCACGATGATATTATTTCAACATATCAAACAGTTAAATTAAACGGAAGTTAGAATATGTTAACATACAATAAAGCTCTAGAGTTCTTTGGTTGTGATTTCAAATTTCCCCACACAATTAAAGAACTTCCAGAGAAGTTATCCGATTTGAAAGATCTTGAAATTGGTTTTTTTAAAACAAGTGATGAGGTATCTCTCTCTTTTTGGAAGGCCGGTAAAGGAGAAACTTTAATATTCATCCCCGGTTGGTCCTCACATGGTGCAGAATATATAAATATAATATATCTTCTCAGCAAGAAATATGAAGTTTATGTATTGGATCAGCGTAATCATGGTTTATCTCAAAAAGTAAATTATGGAAATAGAATTTCTCGTTTTTCTGCTGATCTTCATGAATTTATTGTTGCTGTTAATATAAAGAAAGCATATTTCTGTGGGTGGTCTATGGGATGTTCGGTACTATGGAGCTACATTGATCTTTTCGGATTGGAAGTAATAAAAAAAATAGCATTGATTGATGAACCACCTTCTATTTATTGCCACGCGGATTGGTCAGAGGAAGAAAGAATTAAAGCAGGAGCTTTTACAAATTCGCCAGAAGCTTTGATAGACGTCTACAGTGGAAAAATTCCCGGGAATAAAATGTTCTTTAATTCTGATATACTTAAATATTATACAACAGAAGGAGCACCCGCATTTTTCAATTCACAAACCTTTGCCAATGAATTTGTTCCACAAAGTATAGATGATTTGAAATCAGTACTATTTGAACATATTTTAAATGATTGGCGAGATGTTATTTCCCATAAAATAACCGTTCCTACTTTAATTTTTTCAGGTGAAAACAGCGACTGGATAGAAAGCCAACAATGGATTTCATCTACTGTACCAAAAGGGGAAATTATAATTTATGGTCGGGAAGAGCATGGAGATCACTTCTTAGCGCTTAAAGATCCATTAAGATTTTCAAAGGATCTTTCTGCTTTCTTTTATTAAAAAACAGGAGAAAAGAATGTTTACCGGACTAAGTGCTTTTCCTTTAACACCGCTGTATGACAACAAGGTAGATGAGAAGACATTTATCTCGCTTATTGAAAATCTTGTTGAAGCTGGAGTGGATTCTATCGGCGCACTGGGATCGACGGGTAGCTACGCCTATCTTACATTATCGGAGCGCGCGCATGTCGCCCGACTGGCTGTTGAACATGCGAACAGTATACCGGTGATGGTCAGCATTGGAGCGCTGCGTGTAGCGGATATACTCAGCCTTGCTGAAGATGCTCAACACGCGGGTGTTAGCGCCGTAATGCTGGCACCTGTTTCTTACCAGCGTCCCACACCGGACGAGGTGTATTCGCTCTATGAAGAAGTCAGCCGTCATCTATCCGTACCGCTTTGCGTCTATGATAATCCTGCAACGACAGGTTTTGAATTTAGCGATGAGCTGCTGATTAACATTGCCAATTTACCGTCTGTCAGCTCGCTCAAACTTGCTCGCTTGCCGCAGGCACTGTCTCTGGCTACACAACAGGTGAATGCGCTTCGCTCTCGCCTTCCCAGCCACGTTTCGCTCGGAATCAGCGGGGACTGGCAAGCGGCGACGGGCCTCTATGCTGGATGTGATGTCTGGTTCTCTGTCATGGGTGGGCTTTTTCCGCGAACTGCACTGGCTATCACTCGCGCAGCAAAGGATAATGATACAAAAACGGTACAGATGTTGTCGGCTACCCTTGAACCTGTCTGGAGGCTCTTCAAAACCTATGGTAGCCTCAGGGTCACCGCAGCCGCCGCTGAGTTACTGGGCAAAGTAACCGCCCCTTGTCTTCCCTTTCCACTCAAGTCATTATCAGGTCAGCCCCGTGATCAGCTAGGCACCATTCTCGAAGATTTAAAAAACCTTATTTAAACCAAATGATGAAAAATATGATCGCCGGAGATTTTCTTTTCCGGCGAAGAGACGTCTTTCTTTACACCATCGTGCTTGTAGATGATGCGACTACCTTACCTACGTTATTTAGTTCAATCTATATCACTTATAGGAGATATAGTATTCAAAAATTCTGGTAAAGGCGAATAATAAAGCCTAAGCTATATTGACAAAATTGTAGCTTTAAAGCTACAGTGTATCACATGAATACGATTAAACATTATCTCACCCCCGACGATCGGGATTTGTATATGGAGTTCCTGAAAGGGATTCGTGACCCGATAGCGAAATCAAAAATTTCGTCGCGGGTTAACCGGATGGTCACAGGAAATTTTGGTGATCATAAACCATGCAGAGAAGGTGTCTGGGAGCTTCGTATAGATCAGGCTATTACATGCCTGAAAGATTACTTAAAGAGGTGATTATGGCCAAAGCACGTTTACATGATGATGCGATGGTGCAGCTTCTCCGCGAAGACCCTGAATTTGCGCAGCATTATCTGCATCAGGCTTTTATTGATATGGATGAAGAAGGCGGGCAGGAAGCGTTTCTAATGGCATTGCGCCACGTAGTAGAGGCGCGTGGAGGAATGGCTCAAATTGCTGAAAAAGCAGGCATTTCTCGTGAGACACTGTATCGCACACTGTCGCCGAAAGGCAATCCAACACTCAAAACTCTGCGTAGCGTCGTTGCAGCAACAGGGTTCCAATTCTCGCATATTGCTACGATAGCTTAGTCTTTGATTGATTGGAATGATAAAGTCTGGATGGCGATGATATATACCCTATGGATTTCAAGATACATCGCGACGGCAAGGGAGAGAATCCCCGTGAGCATAGATAACTATGTGACCGGGGTGAACGAGCGCAGCCAACAAAGAGGCAACTTGAAAGATAACGGGTATAGATTATATTTTTGTCATATCAGCAAAAGACTTCTGCATTTACTGCTCTTTTTTATTGCAATTTATCTCATGATAATAAAGCCTTTCTTAATTAAATATTATACCCTATGGATTTCAAGTTGCATCGCGACGGCAAGGGAGCGAATCTCCGGGAGCATAGATAACGATGTGACCGGGGTGAGTGAGTGCAGCCAACAAAGAGGCAGCTTGAAAGATGACGGGTATACATGAGGTTTATTATGTCTGTTCCTGCATTTGGATTAGGTACTTTTCGTCTGAAAGATGATGTTGTGATCACATCGGTAAAAAATGCCCTTGAATTGGGATATCGTGCGATTGATACGGCACAGATTTATGAGAATGAAGCCGCAGTAGGACAAGCCATAGAAGAAAGCGGTGTAGCTCGTGAAGATATCTATATCACGACAAAAATCTGGACAGAAAATTTAAGCAAAGAAAAATTGATACCAAGTCTTAAAGAGAGTATAGCGAAGCTGCGCACTGATTATGTTGATTTGACGCTAATTCATTGGCCATCACCACACAACGTTGTCAGTGTTGATGAAACAATGAATGCGTTACTGGACGCTAAAAATATGGGGTTGACACGTGAAATCGGTGTTTCAAACTTTACGATTGATCTCATGCAACAGGCTATCGATGCAGTAGGTGCTGAACACATCGCCACGAACCAAATTGAACTTTCTCCCTATCTACAAAACTGCCACGTGACAGCTTGGGCGAAAGATCATGGAATTCATATCACTTCCTATATGACCCTCGCTTATAGTAAAGCTCTTCAAGATGAAGTTATCAGACGCATAGCCACCAAACATCAAGCCACGCCTGCGCAGGTGATTTTGTCTTGGGCGATGGCATTGGGTTATAGCGTGATCCCATCTTCAACTAAGCGCGAAAATTTACAAAGTAATCTGAGAGCCTCCGTGCTTAAACTTGATGCAGACGACATGGCGGCGATCGCCACACTTGATCACAACGAACGTCTCGTTAATCCAGAAGGACTTGCTCCCCAATGGGATAATTAATGACTCCCACTTCTTAATAAACTCAGTAATCTCTCCGCTTTGCAGAAACATACTTGCTTATTTCAGCTCCTTCGGGAGCTGCTTCCATTTTCACTTAGTAAATCGATTTTACAAATTACCCTTAATTATCTTAGATAATAAGAAAACTCGAACATTTTTACACTTACAGCAAAAGTCTTTTGTCGTAATAAGCCTTTTTAGAAAGAGTTTGCGAAGCATAATATCTCCATATACACAAATCAAAATCAATGAATAATAAAGAGTGAGAAATATTATGCTTTTTGAACGCTATTCTCTGAATGGTCTGTCGTTATCTAATCGTATTGTTATGCCACCGATGACTCGTTCACGGGCTGGAACAAACGGTATAGCGACTGATTTGATGGCTGAATATTATGCACAACGTGCCAGTGCAGGACTAATTATCAGCGAAGGTACACAAATCAGCCAACAGGGGCAAGGATATGCATGGACGCCAGGTATTTATAAGCCTGAGCAGATAATAGGATGGAAAAAAGTAACAGATGCGGTACATATGGCAGGAGGCAAAATTTTTGCTCAATTATGGCATGTAGGACGTGTTTCACACACGATTCTACAACCCAATAATTCTGCGCCTGTTTCTCCCTCTGCCCTTCAAGCAAAAGGTGTAAAAGTTTTTCTGGATGTGGCAGGCCGTGGACCTGAACATGGTATCGGTGAAATGGTACAACACTCGCAGCCACGAGCACTGACACTTGATGAAATTCCAGATATCGTAAATGATTATGTTCAAGCAGCAAATAATGCTATTGCAGCAGGTTTTGATGGTGTAGAGCTTCATGCGGCGAATGGTTATCTTATTAATCAGTTTATTGATTCTCAAACTAATCTACGAGATGACGAATATGGTGGAACTTTACAAAATCGTTTACGTTTCTTGAGAGAAGTCGCTACATCAGTGGCTAACGCGATAGGGAAAGATAAGCTAGGTGTTCGCCTGGCACCACTCACAACCCTGATGGGTTCAAAAGATGATACGCCCGAAGCCACTTATCTGGCTGCCGCGAGTGTGCTAAATGATATCGGCGTAGCCTATATTCATATTGCCGAAGCGGATTGGGAAGACGCTCCCGTCATGCCAGTAACCTTCAAAGAAGCTTTTCGCCTCCTTTATCACGGCACGTTGATATATTCCGGTAAATACACTTTGGAACGAGCGGAAGAAGCGCTAACTAAAGGCTGGGCGGATTTGATCGGATTTGGTCGCCCTTTTATTGCTAACCCAGATTTACCCTATCGTCTTGCTAATAAGCTAGAGCTAAACCCGCCGATAAAAGAAAAATTTTTCGGTGGTAATATGGAAGGTTATACCGATTATTTGGCTATAAACTAATATACCCGTTATCCTTCAAGTTGCCTCTTTGTTGGCTACACCCACTTACCCCGGTCACATAGTTCGGCTATGCTCCCGGGGATTCTCGTCGCGATGCATCTTGAAATCATCTTTATAAAGATTAATGTTTGCTTTAACGACCAAAGTATTTACGGGAGTCATTGACATATTCACTCAGAAAATCGATAAATGCCCTGATTCGGGTGCTTACAGCCTGATCGCTGTAATATACGGCATTGAAAGGCATCCCGACGGGTAAACGTTTTTCAACCAGTAGTTCAACAAGTTCACCACTGGTAATCTCCTTATCAATCATATAATCAGACAGACACGCGATACCATTACCCGTCACACACAGTTGTTTAAGGGTTTCACCACTGTTGGAAGAAAGTCCAACGGTTATTTCATGCAGTTGTCCGTCCTGACAAGCTATCGGCCAGGTATTCAGTGATACCGGTTCGGTAAAGCCAAGACAAATATGGTTTTTCAACTCCTCAATGCATTGCGGTATGCCATATTTTTTCAGATATTCAGGAGAGGCGACGATTTTTCGGTAGCTGGAAAAAAGTGGTCGAGCTCGTAGACTGGAGTCGGTTAAGTTGCCTACACGAATGGCAATATCCACTTTGCGTTCAATCAGATTGATATACGTTTCCGAAGAAATCAGTGATAACGTTATTTCTGGGTAGCGTTCGCGAAAAGGTTTAATCAGTGGTATCAGTAAATGTAATACGACGGGTGTTGCAGCATCGATACGCAATAAACCACTTGGAGTGTGTTTAGATTCCATAATTTCAGTTTCAGCGGCGGCCATTTCTTGTAGAACATGCTGAACTCGGCGGAAATAACGCTCACCTTCTTCGGTTAAGCTAAGCTGACGTGTTGTGCGATTGAGCAGACTCACGCCTAGTTTCTTTTCCAGTTTTTTTATAGAACGGCTCACGGCGGAATTTGCTAATTGCAGGTGTTCCGCCGCACGACTGAAACTCCCGTTTTCCACGACTGACACGAAAATTGTTAACTCTTCTGAATTTGCCTTCATCGTTGCTTTTTTTTGGAATAGAGAATTGATATTTTAAACATTTTTGTTATTAAAACACTTTTTCATATTAAATGCCATCAGTGGACATTTGCTATGAAGATAATCTATTCCGCCGGTATTACTTGCACTGATTATCAGTACATTTGCAATAGATACAACAGGGTTTGTTATTGTCGGTCTGGGACCAACAATTACGGAACAACTTGGGATTTCACTACCATTAGAATGGGATTCGTTTTGAAGATGGTATCAAGGTCATTCGCACGAAAAACAACGCGGAATAAGAGGAAACGTTATGAGTATAGTTAAATACAAACGAAGTGAATTGCCACCTTTGACTGAAACACGGAAATCTGAACTTAATGTGCTGTCTGACAAGCCTGATAATGACATTGATTACAATGATACCGCACCACTGGACAACACTGTCTGGAAAAAAGCTGTACGGGGCGATTCTATTACCCGATAAAAACATAAACTTCAGTCATATTAAGACTAAAGCAATCTCATATTGCTATATTACTGCCAATAACAACAAGAATCGGCCTTGCCTTCGCCAGGTGTAAGTTTCAATTTTACACAGCCCTTCATTGATACGCTGACAATGTGTTTCCACTAACCGGCAACCTTGCAATAGTCGATCACTCTCATAACCATTTTTGTACTACCACTCCAGAAGGAAATCCCTTGACACTCACGCTAAATAATACATTTTTTTTACCACACCAAAAGGCTTACACAATCTGAAAACCACACGCAAAGACATTACGTGATTGTATGAGAACTACCGACTGATTTTATACAGACACCTTATCGGGAAATGCTTTATACAATGAATTTCAAGGTAAAAACACGAGATTATCAACAGCGATTGATATTTTAGATGAGCTGAATCGCGATGGCACGTTAAGTTTAAAAATACATGATATGACAAATTATTACCCTGATAGCAATATTTGTTTGATTATCTAATAGCGTATATTTCAGGATGCACATGTCATTATTTTTATCATCTTGTTGATGTTTTTCACTTCTTCTCTACTCTTTTTTATAGGTATAAAAATTCCTAATTCTCATCAAGAATGCAACGATATCTATTGTCAATTTATTCCCTACCAATATGAGGTTCTAATTATGTCTAACGATAAAACAGGAAAACCACTAAAGCAGGGAAACAGCGAAAGAGATCTTGAGATACGTGACCAAAACTATTTTCGAAAACTGGCCCTATTCGATGATACTGTTATAGCCGGTGCTGAAATGATCGGCACTGGTTATGATGTTTTTGGTAAGTATTGCAACGTAGGAAGTTGTATTAATTCGCTTTTTGATGAACAAAAAGTCAACGCAAGTGAAGATAACTTCAAGAAGATCACCATCCTCGGAAAGACTCTAAAAGTCCCCCGTTATGTCGATTGTTATAGTGCCGGAGATTTGAAATATACCAATGCATCAGGAGAATCAATTGAGTCATATCAAAGCAGTATTTCCAGTAAAAGCCGCATTAAAGGTAACTACATATTCTTTAGCGCATCATTGGGTGTCGATTTCGCCACAGACAGCCTGACAGCTTCTGAAAATGCATTTTCCCGCATTCAATATACTTATGGCCTCTATGTACTCAAAGGTTCAGCGGAAGCGTTAAAAGAGTTTCTTAAAGAAAGTGTTAAAACGGCCCTTGATAAGGCAGATACCGAGGAGGATATGGATGACCTCTTTAATACCTGGGGCTCTCACTTTCTTAGCGGCGTGGTTATGGGTGGCTGCGCGCAATATTCATCATCTACGGACAAATATACTTCGAATCTAACAAACACTCTTGACGTGGTTGCAGCAGCCTCATTCGCGGGATTTGTCGGTCTCTCTGTTAGTACAGAGAATTCACTTAAGGAAGACATAAAGAAATTTCGTTCAGCATCCAGCACGAAAACCCACTCCATTGGCGGTAATCTGTCTCAATTTGATCCTTTCGGTGGCGCGACAAACGCAGAGCAACCTTCATCAGAAGCAATAGCAGCAGCAAAAAAAGCATTTGATGATTGGAAATTCAGTGTTCCTAGTGCCCCTGAATTAGTTAACTTTACAGACTCCAAACCACTGACGGGGATTTGGGAACTATGTACAGCATCAGTACAAAAGAAGAAACTTAAAACATATTTCGAAACTGTCTGGGGGCCAAGAGAGTCCGCTAAGCGGCAACTGCATGCAGATTATATTGATGAAATCATTATTTCAAAAGCACCTATCCCTGAAAATTATATATTAGCAGGAGGGTGTGCTTATCCTGGCTGGCTGGGAGGAACGAATAGTCTAAGCACTCCCTATATTTATCTGTGTTACCACAGGGTGTCATTCAACTCGATTATCGACAATGAACAACGTCATAAATGTGTTAGCGATATGAAGGTAATAGCAGAGGAAGGTATTCACTCAGAAAGCGAAGAAGGCTGGATTAAAATTCCACAGGATATAAACTGGGGAATGGGCACAAAAAAAATCTATCTATGTTATCGACAAGAAGAATACAACCATGAGAAAGCAATAACAGACATTATTACTATTTATGATTCTTATCCTCCAGTTACTCTTCCACCTTACGGATATCAGGTGGTTCGCGGCGAACAGAATTCAAACGGTAATGTTAATGAGGGGTGGACCACTGCATGGAGTGTTTATATAGCCACTACTCGTGGTGTAGATAAGTGATTGAATCTTCATGTTAATATATAGGTTGTCTAAATATAGTCCTGTTGCAAGCAGCAATACAAGTTAAACTTTCCCTGGTACACCAGAGCTAAACACGAGGATAATGCCGTGACCAAATGATTTTTTAACAATCTTAAAAGGAACGAGTTAGAGAACGTATCTGCCTGCAAGACTTGCAACTTTATCAGTGCTAATATTTTCAATTGCATTGAAATATTTTACAACCGAGCCTGGAGGCCTTGGAATGGGCCTCTCGTTACGTGGGCCGTTCAGCAAGTAAGTTTACGGTTGCGGGATTGGACATGATCGTGATTTAAACGCCGTAACCAATATTCACCTTGAGGGGTTGCGAATACTCTCAGTCGAATAATATGTTTATGGTGATAGGGAATACCAACACGTTAAACGTTACTGCCAATAACCACAAGAATCGCCTTGCTTTCGCTAGATGTGAGTTTCAATTATCCTTTTTCATGTCCCCAATTTCCGCCTCTGAAAGAACTTCCGGCTGCTCAATGGGGAAAACGGGCAGCGCTTGCAATAATCTTGGGCCATACCTTTTGCTCAGTAAGCGCCTGTCATAAATCACCACATCACCATAACATTCATGGCTACGGATAAGCCTTCCTACTTGCTGAATAAGGCTAAAAGAAGCACTTGGTAAACTCTGCACTTCAAAAGGATAACGTTTAAGTGATTTCAACCACTCGCTTTCAGTAATAATGACCGGATTATTCACCGGCGGAAATGAAATTTTTTGAATGTGAACTTGGGACAGGTAATCTCCCTTTAAATCCAGCCCTTCCGCAAAAGATTGCAATCCAATCAGTACACTACATTGCCCTTCATTAATACGCTGACAATGTGTTTCCACTAACCGATAACGTGGCTGATCCCCCTGCACAAGTAACATCAGGCGTAAATCCGTTACATAAGAGAGAAAGATATCCATCGCTCTCTGACTGCTGAACAAAATCAACATGCCTTTATGTTGCTGACTCAGCAATTGAGCCCTGAAATAACCTGCCATCTCTTGCAAATGAGCGGCTTCATTGTGCAGTGTCGGTTCCCATGACATTTTGGGAATAACCAATTTACCCTGCCGTACATGGTCAAAAGGTGATGACAATGCGACAAAACGGTCCCCGGCTTTTTCAGTTAACCCGGTCAATTCCTGAATACGAGAAAAACTATTCAGAGAACGAAGCGTTGCCGATGTCACGACCACATGAGGAATGCTACGCCAAAGCAGTTGATTAAGCTGTTCACTGACTCTGATACCGGCACAATGGAAATAGAGGTGCGATTGATTTTTCTCATCACGGCGTCTAAGCCATTTTGATATCGGTGCACTGGATGACTCTTCCAACGCTGCCAAACGCCACAACTTAGTCATATTTTCAAAATATCCAAGCGCACGACTGGTATGCAAAATAGACCGATGTAATCTGACAATATCCTGTTTAGCCGTCCGCTCAGTCAAATCATTCAGTATCGCTTCTGCCAAACCCCGTAAACCATCAGTCAGTTTAAATAGCTGCTGGCAGCAAAGTAGCAAGTTATCCGGTAATTTACCCCGCTCAAACAGATACTCATCGACTTCATTCTTTTCCGGTAAAAACGCCTGAGTGATAATTGCGAGCTCTCTAAAGCATTCCCGTAATTTTTCACTGTGTTCATTCAGGCGACTGGCATTCGCTAAGCGTGGTGGCTTTGCCGGATGGAATTGCACCAGATATTGCTCAACATGACGAACAAAAGTATCCAATTGACCATTAAGTTGAAACAGGGTGATTTCCCCTTCAACTTCCAGAGAATCCCTGGCAACATCCGGTATATGGTGCCCTTCGTCGAGTACCAATAACAAATTTTTAGCATCAGGCAGTACCGATTCACTCTCCAATGCCGCCATCACTAACGCATGGTTAACCACCACCACATCGACATTTTCTATCTCACGGCGAGCAATAAAAAATGGGCAACGATGATAATACTGACAGTTACGTCCCAGACAATTTGCTTTATCCGTACTCACTTTCCCCCACAAAGCATCGGACAAAGCCAATTTATGGTGATCACGCAACCCATCCCAGGCAAAGGTTGTGTAATCACTACGCAACCGACGACACAATTCCCGCTCTTCACTACTGGCAAGCTCTGTTTTGTCCTCAACCAAAAACATAAGATCAATCTGTTCGCTATCGGTTGCACAGATAGCGTCAAGATTGCGAGGGCAAACATAACGACCACGACCAAAAGCACCGGTAAATTTCAGATCGGGAATAATTTTGCGCAACAGTGGCAGGTCTTTACTGTAAATCTGATCTTGTAAAGCAACATTCGCCGTACTTACAACCAATGGCTTACTTTCCGCTCTACTGATAGCAATGCCAGGTAGCAGGTAAGAAAGGGTTTTACCGATTCCCGTTGGTGCCTCGATAACCAAATGACGACCTTCCTGATCCGCAAGTGTTTTTGCAACTTCGGCAATCATCTGCCGCTGCGGAGCACGAGAAATAAAACCATTAATATGTTGAGGTAATATCTTATACCACTGACTTATCTGATTTTTTATTGAATTGGAAAGTGCCATTGGATTCTACTGCTATGAAATCGGAGCGCTATTGTCCCACAGAGCAGAAATGAAATCAGCTCCATGTCGAGGCAATAATCAGTCAACTCGCTCGTTAAATTAGTGAGCACCTTGTCAGCTATTCAGAACGCTATATACTTCTTATTTTCTACAACATACTTCCTATTTTCTACAACACCTGAGAACAATAATGAAAAAGCTCCTTATCATTTTCATCGCTATCTTTGCATTTGGTTCAATTGGCGGCGTATTCTTAGCGGGCCTTAATATGTATACCCGTTCGACCACACCGATAGAATCACTAACCAGCCAACAACCAGAAACCACCACGGCACCGGTACAACAACAATAACGGGCTGTGGCATATTTTATCTTTGTATCAAGTGAGGGACCTCATGAATAACGCATACTTTGTCACTCCACAATGGCTAAAAGATCATCTTGATGATAAGAATCTCGTCATCCTTGATGCAACCGCCCCACCACCACCTCAACAAATTGATTGTCATAAACTTTGGCTGAATACCCATATCCCCGGTGCCCAATTTTTTGATTTAGACAAAATTGCCAATCATCAAAGTGGATTACCTCACATGCTGCCCGATCCGCAAACTTTTAGTCAGGCTGTTGGCGCAATGGGCATTAGTGAAAATCATTTAGTCGTGATTTATGACCAAGGCAATATGTTCTCCGCTCCTCGCGCATGGTGGACATTTAAGATATTCGGTAGCCACAACGTCCGTATTCTTGATGGCGGTTTACAAGGCTGGCAACAGGCAGGATTTCCAACAGCATCAGGGGAAGTGAAGCGCAATCCTCAAATCTTTAATACCGATTTCAATGCCGACAAAGTGAAATCACTGGAACAAATTCTGGGTGCGCTAAATGATCAACAAATCCAAATTGTCGATGCTAGAGCGACAGACCGCTTTCAAGCTAAGGCCCCAGAACCGCGTCCCGGATTAAGAATGGGCCATATTCCCGGTAGTAAAAACATTCCGTGGACCATGTTAGTAGAGAATGGCCACTTTAAATCAGAAACTGAAATTACCGATATTTTCCATAAACAAGGCGTCGATTTAAACAAACCGGTTATCACCAGTTGTGGATCGGGAATGACCGCTGCCGTTTTGGTACTGGGCTTAGATATCATCGGCAAGAAAGATGTTTATTTATATGACGGCTCATGGGCTGAATGGGGAGCAGATGAAGCCTTACCACTTGAAAAATAATTAAATGCTATAGGGCATCTCTATGCCCTTTAATTATTCAATATATACCCGTCATCTTTCAAGTTGCCTCTTTGTTGGCTGCACTCACTCACCCCGGTCACATAGTTATCTATGCTCCCGGGGATTCGTTCCCTTGCCGCCGCGATGCATCTTGAAATCCATAGGGTATAGATATATTTTTCGATCACCAGATAACAGCCAATCAAATAATCCCCGTATCGTTATATTTCACAATCCTATTTATTAATTTAATTCTCTATTCTTCAATCAATACTATTTTTTATCAATCAGAGTGACATAAAATAATGAAATAAATATATTTGTAAGTTCAAATATTATTATTATTAACTTAAAATTCGACTCTGTTTTTTATTTAAAAATAAGATTAAGCTACTTTCCAATAGGCACTAATATTGCACGCCATTCTTGTCAATAAATCGTGGACATGAGCAACATGTGAGGAGATCAATCCCAAGATGTATTGAAACTCTTTATGATAAAGCAAGAAAAATAAAACATCCTAATGCACTAAGTACTGAAAGAGTTGAATATTAATGTATTCACCAAAGCATAATATCAACATTTATATCATAAAAATGGAGAGTAAAAATGACTATTTCTCTTAAAGATCAAAGAATAAATCTCGCGCTCAGCTTTATTAGTGGTGCTGGAAGTATAATAACCGAAAAACCAGAACCGACTATGGTTGCGGAAAACATTCAAGCATCATTGGAAAAGAGTAAAGTAACTGCCAATAGATTCTCTATTATTTGGGGGCCCGCTGTTTTTCGTGTTGATAATGGAAAAAACAGTAAAGATAATAAGGACGACCACGTTTTATTCATTGTAAAAAATCGCAAAATTCCCCATGATTATCGCATCGTTATCCGAGGATCATGGTCTGATGTTAACTGGCAGGTTGAAAACTTTGCTGTACACGAAACCGTAAATTGGTCACTTTGGGATCAAAATATCCCGGAAGAGTTTAAAGACGCTAAGATCTCTTATGGAACTCACATAGCATTAGACTATATTGTTAATCAAGTAAAAAGTAACAATATTCCTGGTCATGGAGAATCACTTATTGACGCAATTAATAAAATTGCTTCGGAAAAAGGCATACATAATATTACCATTACCGGGCACAGTTTAGGTGGTATTCTCGCCTCTACCCTTGGGTTATATTTAAAACGCTTATACCTTAATAAAGGGAATAACAATATTCGTATTCATGTTTGTTCTTTTGCTAACCCAAATACCGGTAATGACGTTTTTGCCTCTTACATTAAATCTGTTTTCAACCACATGTCAGCAACTAGCTATAAGAGCCATTTTTTAAGGATATATAATCGTAAAGATGTTATTTCCCTCATTTGGAATCTGGATGGATTAGCAAAAATCCCAACTATCTATGAACCATTAATTAAATTAGATGAGAAACTAATTGACAGATTTAAAAAGATTGTTCTTCTCGTGCAAGATAAAGGTTACACCAAACTCACACCAGATTTACCTTTTACAGCACCTATTGCAGAACTGGATCTCAATAAGCAAGTTGTTTTTCAACATATTAAAGCCTATGCCAACCAATATGGCATGAATTTAGTGGAGGTTAATGACGGTACTCAACCACCTATTGATGATCTTGTGGTTATTAATAGTAATCTATCTCAAGATATCGTCGCTTATTTCTTACGGATACCTCTGCCTGATAACAATATTAATATCTCATAAATTTATTATATTTTATCTCAATTCAATGGAGCCTTATTGCAAAGGCTCCATTAAACTAAAATTATTTAAACATAATAATAAGATCACTTTTATATATATCATTTAGAATATCACCAATTTATAATTATTCCCAAAAATATTATTCACAGAGATAATCTCAAAGATATTTACATATCACTACCATTAAGTAATATATATAATAACAAAAGATAGCAATAATATTAACATGTAATTATTCAATATATAACCCCAATCATTTACTTTTAATTTATAAATAAATAATTTATATTTTTGTTAAATTAAATAATATCAAAAAACCCCATGTACTTATTTGACAGATTTGAAAGTTATCATTAACTTTAAGTTAAATTCTGTTTTTATCCAAATGGAAGAGCAAAAGAATTAAATCTTGATATTTAAACCAATATACCCTACGGATTTCAAGATGCATCGCGGCGGCAAGGGAGCGAATCCCCGGGAGCATAGATAACTATGTGACCGGGGTGAGAGAGTGCAGCCAACAAAGAAGCAACTTGAAAGATAACGGGTATACCTCACATTAACACTGATTACATGAAATAATAGGGAGTAAAAATGACTATTTCTCGTGAAGATCAAAAAATAAATCTCGCGCTCAGCTTCGTTATTAACTCTGGAGGAATCAAAACTAGCAAATCAGAACCGAGCATTGTTTCGGAAAATATCCACAGATCATTGGAAAACAGTAAAGCAACAGCAAATAAATTCACTATCATCTGGGGCCCCGCGGTGTTTCGCGTTGACGACGTTAATGTGAAAAAAAGCGTTATAGACAAAAAGGACGATCATGTTCTATTCATTGCGCAAAATCGCCATGATCCAAATGACTACCGCGTGGTTATTCGGGGATCATGGTCCGATATTAACTGGCTTAATGAAGATATTATTGTTTGTAAAACTCAAGATTGGGCACGATGGGATTCAAGATCACCTGAAAATGCCAAGATAGCCTACGGAACTGACATGGCATTAGGCTATATTATTAACCAAATGAAAAGCAACAATCCTCCGGGTTATGGAGAATCACTCACTGATGCCATTGATAAAATTGCCCTGAAAGAAGGGATACAAAATATTACTATTACAGGACACAGTTTGGGAGGCGTACTATCTTCTACCATTGGTTTATATTTAAAGAGACGATATCTTGATAAAGGAAATAACAATATTCGGATTAATGTTTGTGCTTTTGCAGGACCAACTGCTGGTAACGATATTTTCGCATCCTACTCCGAATCTATTTTCAATGACATATCAGTAGCCGGTTATAAAAGTAATTTCCTGAGAATTCATAATAGTATAGATGTGGTTCCCCTGGCCTGGCATATAAAAGGTTTGGAGGAAGTTAAAGCTATCTATCCCGTGTTAACTGTCACAATTAATGGTCTTATCCTTTCTGTCCTTGATAAGAATTACACGCAAATTTTCCCAGATTTCCCTATTCATTCACAGATTCCAATCTCACCAATAACATCGTTTGACGGTTTACTGGCTAATATTGGCAATCAACATACTCATGCCTATACCAAAGAGTATGATATGAGTTTCATCACCATTGATGATAATTCAAATATACCGACTGATTACGATATTGTTGTAGTTAATGATAGCCTATCCGAAAGTATTATTGATCTCTTTAAGTTTCTAACCAAAGATAAAATCAATATTACATAACCTTATTATTTATCACATAAATGGAACCTTTATTAAAGGTTCCATTCATTGCAATAAATGACTTTCCATAAACAGAATTATATACAAATTAACTTATCTAACCTTTCAAAGAAGTAATGGTATTTTTGTAGAATTATTTTTCACCTCATTTTATCATCCATCTTTAATTTCATAATAAATAATTTACATGTTACCAAATAAAATAATATTAAAAAATCCTCTTCACACATTTGACAGATTCAAAATTCATTATTAACTTTAAACTTAACTATATTTTTTATTTAAACGAAAGACTCAAAAAAATTAAACCCTAGATATGTTAGCCAAAGCATCAGATCAACATTTACCAGATGAAAAAATGGGAGAGGTAAAAATGACCATATCTCTTGAAGAGCAAAAATTAAATCTCGCGTTAAGCCTTATTATTAATTCTGGAGAAATATCTGACAAACCAGACAAAATAAAAATCATTGAATCTGATATTAATAAATCACTTAAAAACAGTAAGGCAACAGCAGATAAATTCTCTATTGTTTGGGGACCGGCCATATTTCATATTAATGAAAAACACCATGACAAAAAATATGATCACGTTGTCATGATTGTGAAAAATAGCGATAATCCCATTGATTATCGCCTTGTTATTCGGGGAACCTGGTCTAAGATTAATGAGATTGATGAAGATCTCAGTGTACTTAAAACTGTAGACTGGTCAAATTGGGACACAGATATCCCTCAAGAATTTAAAGGCGCTAAGATCTCCCACGGAACAAACTTAGCATTAAATTCGATTATTAATGATCATCCTATTAATGATAAGAAAGAATTATTAGTTGATGTAATTGATAAAATTACCACAGAAGAAGGAAAAGATAAGATACTGAATATTACCGTCACGGGGCATAGTTTGGGTGGTTTACTCGCTTCTACTATTGGTTTATATCTTAAAAGGCGCTACATCAACAACAACAATATACGTATTCACGCTTGCTCCTTCGCAGGGCCAACTGCCGGCAATGATATTTTCGCCTCCTATTCTGACTCTTTTTTTAAAGGAACATTAAGCCCTAACTCTTATGAAAGTCATTTTCTAAGAATTCATAATATCAATGATATCGTTCCATTAGCATGGGCTAAAAATGATTTAAAGAAAATTGAAAAGATCTATCCAATATTAACAATTGGAGTTAAGATTTATATCCACAAAACCCACCATATAAACTATACCCAACTCTCTCCTGAGTTCTCTTTTTCAGAAGAGTTAAATAAACATCAAAACTTACTTGATAGTATAGGGTTTCAACATATCAATGCATATCCAAAACATTATCAAATGAGTTACAAAGAAATTCATGGCAATTCAACGATACCGACTGGTTGTGATATTGTTGTGGTTGACAGTAATTTATCTAAACATATTCATGACTGTTTCAGCTCTCTAATTAAAGATTAGAGCAATATTACATAACCTTACCATATTGTAATATATTTTTTTATTCATTAGTAATGGAACCTTTATTAAAGGTTCCATTCGTTGAAATAAATTACAATTGAATAGCGTAAATAAGTTATTTTTTCCTGCCTATCACTAATTACAGCAACTCACTATCACTCACTTTTGTAGATACCAATATAAATTATTTTCCATAGCTACATCCTTCACGTTATCACTACCAATGCTAATATAATCTTACAAAGGCATAGCATAATTTTTGTCACTTATTTTAAAGTTCATAATAGATAATTTATTTTGTTAAATAAAATAACTTTAAAAAATCATATACTCTCATTTAACAGATTTAAAGATTATTATTAACTTTTATTCTGTTGTTTAAATAAAAACCCAAAGTATTGATCATTGGTGTTTAAGCTAATACATCAGATCAACATTCATTATATTAAAAATTGGAAACAAAAATGACAATTTCTCTTGAAGATCAAAAAATAAATTTCGCGTTAGGCATTATTATTAACTCGGGGAGTATAATAACCTATCAACCAGAACCGGCTATCGTTTCAGAAAATATTCAAAAATCATTAGCAAATAGTAAAGCGACAGCAAATAGATTCTCTATCATTTGGGGACCTGCTGTTTTTCGTGTCGGTAGTGTTAATAATAAAACAAGCGTTACAGATAAAAAAGATGATCATGTTTTATTCATTGTAAAAGATCTCAAAAATCCAAATGATTATCGAATTGTTATTCGTGGTTCATGGTCCACGGTTAACTGGTTTGATGAGAATTTCAATGTAGGCACAACTGAAAACTGGTCAATTTGGGATTCAAAAGCCCCCAAAGATGCTAAAATTTCAAAAGGAACCCATATAACTTTAGGCTATATTATCAACCAAATAAAGAGCAATAACCCTCCCGGTTATGGAGAATCATTGATTGAGGCAATTGATAAAATTGCTCTGGAAGAAGGAGTACATAATATTACTCTTACGGGACATAGTTTAGGCGGTGTAATGGCCTCTACGCTTGGTCTGTATTTAAAGAGACGTTATATTGATAAAGGAAACAATAATATTCGTATTCATGTTTCCTCCTTTGCTGCCCCAACTGCCGGTAATGATGTTTTTGCATCCTATAGTGAATCTGTTTTTAATGGAACATTACTATCTAGCTATGAAAGTCATTTTCTCCGGGTCCATAATCGTAAAGATATCGTTACCCTAGCCTGGAGCGTAAAAGGATTAGAAGAAATCAAGGTTCTCTATCCAATATCAACTTTAATTGTTAACGGTTTTATTTCAGTTGTTAAAGATAAGAATTACACTCAACTTACGCCAGATTTACCTTTTACTGCACCTGATTTAAAACCTTCTACAGGTTTAATTGAAAAACTCGTACTTCAACATATTGATGCTTATGCCAAAGAGTACGGCATGAGTTTTATTGTAGTTAATGATCGTGCTAATCCACCAACTGATTATGATATTGTTGTCATTAACGATGGTCAATCTCGCAATATTAGAAAACTTTTCTCATCTATTATTCAAGATGAAGATAATATCCGATAATTTCATCGTATTGCCTCTTGCTTTAATTTAAACCAAATGGAACCTTGATTAAAGGTTCCATTCTTTTCCCAACGTGCCCAGATCATTCATAGTAACTATTATCACATCAATTAAAATCTCTTTGACAAAAATATCACATAATGGTAATTAAATTCATTATCATCTGACTTTTTATAAAAATTTATAAAAGGAAGCCAAAATGGAACTAAAAAAGCTAGAAACCAGAAGACTAATATTATATCCTTTAGAAAGTAATGATTATGTACAAGTTCAAAACATCTTTCCTCAGTGGGAAATTGTTCGCTATCTTCCAGCAGACATCCCGTGGCCCTACCCAGATGATGGAGCCATAAAATATATAAATAATATCGCGCTACCATCAATGGCAAAAGGGAATGCATGGTTTTGGACTATAAGAAGGAAGGATGATCCATCAATAATAATAGGAATGATATCGCTATATGATCAAGAAAATAATAATAGAGGTTTCTGGCTAGATCCACAATGGCATGGAAACGGATTTATGACCGAAGCATCCCAAGTAGTCACTGATTTTTGGTTTAATACCCTAAATCGCAATGTACTCAGAACACCTAAATCCAGTAATAATATTGCTTCAAGGAAAATATCAATTAAAAGTGGTATGCGATTAATAAAACTAGGAAATAAAGACCTTATTAGCGGAAAAATGCCCTCGGAAATATGGGAAATAACTCGCGACGAGTGGAATAGAAATAATCCTCAAAAAGAGTAACGGTCTTACATATTCATGGTCATGCTTTGGTCTGAGCACTGCCCAAATTCACTTTTTATATACCCTATGGATTTCGAGATGCATCGCGGCGGCAAAGGAGCGAATCCCCGGGAGCATAGAGAACTCTGTGACCGAGGTGAGTGAGTGCAGCCAACAAAGAAGCAACTTGAAAGATAACGGGTATATACCCAATAGATTTCAAGATGCATCGCGGCAGCAAAGGTGCGAATCCCCGGGAGCATAGAGAACTCTGTGACCGGGGTGAGTGAGTGCAGCCAACAAAGAGGCAGCTTGAAAGATGACGGGTATATCATACCAAAGAGATCACATGCGCTATATCAGCAGATGTTTTTAACTTTCTTATCTCTTCAAACAGCATTGTTGCTTCTTCATATTCTTTACGCAAATAACCAAGCCACTGTTTAATCCGAGCAACATGATATTGCCCGGTATCACCCTGCTTTTCCAATCGGATATATTTTTGCAATAGTTGAACAACGTCCTGCCAGCACATTTTTGGTTCGTTATATTTCACCACTCGGCTCAAATTAGGAACGTGAAGCGCACCCCGCCCAATCATGACCGCATCGCAGCCTGTCACACTCTGGCAATTCTGCGCACTTTGCCAATCCCAAATTTCACCGTTAGCGATAACCGGAATAGAGAGACGTTGACGAATTTCACCAATCGCTTGCCAGTTAATACGCTCCGCTCGGTAACCATCCTCTTTGGTTCGCCCATGAACTGTCATTTCCGTCGCACCCGCCTGTTGTACCGCATCGGCAATTTCAAATTGCCGATCACCGCTATCCCAACCCAAGCGAACCTTAACCGTCACAGGCAAATGAGCAGGTACCGCTTCACGTATCGCTTTCGCTCCCTGATAAATCAGTTCAGGATCTTTTAGCAACGTTGCTCCGCCACCGCTACCATTGACCGTTTTTGACGGGCAACCGCAATTTAAATCAACCCCATAGGATCCTAATTCAATCGCTCGTGCCGCATTTTCCGCCAGCCACTGTGGATATTGACCCAAAAGCTGAATCCGTACCAATGTGCCGGATGGTGTCCGGCTTTGGTTACGTAATTCAGGACAAAGTCGATAAAAAGATTTTACCGGCAACAGGCTATCGACAACCCGTAAAAATTCCGTAATGCACAAATCGTACTCATTGATTTCACTCAGAAGTTCCCTAACCAAAGAGTCCAGCACACCTTCCATCGGAGCCAGTAAAACCCGCATCGATTAACCTCTGACGTTAGGCGATTTATGGGATACATCATGACTGCTGCTACGCTGACGCGAAGGTGCCCCAGAACGGCGATGGCTATTTTTCTGCCGATTATCGCCACGTGCCTGACGACCGTTTTGGATAGGTTCAGCCTTGATCGTTGGATCTGGCTCATAACCGGGAATTGCCATACGGGGAATCTCCCGTTTTAACAAACGCTCAATATCTTTCAACAGCTTATGCTCATCAACACAGACCAGAGAAAGTGCCTGCCCTGTTGCATCTGCTCGGCCAGTACGACCAATACGGTGGACATAATCTTCAGCGACATTAGGCAATTCAAAATTCACCACATAAGGCAGTTGATCAATGTCCAGACCACGGGCCGCAATATCTGTCGCTACCAGCACTCTGATCCGGCCATCTTTAAAATCAGCCAGTGCACGGGTTCTCGCCCCCTGACTTTTATTACCATGAATAGCCGAAGCCGTTACACCATCTTTATTTAACTGTTCTGCCAAACGGTTCGCGCCATGTTTGGTTCGGGTAAATACCAGAACTTGCTGCCAGTTACGGCTGCCGATCAAGAAAGAGAGCAGCTCACCTTTACGCTTTTTATCGACAAAGTGAACAAGCTGTTCAATCTGTTCAGAAGCAGAGTTACGACGTGCAACTTCAACACTGACGGGATCACGCAATAACTTACTGGCTAAGCTTTTGATATCGTCAGAGAAAGTCGCGGAAAACAGTAAATTTTGCCGTTTCGGTGGTAATTTATTCAGCACTCGACGAATATCATGAATAAACCCCATATCCAGCATCCGGTCAGCTTCATCCAATACCAAAATTTCTACCCGGGATAAATCAACCGCATTTTGATGTTCAAGATCCAGTAACCGCCCCGGTGTTGCGACTAAAATATCCACACCCCCACGCAATTTCATCATCTGAGGGTTAATACTGACACCGCCAAAAACAACCAGAGAGCGCAGTCTGAGGTATTTACTGTAGTCGCGGACATTTTCACCCACTTGAGCAGCCAATTCACGAGTTGGAGTCAGGATTAATGCTCTGACTGGCCGGCGCCCTTTCATCTGAATAGGGGAATCATTTAACCGTTGCAGCATGGGTAAGGTAAAACCTGCGGTTTTACCTGTGCCTGTTTGAGCACTCGCTAATAAATCTTTACCTGCTAATACAACAGGAATTGCCTGTTGTTGGATTGGTGTCGGCGCTGAATAACCCTGTTCTTCAACGGCACGCAAAATATCAGCACTTAAGCCAAGTGATTTAAAATTCATAAATAAGAAATGCTCCAGACTTCACCATTCCTGAACGCTATTCAGGGGCAGTTTTATGGGAAGAAAATCAGACGTGGTAAATACCACAAAGGAAAAAACACAACTGCAATGCTCCATATTTTAGCTATTATACCAGATATACTTTCTGATGATGCAACTAAAACAATAGCTATTTACCCGGTAATTTTCATGATCCATAACATTTTTATGCAATTTACATTGATTTACTATAAGTATAGAGTTAACTAATGATTGATATTTTGTTTAAGTCTTTTGATTATTTGCAACAGGATTCATGTCGATGTCAGTCAACAACACCCAAACCGCCAGAGGCGAACAAGCCAAACAACAGCTACTCGAAGCAGCCCTTGAAATTTTCGGTAAATCAGGACTGACCGGTGCAACGACTAGGGAAATTGCATTACATGCTCAACAAAACATTGCCGCCATAGCTTATTATTTTGGCTCTAAAGAGGGGCTTTATCAGGCAGTTGCCCAGCATATTACTGACACAATTAAGACTGAGTTCACGCATCTTTTTAAGGAAATTGATGATTTTTTTTCATCATCAGCACCGTACTCAGCAGAAAATATATTGAGGATGATTCATGAAGGATTCCTTGGCATTAACCGCCTGATGATTGAAAAAGAGAGTATTAATATCAGCCGGATAATGGCCAGAGAACAACTTGCACCAACGGATGCTTATACCCTAATCCATAAGCAAGCACTTGTACCTCTTCACAGCAGATTAAATAAACTGATTGCCAGCTATATCGATGCCGATGAACATCAGCTTTCTACCATGCTACACACTCATGCTTTAATGGGAGAAGTTCTCACTTTCCGCATGGCGAGGGAAACGTTATTACGTCAGACAGGCTGGAATAATATCGGGCCCGAAGAATATAAATTGATTGATCAGATCCTTATCCAGCATATCGATTTATTACTGAATGGACTGAAAAAACATAATCTGAATAAATAAAATAACAGGGAATATCATGTACAACAAAAAACTCACTCTGGCAATATTGGTGACCGCAATTATTCTTAGTGCCATTTTAGGCAGTTACTATTATCAAGGTAAAAGTGATAAAACTTTGACCCTCTATGGCAATGTAGATATACGTACTGTTAATCTTAGTTTCCGGGTTGGTGGTAAACTCGCTAGTCTACAAGTTGATGAAGGCGATACCATTGCGGCCAATCAAGTCATCGGCCAACTGGATAATGGGCCATTTACTAACGCCCTCAATAAAGCAAAAGCCACTCGTGATAGCACTAAAGCACGTTTAGCCATGATGGAAGAGGGTTATCGCACGGAAGAAATTGCCCAAGTCCGTTCGGAAGTGGCACAACGCGAGGCTGCCTGGCATTTCGCTAATAGTTTCTTCAAACGCCAGCAAGGTTTGTGGCAAAGCAAAGTTATTTCGGCTAACGAATTAGATGATGCTAAAACGAATCACAATCAAGCATTAGCGGCTTTACAAGCCGCTAAAGATAAACTGAACCAGTTCGAAACCGGTTATCGTAAAGAAGAAATTGCAGAAGCTAAAGGCCAGCTTGCTCAAGCCGAAGCGGCTGTTGCTCAGGCTGAATTGGACTTACAAGATACTCAACTGACTTCCCCCTCATCCGGTACTATCCTGACCCGCGCCATTGAACCAGGCACTATGCTGTCAGCCGGCAATACGGTGTTTACCCTTTCTCTGACTGATCCGGTTTGGGTAAGAGCCTATATCGCTGAAAGCCATCTCGGACAGGCAACGCCAGGGCGTGAAATTTTACTTTATACCGACAGCCGCAAAGATAAACCTTATCACGGCAAAATTGGCTTTGTTTCACCCACCGCCGAATTTACACCAAAGAATGTAGAGACCCCCGATCTACGTACTGATCTAGTCTATCGGTTGCGCATTATTGTCACCGACCCGGATGATGCCCTGCGTCAAGGTATGCCAGTTACTCTGCATTTTTCTGATTCAGATAAATAAGGGGCTGTCATGAGCAGCTCTGCATATACGATAAGGTTAGAAAAAGTCGAAAAAACTTTTCCCAGCCTGAATAATCCTGCGGTATCCAGCCTGACCGCAGAGATCTACGGTGGCTCCGTTACCGGCCTTGTCGGGCCGGATGGAGCAGGAAAAACTACGCTGATACGCATGTTAGCGGGTTTACTGAAACCCGATAGCGGTTCTATTGAGATAATGGGGCTTGACCCGATAAAAGATGGCGTACAAGTGCGTTTTGAACTGGGCTATATGCCACAGAAATTTGGCCTGTATGAAGATTTAACCGTATTAGAGAACCTGAATCTATATGCAGATCTGCGTGGCGTACTGGGTGACGAGCGTAAAAAAACCTATGAGCAACTCCTTACGTTTACTGATCTGACCCGTTTTACCGGGCGACTGGCGGGCAAACTTTCAGGCGGCATGAAGCAAAAACTGGGGCTTGCTTGTACTCTGCTTGGCAAACCCAAAGTTCTGCTGCTGGACGAACCCGGCGTTGGAGTTGACCCGATAGCCCGCCGCGAACTCTGGCGGATGGTTCACGAACTGGCAGATGATGGGATGCTAATCCTTTGGAGTACTTCTTATCTAGATGAAGCTGAACAGTGTCGTGATGTCCTGTTACTTAATCAAGGAAAACTGCTCTACAGCGGACAACCACAAAAACTGACCCAAAAGATGTCCGGGCGTTCTTTTCTGCTTGGTGCCAAACAGGATTCCCGTAGAAAAATGCTGCAACACGCTCTTACCTTGCCACAAGTAACCGATGGCGTGATTCAGGGGAAATATGTTCGTCTTATTCTCAAACCTGATGCCTCTCCGCAAGAATTACTTAACCAGCTTGAACTGCCAGATGCTGAAATCATTAAAGCCGCCCCCCGTTTTGAAGATGCTTTTATCGATTTACTCGGTGGGGGTTCCACCCGCCATTCGGAACTGGCAGAGATCATGCCACGAATTGCTGCTAACCCGGCAGAAACAGTTATTGAAGCACAGGATTTAACTAAGAAATTTGGCGATTTTGCTGCCACTGACCATGTTGATTTTCAGGTGAAACGTGGAGAAATCTTTGGTCTGCTTGGCCCGAACGGTGCCGGTAAATCCACCACGTTTAAAATGATGTGCGGGCTCATGGTGCCGACTGGCGGTAAGGCGCTGGTATTGGGAATGGATCTAAAAACCAGCTCTGGGAAAGCCCGCCAACATTTGGGTTATATGGCGCAGAAATTTTCTCTGTATGGCAACCTGACGGTTGAACAGAACCTGAAATTCTTTTCCGGCATTTACGGCCTGCAAGGGCGCAAGCAAAAAGAAAAAATTGATGGCATGATCGACGCTTTCAATCTCAAATCTGTTTTACATCAAACCACCGACCAATTGCCTCTGGGATATAAACAGCGTCTTGCCCTTTCCTGCGCACTGATGCATGAGCCAGATATTTTGTTCCTGGACGAGCCAACTTCGGGGGTTGATCCGCAGATACGACGGGAATTCTGGCTACATATCAACGGCATGGTAGATAAAGGCGTTACCGTTATGGTGACCACCCACTTTATGGATGAAGCAGAATATTGTGACCGAATAGGGTTGGTATTCCGCGGTAAATTAATTGCCGCCGGAACGCCTGATGACTTGAAACAATTGGTTGCTACTGATGAAAATCCTGACCCATCAATGGAACAGGCATTTATTGATCTGGTCGTTAATTATGATGAGGAGCTACAACAATGAGTAGCCCAACGCAACATGCTCCACAGCAAGCTGTCCGCTTCTCTTGGTGGCGATTGAAAGCACTTTGTGTAAAAGAGACAAAACAGATTTTACGTGATCCCACCAGCGGATTAATTTCTATTGTCATTCCATTGATTCTGCTGTTTATCTTTGGTTACGGTATTAATCTCGACTCCAGTACCGTCCGCCTTGGTATTCTGGTAGAGCAGCAAAGTGAAGATGCTCGTGAATTAATACAGGCTTTTGCCGGTTCACCCTATATTGAACCCAAAATCAGCGATAATCGTCAGCAATTAATTAATATGATGCAATCAGGAGAAATACGTGGACTGGTTGTCATTCCTGTTAATTTCGATGCGCAACTTGCTCGTCCTGATGGTAAAGCACAAATTCAAGTCATTACTGACGGCAGTGAACCCAATACAGCAAGTTTTGTACAAAATTATGCTAAAGGAGTGTGGCAGATTTGGCTACAACAAAGAGGGCAAGATCAGGGGAACGCTGTTAATCCGTTAATTGATATGCAGGTTCGTTATTGGTTCAATCCAGCAACAATTAGCCAGCATTTCATCATTCCCGGCGCAATAACCATTATCATCACCGTGGTTGGTGCCATTCTGACATCATTGGTGGTTGCCCGTGAATGGGAACGCGGTACGATGGAAGCCCTGCTTTCGACTCAAATTACCCGCACCGAATTACTGCTTTCTAAACTCTTGCCTTATCAAGTGCTTGGATCATTCTCCATGCTGCTCTGTATGCTGGTGGCAATATTTGTGCTGGATGTCCCCTACCGAGGCTCGTTATGGATATTGTCTGCAATCACTAGCCTCTACCTGGCTACGGCCCTTGGTATTGGGCTTTTGATCTCTACGGTGACACGCAACCAATTTAATGCTGCAATGATAGCGCTGAATGTCGCTTTTCTGCCTGCGATTATGCTTTCCGGCTTCATCTTTGAAATAAACAGCATGCCTGCCTTTATTCAGGTAGTGACCTATTTCATCCCGGCTCGTTATTTTGTCAGTAGTTTGCATACTCTCTTTCTGGCTGGAAATATCAGTACGGTACTGGTGATAAATCTATTATTACTGATCGCCTCCGCTATTGTGTTTATTGGCCTGACAGCATGGAAAACCCAGCGGCGTCTGGATTAAGAAGGAATTAGCATGTTTTATCGTCTTTACACACTGATTATTAAAGAATTGCAATCTCTACTCAGAGATCCGCAAACACGGGCTATCTTAGTTATGCCGGTTATCTTCCAGATGATCTTATTTCCTTTATCCGCAACCCTTGATGTGACTAATGCAACTATTGCTATTTTTGATGAAGACAAAGGCAAAGCCTCTATTGAACTCACCCAACGGCTGGCAAAATCAAAAGCATTTCCTGACGTGCTATTACTGAACCATTCACAAGAAATACAACCGGTAATCGATCACCAAAAAGCCTTATTACTGGTACGTTTCCCACAAGATTTCAGTGCTAAAATTGCCAGTCATGACCCGGTTTCCCTCCAAGTATTGCTGGATGGGCGCAACTCTAACAGCGCTCAAATTGCCGCGGGCTATATCCAAGAAATTGTCCTTAACTATCAACAGGAGCTGATGGGTAACTTGCCGAAAGCCAATAATAGCGAGTTGGTGATCCGCAACTGGTATAACCCTAACTTGGATTATAAATGGTTTGTCGTGCCCTCTTTGGTGGCACTGATTACTACGGTTGGGATATTGACGGTCACGGCACTGTCAATTGCGCGCGAAAGGGAACAGGGAACGCTGGATCAATTACTCGTTTCACCCATGACCACCTGGCAGATTTTCATTGGCAAAGCCGTTCCTGCGGTGATTGTCGCTACCTTTCAAGCAACTTTAGTGCTCGCCATTGGCATATTCTGCTATCAAATTCCCTTTTCTGGTTCACTGGCGCTGTTTTACTGCGCTATGCTGATCTACAGTTTATCGCTAGTGGGATTTGGCCTGTTAATCTCTTCCCTTTGCTACACTCAGCAACAGGCGTTTATTGGCGTATTTGTCTTTATCATGCCCGCTATCTTAATCTCCGGTTATATTTCTCCGGTTGAAAATATGCCCGGATGGTTACAAGACATCACCTGGATTAATCCTATCTGGCACTTTAACGACATCACCAAGCAAATTTATCTCAAAGATGCCGATTTCACGGTTATCTGGAGAAGTCTATGGCCTCTTTTAGCCATTACTGCCACAACCGGTAATCTTGCCTATTGGTTATTTAGACGGAAGATTGCTTAAGTCAAAGAATAGAAATGAAATATATAACCTACCACCAAAATATCGGTGGTAGACACCTGTAAGCCTACGAAAAGTCAGCGTATTTTTATACAGATATTAACCAATTGAGCCAATTGGGCTGATATTAAGGAGAAACCAGACTTTAGCTTATACCCGTCGTCTTTCAAATTGCCTCTTTGGTGGCTGCACTCGCTCACCCCGGTCACATAGTTTGCTATGCTCCCGGGGATCCACTCCCTTGCCGCCGCGATCCATCTTGAAATCCATAGGGTATACATGACAATGATCATTTCTCAGATTTTTTATTAACTTTATAAAACAGAAATAGTAAAAATGATGATAACACTATTATCGTTAAAGGCAGAATATAAGATTCTTTATATGAAAAAAGACCGGTTATACCACCAACAAACGCGGCTATGATTTGATGAATAAAACCAATTAATGCCATCACAGAAGAACCTGTTACAGGTGTTTTATCTGAGGCAATAGATAAACTGATCGGGTAGTTTATCGCTTGTCCAAGAACAACTAAGAAATAAGCACTATATAGTATTATCTCCAGAATGCCCCCCACAATACTCCCAACAAACATAACCACACCACCAATAAGAATTAAAATTATTCCTATTTTCATGAGATTAGCTCTACCGCAATATACTATGTATCGATTTAAAATTATCGCTCCAAGTAAATAAGACATACTGATTGGAATGCCTATAATACCATATTGGCTTTCCGACCAACCAAAATTAAACTTAAAAATCAATGGAGCCATAATATTGAATGATATAATTGCACCATAGCCAATTCCACCAATGAAAACCGCATATATATAATATTTATTTTTTAACAAATTGATATATTTATATACTGAATTTTTTTCATTTTTACTATGATTATATTTTTTTGCTGATAACAACAGCATTGAGATTAATGCTCCAAAAGCCAAAACATAAAATATAGATTTCCATCCCAGAATAGTCAGTATAACAGAACCTATCGATTGCCCAATGCCCAAAGAAATGACAAATGCTATAGATAAGTAAGATAATGCTTTTGCCAACTCATCTCCTCTAAAATTATCACGCAAAATTGATCGGGCAATAACAGAAACTCCACCAGCGCCAACACCCTGAAAGAACCTAATTAAAATCAAAGAATAAATATTAGTTGATAGCGTCACACCAACACTACATGCAAATAATATAATAAGAGCAAAAAACATTGATTTCTTTCCCCCCCAAATATCACATATTCCGCCCCACACCAGCATTAATGAAGCCATTCCAATTAAGTATGATGAAAGCATCCATGAAGTATGGTTTATATTTAAGTGTAAGTCTGACGCGATTTCAGGTACAGCAGGGAGATACATGGTCATACCAAGTTGGGCTATAAAAATGGATATACATGGTATTAATAATAAATTTTTTTTCATTTTTATTAACCGATAATTGTCTTGTACACTTGGAAAATAATTTTAATAAGAAGATTTAATATGGGGTATGAGATTTTTATCCCCTCCCCACAATAAAATTGTCTTCTTTACGCTACACTTATTAGGGAGTTTAAAGTGGCACTCTCTTGATATAAGGACTCTCTTAAGAAATCAGTAATTAAATAACAAAATCGTTTAATTAAATCACTATCCATATCAGCTCTGAGAGTCACTCTAATTGCAGCCCGCCCTTGAGGAACGACAGGGAAAAAAACTGACGATGTAAAAAAGCCATTTTCAGCTAGAAATGCAGCCGTTTTATTTGCCAACGAAGCATCACCACATTGAATTAATCGTATTGCAGTCGAACTGCCAAATTGATCTGTAGTTATTAAACTGTCAAATAATTGTATATTTTTTTTTCAATTTTTCCTGAAGCTCTTTAAGCTCAGGCTTGTAATGTATCCTAATTGAAGCTCTTCCAGCTCCTATTGCCGCTGAATTTAAGCTCTGAGACCAATTACTCGGGCCACCATAGCGATGAATGAGTTTCTTTTGATTACGACTACCCAACATGACTAAACCACCACTGGCTGCAAATGATTTAGCCAAAGAAGCAACGATAATGGAGTCCTCATCCAGCTCCTTAATATGTGACCTTACATATCCACAGCCTTTATCTCCTATAGCAGATAAAGCATGTGAATCATCCAAGTAGGTGAATAACCCATATCGCTCTTTTAAATACATTATTGAACTTATGTCAGCAACACCTCCCATACTATATACACCATCTGCTACATAAACCACTTTCTTATGTATTTTACATATATCTTCAAGATAACCCATATCGTTATGTGGGGCTGTTATCACCTCTGTTTCATCAGCACATGATGGTTTTAAATGATTCATAGAATAATGAGAATATTTGTCAAATACCATCACAGGGTTTACGTTTCCAGTGAAAACACCCGATGCAAGCAAAGGCAATATACCTGAACTTGCAGAACTACATGATAATGTACTTAAACATTCGGCATTAAATAACGCTGACAATTCCCGTTCATAATCTTCCAAGATGGAAAGTTTACACCTATTCTTCGAGTTAGGTATACGAAGTGACCCAGTTTCTTTTATCGCGTCTATAGCACCATTTAATATATCTTTATGATAATCCAGACCAAGATATGATGTAGTACAGAAATGATGAAACTCTCGGCCATATTGGTCTGTCATATAATTTATACCAGATACCTTTACATCTAAACCTGATATCTTATTATTTTCTGCATTTTCCCAATCACTTTCTGAGATGTTAATAATTTTCTTGTAATTCATAAATTTATTATTGTTCATATAATAAACCCCATTGAATTCTCTTGTAAGAATATCGTGAATCATGGCTCCTATATAATAAACCTTCCCTTTGTAGCAATTTATATTACCATGAATCAAAAATCAATTAATCATAAATAATTTATATAAAATCCATATTAACCATTATAATTACACTACTTATTTAATAATAACAAAACATTATTATATTTGAAGTAATAATGTCTCAGTAAATAACCTGAGATTTGCTTAAGAAGGGAATTAAGCGCCTGAGATACGATCAAAGCTTTTGCTAAAGAAAACAAAATAGTGGAGATCGTCAGGCATGTCTAAAATTGCTTATACATTCCAACCTAAAAAAACCGAGCTTGAATTTACGGGATTGTGATATCGATATTTTTAAACAAAGCTGAGGTTAAATATGAATTACGTGGAGTTAATCCGCATTCAAGACATGCTTCATAGATATTTCTCACCATCAACTGTTAAACCAATTTAAAAGAATCACTCGGTATGCAAAATAACCACACCTGTTATTCAGATATTATTAATTCCATAAATACTTTTTTAATATAAGCGCCAGCACAATTCATAAAAATATATACCCGTCATCTTTCAAGTTGCTTCTTTGTTGGCTGCACTCACTCACCCCGGTCACATCGTTATCTATGCTCCTGGGGATTCGCTCCCTTGCCGCCGCGATCCATCTTGAAATCCATAGGGTATAATTGTGAATTTTTAGATCAATAAAGCAATATAATTCTTTGTTATTAGAAAATAAACCTAAAACTCAGTGTAGCTAAAGTTACTTTAGCTACACTGAAAATATCAATTAACGGCGATCGCCAAAAATACGCAATAACATCAAGAACATATTGATGAAGTCTAAATACAGCGTCAATGCACCAACAATAGAAAATTTACGCAAATTCTCTTTGTCATTCACATCCAAATCTTCACCCATCTCTTTCAGCTTCTGAGTGTCGTAAGCGGTTAAGCCCGCAAAAATAACGACACCAATGTAGGTTACCGCCCACGTCAACGCTTCACTCTTTAACCATAAATTAATCAGAGAAGCCAAAATGATGCCGATTAGCCCCATAAATAAGAAGCTACCAAGGCCACTCAGGCTACGTTTGGTGGTATAGCCATAAAAACTCAGCGCACCAAACATCCCGGCCGTCACGACAAAAGTGCTCGCAACGGAGCCAATAGTATAGATAACGAAAATACTGGAAAGCGTCAGGCCGGTCAGAGCTGAATAGAGCATAAACAACCCTGTGGCTAACGAAGCTCCTATGCGGTTAATCATGCCAGAGAGGACGAAAACCAACCCAAACTGAGCAATAATCAACCCATAAAATAGTATTGAATTTGAGAAAATATATAAAACAACATTCTGATTTTGTGACACATACCAAGCCACAAACGCGGTTAACAACAGACCACAAGTCATCCAACCATAAACCTGGGCCATATAAGTTTGTAGGCCGGTTCCAGCTTGCTGGATTATCGAACCATTAGAGCGTGGATATCGATCCATGAAGCTTACCTTTTATAACGATATTAAAGAACTAGGTTGTTCAGTACCAACAACCCACTCAAGTTTTATACATTATCATAGAATATAAACAAAACATCATAGAATATAAACAAAACAATTCACTATTCAATAATTACTCATATAGTAATCCTTTTATTCAATCCTTTTTCGAAGCGTTTCGCAGAATTTAACCAATACTTTCATCACCAGCGTTTCACGGCTTCCTGATCGCTCTCTCGGGATTCAACCCAACGTTCACCATCAGGCAAGAACTCCTTTTTCCAGAAAGGTGCCTGCGTTTTCAAAAAATCCATAATAAATTCAGCTGCTTCAAAAGCCATATGACGATGAGCACCGGTCACACCCACAAACACGATCTCATCACCCGGATACAATGTACCAACCCGATGGACAACACTGATTCGCTGCAACGGCCAGCGACTGCGTGCTTCGGTGACAATACGCCGTAATGTTTTTTCCGTCATTCCCGGATAATGTTCCAATCTCAGCGCCCCGACATTATCTCCCAAATTATGATTGCGGACTTTGCCAGTGAAAGTGACAATAGCACCATCTTCAGCACATTGAGCAAGCCATTGATATTCATCCCCTAGCTTGAAATTCTCCGGCCCAACGAAAATGCGGGTGTTTTCCATTTATTATCCCCCAGTCACCGGCGGGAAAAAGGCCACTTCATCGCCATCCTGTAATCGGTGCCCGCCATGAACCAGAGATTGGTTTACCGCTGACAACAATTTTCCATTTTCCAACGCCAGAGCCCAACGTTCTCCCTTTGATATTAACGCCATTCTCAAACTGTCAACGGTTGTGTAACGATTATCGAGATCCAGTGAATCAGTACCTACCAGCTCACGTACCTGAGCAAAAAACAGGACCTTAATCATTGCTCCACCTTAAAATGACCTAATTTACCACCGATTTTCTCCAGTAAACGCACTGGCCCAATGACCATATCTTTCTGTACCGCTTTACACATATCGTAAATTGTCAAAGCCGCGACTGACGCCGCTGTCAGGGCCTCCATTTCAACACCGGTTTTCCCAGTCAGACGACAACAGGATTCAATTCTGACCCGGTTATATTTTGTCTGAGCTTCCAACTGGACTTCTACTTTAGTGAGCAGTAATGGATGACACAGCGGAATTAATTCCCATGTGCGCTTGGCTGCTTGGATACCCGCAATCCTCGCGGTGGCAAATACATCACCTTTGTGATGGCGACCTTCAATAATCATCGCCAGTGTTTCCGGCTTCATTCCAACAAACGCTTCTGCCCGTGCCTCGCGTGATGTTTCAGCTTTAGCAGAAACATCAACCATATGCGCTTCACCGGTAGAATTGATGTGGGTTAATTGAGACATTCTCAGCTCCTGAAAAAACAACAATATCCAGACGGTAAATTAACCGCCGATGACGGAAAGATTTGGCGTGATACCGCTGTCACCTTGATGAAGAAAATGGGTTTCCCGTTTATGCCGCAATCCATCCTGAATACGCAATTTCAGATCATCGAGTTGTTTTTCACTCGCCAATAAGTCACGCAGTGGTATCCCCTGTTCACCAAACAGGCATAAATGAAGATGACCTATTGAAGAAACACGTAATCGATTACAACTCTGACAAAAATTTTTCTCATAAGGCATAATTAAACCCACTTCTCCCTGATAATCAGGATGGCTAAAAACCTGTGCAGGGCCATCACTGCGTGAACGTTGAAGCAAATGCCAGCCATCGAGCAGCAGGCGTTCCCGGATAATTTCCCCCGAAATGTGGTATTGGCGAAACATTTCACCACCGTCACCCGTTTCCATCAATTCGATAAATCTTAGTTGAATCGGACGATCTTTTATCCAATGCAGGAAAGCCGACAGGCTGATATCGTTAACATTTTTCATCAGCACCACGTTGACTTTCACTTTACTAAAACCCGCCGCAAATGCTGCATCAATACCACGCATCACCTGAAAAAATTTGTCCTGCCCGGTAATCGCATGAAATTGGCGGGGATCAAGCGAATCCATACTGACATTCACTGCGGTTAAACCCGCCTCTTTCCACTTAGCAATATCTCGCTCCATTCGATAACCGTTAGTGGTTACCGCGAGGGTTTTAATCAACTTATTTTCACGTATGACGGAAATAATATCGGTGAAATCGCGGCGCATGGTCGGTTCACCCCCCGTCAAACGGATTTTCTCGGTACCCAGATCGGCAAATGCCCGGCCAACAAGACGGATTTCGGGTAATGTCAAAAAGGAGTGATGTCCACGGGGTTTATAACCCTCCGGCAAACAATAAGTGCACCGAAAATTACATACATCGGTGATTGATAGCCGCAAATAGTAAAATTTGCGGGCAAAAGCATCTGTGAGTTGTTTCACCATAACACCTTTCCAAACATGGGAGACGTGGGCATTTCTGCCTCACATCCTGGTGACTCAGTGGTCACGGCCAAAACATCATATCGCTGTGTAAAAAGTGACTTAGATGCAGAGGCTAGGAGTTAATTCCATAGGGTATATGATTTAATGTAAAACGACCCTCTGTGATATGGATTTTAGCGCTTAACAAAGAAAAATGCGAATACCTACTTTCGTTATATAATTGAATATATACCTTATGGATTTCAAGATGCATCGCGACGGCAAGGGAGCGAATCCAAGGACAATTTCTATTTGTGATCAGTTAAAACATTGTACCCAATCATAACATTTGTTCGGTTAATCGTGTTTTATAATAAATTACGCTAAAATTATTCAGCGAATATATGCTCAGTCAGTAATAGGAATTCTATGCGAAACCGCACATTAGCCGATTTAGATCGGGTAGTTGCCTTAGGCGGAGGTCATGGCCTTGGACGCGTTATGTCCTCTCTTTCATCACTAGGCTCTCGCCTAACAGGCATTGTCACCACGACAGATAATGGCGGCTCAACCGGCAGGATCCGGCGTTCAGAAGGTGGTATTGCCTGGGGTGATACCCGCAATTGTTTAAATCAGCTTATTACCGAACCCAGTGTCGCGTCGGCAATGTTCGAATACCGTTTCAGTGGCAATGGCGAACTGGCAGGGCATAATCTGGGGAATCTGATGCTTAAAGCGTTAGATCATCTAAGTATCAGACCCCTTGAGGCAATTAATTTAATCCGCAGTTTGTTGAAAGTTAATGCTCATCTTATTCCAATGTCTGAGCAGCCCGTTGACCTGATGGCGATAGATGATCAAGGCAACACCATTTATGGCGAAGTTAATGTTGATCAATTGAATTGTATTCCTCAGGAGTTGATGCTTTATCCACCTGCGGCCGCAACAAAAGAGGCATTGGATGCTATCACTCAAGCAGATCTGATTATTATCGGCCCTGGCAGCTTCTTCACCAGTCTGATGCCATTGCTTCTGCTTGAAGATCTCACCCAAGCACTGCGCCGTAGCAACGCCAATATGATTTATATCGGTAACCTTGGCAAAGAACTCAGTGCCGCGGCCGCTGAACTGACACTGAAAGATAAGCTGGAAATAATGGAAAACAAAATTGGCAGCCGGATAATTGATGCGGTAATTGTTGGCCCGTGCACAAATATCAGCGAGCTTAACGACCGGATTATTACTCAGCAAATACTCGAAGCACAGGATGTTCCCTATCGCCACGACCGTGAATTATTGCATCAGGCGTTAGAGAATACCCTGCAAAACCTTGGTTAATTAAGAATTGGCAATAAATTGCTCTCGCAATGCCTGAACCTCATCCCGAACACTAGCCGCCTGTTCGAATTCAAGATCCTGCGCATGCTGGTACATCTTCGCTTCCAGCTCGCGGATTTTGCTTTCCAGCTCTTTGGCAGACAGGTTGCTGAATGTTTCCGCTGTGGCAACCGCTTTACCTCTGCCCTTTCTTTTACCACCCGCTGGCTGCCCAATTTGCAAAATATCATTAATTTTCTTATTCAGACCTTTTGGAACAATACCGTGTTTTTCATTAAATATCTGCTGCTTAGCACGCCGGCGTTCCGTTTCACCAATAGCTTTTGCCATTGAATCAGTGATCTTATCGCCATAAAGGATCGCTTTACCATGCAGGTTACGGGCAGCACGCCCAATCGTCTGAATTAATGAACGTTCAGACCGCAAGAAACCTTCTTTATCCGCATCAAGAATAGCCACCAGAGAAACTTCTGGCATATCCAGCCCTTCCCTCAGCAAGTTAATTCCCACTAATACATCAAACTCACCTAAACGAAGATCCCGAATAATTTCCACACGTTCGACAGTATCGATATCCGAATGCAAATAGCGAACCCGCTCACCGTGTTCTTCCAAATACTCCGTTAAGTCCTCTGCCATTCGCTTAGTCAACGTGGTGACCAGCACCCGTTCATTTTTCACCGCCCGAATACGGATTTCAGACAGTAAGTCATCAACCTGTGTCGCTACAGGACGCACCTCCACTTCTGGATCAAGCAAACCAGTAGGACGCACCACCTGTTCCACCACATCGCCACTGGATTTTTCCAATTCATATTTGCCCGGCGTAGCCGAAATATAAATGGTCTGTGGAGCCAGTGCTTCAAATTCTTCAAACCGAAGTGGGCGATTATCCAGCGCAGAAGGCATACGGAAACCATATTCCACCAGCGTCTCTTTGCGAGAACGATCCCCTCGATACATCCCACCAATTTGCGGGATGGTAACGTGCGATTCATCCACTACCAGCAAACCATCAGCAGGGAGATAATCAAACAGTGTCGGCGGCGGTTCCCCTTCAGCGCGGCCAGAGAGGTAACGGGAATAATTTTCAATGCCGGAGCAATAACCCAATTCATTCATCATTTCCAAATCAAATTGAGTACGCTGCGTAATACGCTGTTCTTCCAGCAGCTTACCATTTGCCAGCAATACCTTACGCCGCTGCTCAAGCTCAATTTTAATCGCTTCCATTGCCTGAATAATACGCTCACGCGGAGTAACATAGTGGGTTTTCGGATAAACGGTGTATCGTGGAACATGATATTGAACCTGCCCCGTTAGCGGATCAAACAACGATAACCGTTCTACTTCATCATCAAATAGTTCAACCCGCAGGGCATGCTCATCAGATTCAGCCGGAAAGATATCAATCACTTCACCACGAACCCTAAATGTCCCTCGCTGGAATGCCTGATCATTACGAGTATATTGCAATTCAGCTAAACGCCGCAGAATAGAGCGTTGATCAATCATCATACCGTTGGTCAGGTGGAGCATCATTTTCAGGTAACTATCAGGATCACCCAAACCATAAATAGCCGATACAGACGCAACGACAATCACATCTCGCCGCTCCAGCAAAGCTTTTGTCGCGGACAGGCGCATTTGCTCAATATGTTCGTTCACGGAAGCATCTTTTTCGATAAAAGTATCGGAACTCGGCACATAAGCTTCCGGCTGGTAATAATCGTAATAGGAAACAAAGTACTCTACGGAATTTTCTGGGAAAAAGTCCTTCATTTCGCTGTAAAGTTGAGCCGCCAGTGTCTTGTTCGGAGCAAGTACCATCGTTGGTCGGTTTAAATTGGCTATCACATTAGCGACAGTAAATGTCTTACCCGACCCCGTGACCCCTAGCAAAGTCTGGTGGGCAAGCCCATCTTCTAAGCCTTCTTGTAATTGACGGATGGCCTCTGGTTGATCACCCCCCGGTTGGAAGTCAGAATGTAATTTGAACACCTTACTCATCGGTATCTCACTTTCCTAACATTGATTCACATATAATACTGGATATAAAACCAGCTTCAAGTTGGTTTTATAAAAACGGACTCAAATAGGTCACTTCCCTATCAATTAAACATTCGTTGATATCAAAATAAATCCCATTTTATCCCCAAAATTATCTTGATTTTTCTATTTTCTATATGATTGGCTGAAAGGTGACAACATGGGACATCATCACAGGTCAGGCAGGTCTTGATTTTAGTTATCTTATTGATATTTAATACAATTAAAACAAAGACGAGAATAACATCAACCTTGACGAAAGCCGCGTACTTTCTTGCGTCGCGTAACTTTTCTAAGTCTAATACACAAGGTTATCCACAGGAATAGTGGATAACTCTACAAACCCTATTAACTGTACGAGGTTGCAACATCATGCCACAAAATAGGTATCCTCTACCGATAAAAATTTTTACTATTTTTTTAACCTTTATCTCAATACTTCCTCTCAAAAAAATGAATAAATTTGCTGAAAAAGTAAGAATTTTCTCATAGAAATTAAATATCAATAAATTATATTCGTTCAATATTACCCACATTAAAGATAGATAATTGTCTATTTTTTCTGTAGACTGAGCGAAAAAAACTGTCTTTTCTGCACCAAACAACAGTAAACAATATGGATTAGATTAGAATTTTTATTCAATAAGAAGTAGCCAGTGAACAGTTTCCGTATGAAATCTGTTCTTCAAGAGGGGAGTCGTGTTTTACCTAAGCGGAAATAGGATGCTCTACTTTCAGCAATAGCAGGCTCAAGATCATCAATAGCATTTTTGACTATGCCGATATAAGCAATACCGATATAAACAATGCCGATATAAATTATACCGATAAATATTTACCCAAAAAAACTAGCTTAATTGGCGTGAGTAAAACCCGATTTTTAATTAGGACATTAATATATGTCCTTGATAAATTAATGAATTCACATCAACATATCCTCTATTTTACAAAATGAGCTCCATCGCGACCGCTCAAAAAAAATGATAGATACATAAATATCAAATCGACATAGCCTTCGTAAAACGTCCAATATTCTGCTGGCTATTTTCGATCGAAAAACTTACTTTGTATCTATCATTCACAATTTCAATCGATTGCTGTTCCAAAGCATCTTTATACTGCCATTTCCTGGTGTTTTAACCGTGTTATCATTTTATTAATTTACTAATTTCAGTCCTAATGTTTATTTAACTTCCTCTATTTTCTTGAATATTCCCTAGTGCTAAAAAAATAACCCACTTCCAAACTCGAAGGATAAAGCAGCTCCTCCCCGAGAGATTTATAATAAGAATAATATTTTGTTTGATGCTATCTGATAAACCAAAAACACATCAACACAACTTAACATTATTATAATAAAATCCATAAAGTCAACACAAAAATAAACATAAAGTTCAGTTTTGTGTAAACTTTATAATGAATTTCACTTAATTCTATGATTTAACTTTCATTTTTAGAATATAAAGGTAAATCCATGAGCCTTTTCTGATATAGGATGTGCTAATATAGATAATCATAAAAATAAGATATTAAAAGTAAAATCAATAAATTATCACAATGGGTGGTTTTTTCACACTGGACAATACCATCAAGTAATATATAGTAATGCTGTTATCTTTATATAAAGGATTCTCATGAAAACGTCTAATGCACAGCGAAAAACAAATATCATTAAAAATATAGAATATTTGATACGTACCCGTGGAGAAACCAAGAGCTCTTTTTCCAATCGAACAGGATTGACCCGTACCACCATTTATAAAATCCTGGAAGGACAAGTCAATAACGTTCAACAATCTACTGTTCTTCGGATTTCCGATTTTTTCGGTGTCTCCTGTGAAGAAATAGAATATTATGACCTTGAACAATTAGAGCGCCTCAATGAAACACTTTCAACCGAAGGCAATAAAAATCCTTCGGCTATCCCTATCGTTCCCCAATCTGAATTTTTAGCCGTTTCTGAGAAAAAAATAGGTCAGCTTGTTACCGAGTATCCGCTGACCTATTTCTTTGGTGATGAATCAAACATGTTGGCTCTTAAAGTCGAATCGGCAATAGAAGATACATTCATACCCGGTGAGGTGATCATCATAAAACGTCCCCCCGCATTAGTCACCAATACGCCATTATTGTATTACGCTAAGGAAATTGGGTTCTTTATCCGGCAAGAGAAAAATGATGACAGCCTCGATAGGAAACCCTACAGAAATGCTCATTTTTTGGGCTACATTGTAGGAGAAAGACTATAAATGACAGCAAATCAAAAGTTTAAGTTACTGGGATTTTCAAGGTATGGTAAATTATCGGCAAATGTCATGGTGCTAGCGACAGGTAAGACCATTACTATGGGGTTAAAAGAGCTCGTTGACAGTGATATTTCAGAAGATCTGAGCAGACATGAGCTCAGTACGATATACCGGAAACTATACAGCCACAGTAATATCGTAACCGCTTATGAACTTGGGGACCGTCATGAACGTTCATGGCAAGCCTATTTACTCATTAGCATCGCACTCAGTGTTATCTATATTTTCTCTACCATATGTGGTGTGAAACCCATTCATATCCCGATCCTTAATATTGTCACGCCTCCTGGGGTTTTTATTTACCCTATAACTTTCTTACTGGTCGATATTCTAAACGAATTCTATGGATTACGTCTGGCAAGAAGAACGATTATTATCTCTTTTGCTGCGAACTTATTATTTGTTCTAGGGCTTTGGGGAACCGCACTGATGCCGGGTGTTCCTGGATGGGAATTTGGTGCGACTTATAATGGAATAGTGAATAGTATCGTATCTGTATTACTGGCATCATCTCTTGCTTATTTTATCTCTGAGAATATAAACTCGTATCTCCTCTGCAAAATAAAATCTCTCACAAACTCAAAGTATCTTTTCCTGCGAGTAATAACCAGTACTGTTATCGCTTCAGCATTCGACAGTATAATATTCTGTTCAATCGCTTTCTATGGTGTTCTCGGCATAGACATCATAAAAGAAATGATTATCGCCCAGTTCCTCATTAAAGTGGCTTATTCTATCCTGGGTGTAGGCCCTATTTATCTGGTAAGGAAGATATTCAGAAATTATATAAATCGACCAGAAGATACACCAGTGAATAAAAAACTCGCTGAAGTATAAATAGAGATAACGTTTTGTCAGAATAGAGAAAAATCGTTGAAAAGTATCATTTTTATGCCGGAATGTTATTCCGGCATATTGTGCTAAAATAACCCTTTATATATCATCAACAGTAAAATATAGATATGAATAATGTAATCATTCATCATGACATTGAAAGAATATTCTACCAGATTAAATTTTCAAATTAATTATTCAGTAATTTTAAATCTATATATTCCCCTAAATGATTAAAATATTCTTGCGTTAAATGAGGAATCGTACCTAATAAAGGAGCCGGTAACATCCGCTCTAATGTCGCCAAATATTCTTGCTGACGTTTGCCTGCGGGTTCAACCTCATTAGCTATCCAGCCTGCAAAATGTAATCCTGAACCTATAATAGCCTCCACGGTAAGTATCGCATGATTAATACAGCCCAACTTCACTCCCACTGCCAAAATAACCGGCAGTTGCTCTTTAACCACCCAGTCAGCAAAAGTCACCGATTCTGATAAAGGGGTATACCAACCACCCGCGCCCTCAACTAAAACCCAGTCTGCTTTCTTTTCTAACTGATGTAACCCCATAGACATAACAGTAAAATCAATAGGTTGATTCGAATCATCACTGGCAATATGGGGTGATGTTGCTTCAACAAATACTAACGGATTCACTTCTTCATATTGCAAAGATACAGAACTATTTGCCAGCAATGCCACTGCATCAGCATTACGAACACCTGCCGGTGTTATTTCACTACCAGAAGCAACGGGTTTATAACCTGCTGTTTTATATCCTGCTTTAGTTGCCGCTTGTAACAAAGCACAACTTACAACTGTTTTCCCCACTTCGGTATCTGTACCCGTCAAAAACCAGCGCTTAGTCACGATGAATCACTCCAAAAACCACCTGATAGCTAAGAGGTAACTGTTCGTTTTCTCGTGGATAAGCCTGTTCCAGAGCAATCAGTCGTCCACGCGTCATCAGTCCTTGCTGTCGCCCATCATGAAGGTGAGTCGCACCAATCCCTTTCAGAGAACCCAATAGCGGCAATATATGAGAATATTGCTGGCGATAAACCTGACTAATAAGACAATGCCGGAACCCTTGACAGGCATCTTTAATTGTCTGTTGCGGCAGGAACTGATTAATATGCTGGTAGTTATCAACCACACTCCAAGCTTGCTTCAATTCATACAATGAACCTTTAGCTAAGGTGGAAAATAGAATTAATCCACCAGGACGGGTTACCCGATAAAGTTCTCTTAAAGCACTGGATAAATCATCACACCACTGAACAACCAGATTACTGAAACAGATATCAACACTGTTGTCAGCAAGCCCTAAATGTTCAATATCCGCTTGTAAATAATAGTCAGCCGCCAATTGCTTACGGGCATGAGCTAACATGCCTGATGCCAAATCCAGCCCAATAACCTGCTTCCCCTGTTGTCGCCAGCGGTGACTAAAAAAACCGGTACCGCAACCTGCATCCAATACTAATTTGCCGGAATGCTCACCAACTTGTTGCATGAGGAATTCACCGGTTTGCTGCTGTAATTTCGCTACCACATCATAATTGGCGGCCGCTCGTCCAAACGCTCCCGCAATCGCCTGTTTATTGGCAAATTCAGCTACGGAACCCATGCAACGCCTCCATCAACATATCAATATCCTGTGGCATATGGCTGGCCGTCAAAGTAATACGTAATCTGGCGCTGCCCGGCGGTACTGTTGGTGGACGGATCGCTTTAACCCAAATCCCTTTTTGTTGCAGAGACTGAGACAAGGACACACTCAACTCATTATCACTCACAATCAATGGCTGAATTGCGGTGGTTGAATCTGTCAGATTGAACGGCAGTTTCTGAGCTTGCCGGCGGAAGTAATTGATATTCTGCTGTAATCGTTGGCGCAATTCATCACCAGATTGTATCTGCCGAACAGCTTCAGAAAGCGCCTGTGCCTGTGCCGGAGGCATAGAGGTGCTGTAGATCAGATGACGGGCATACTGAATTAGGTATTCTGCTGTCTGCTCATCACAAAGCACCGCCGCACCACTCAACCCAAATGCTTTGCCAAAAGTAACAATCAGGATTTCTGGTTTTACTTTCTGTTGCCAGCAGCTTCCCCTTCCCTGCTCACCACAAACACCAATACCGTGAGCATCATCCACCATTAACCAGTTGCCAGAAATTCTGGTTTGCTGATGAATATCGGCTAGCGGTGCGCAGTCACCATCCATACTGAATACACCTTCGGTTACCACCAACGTCTTTCCAACACAAGGCGTTGCCAGTAAATTTGCAAGTGATTCAGGTTGATTATGCAGAAAACGCCGTAGCTGAGCGGGGGAATGCATCGCCGCTTCCATTAATGAAGCATGACTCAGACGATCAGCAATAATCCGATCCTGTTCCGTCATTAACGCGGCAATGACCCCCTGATTAGCAGAATACCCCGAAATAAACAGTAATGCTTTTGGATAACCCAACCAGTCAGCCAATTGTTGTTCCAATAGCTGATGAGCCTTTGTATAACCCGTAATATGACCTGAACCTCCACTACCAACACCATATTGTTCAGCTCCCCGCTGCCATGCGGAAATAATTGCGGGATTTGCACTTAACCCAAGGTAATCATTACTGGAAAAATTAAGATATTTGCCATCAGCAGCATACAGGAAACGCCCATCTGATTTCTGATTGACCTGCCGCTGACGCCATAGCGAAGTGCTCCGACGCTCAGACAACTGTCGGGAAAGATAAGATGACCAGTCCATTATAATGCCGCATTATAAAATTGTTCGTTATCCGCATTGATAATGGCTTCCGCCAAATGCTGCTGTTGCTGATTATCACCAAATGCTGTCTGAGTCTGCTGAGGATTAATGCCCAACTTGCGAAATAGTTGTAAATCTTTATCTTCCGCCGGGTTAGGTGTAGTGAGCAACTTACAGCCATAGAAAATAGAATTAGCGCCAGCCATAAAACACATTGCCTGTGTCTGCTCGTTCATCTGTTCACGACCTGCGGATAACCGAACATGAGAAGACGGCATCATGATCCTGGCAACAGCAATCGTGCGGATAAAATCGAAAGGATCTACATCTTCGTTCTCAGCCAATGGCGTACCTTTGACTTTAACCAACATGTTGATGGGTACACTCTCCGGCGGTTTTGGCAGATTTGCCAGTTGTACCAATAATGCGGCCCGATCACGTATCGCCTCACCCAGACCAACAATACCACCAGAACACACTTTTATTCCGGCCTCCCGTACTTTATCCAGGGTATCCAATCTGTCCTGATAGGTCCGAGTTGTAATGATGTTGCCATAAAATTCCGGGGAGGTATCCAGGTTGTGGTTGTAGTAATCTAACCCTGCATCCGCCAACCGCTGTGCTTGTAAGCCATTGAGCATGCCCAGTGTCATGCAGGTTTCCATTCCCAATGCTTTGACTTCCTTAACCATTTTCTCCAGATAAGGCATATCCCTCTCATGGGGATTTTTCCACGCGGCACCCATACAAAAACGTGTTGAACCCGCATTTTTAGCCTTACGAGCAGAATCAATCACCTGTTCCACTTCCATCAACCGCTCTTTTTCAATACCTGTTTTGTAACGGGAGCTTTGCGGGCAATATTTGCAATCTTCCGGGCAAGCCCCGGTTTTGATGGAAAGTAGTGTACTGACCTGTACTTGCTGTGGGTCAAAGTAAATACGATGAACCTGCTGTGCTTGAAATAATAATTCGAAAAAAGGTTTATCAAACAGCTCTTGCGCCTGCTTAATTGTCCATTGCTTACGCTCAATCACAATAACATCTCCAATGTGAAAAAAGTCTAGTCAGTTTAAATAATGCCGTTATACTGTCAACCAATTTTAATAAAATTGGTTTACGTCAAGCCTTATGACCCCTTCCGATATTGAATTTGATCTACGCCATATTTGGCACCCCTACACCTCCATGACCAACCCTCTTCCAGTTTACCCTGTCGTTGGCGCTTCTGGGGTGGAACTGGAGTTGGCTGATGGCCGTAAGCTGGTGGATGGTATGTCTTCCTGGTGGGCCGCCATTCATGGATATAACCATCCGGTACTGAACCAAGCCGCTAAAATTCAGCTTGATCAGATGTCCCATGTCATGTTTGGTGGAATTACCCATCCGCCCGCCATCGCACTTTGCAGACAATTAGTAGCAATCTCCCCGCTATCACTGGAATGTGTCTTTCTAGCGGATTCAGGTTCTGTCGCAGTGGAAGTGGCGTTAAAAATGGCATTGCAATACTGGCAAGCAAAAGGTGAAAAACGTCAGCGTATTTTGACATTACGCCACGGTTACCACGGTGACACATTCGGCGCTATGTCTGTCTGTGATCCCGACAATTCAATGCATAATCTCTACAAAGGCTATCTGCCCACTCATCTGTTTGCTGAATCGCCTCAGTGCGGATTTGATTCGCAATGGGATCCGCGGGATATCATGCCATTTCGTACTTTGCTGGAGCAGCATTCCGGTGATATTGCCGCAGTGATCCTTGAACCTATCGTACAGGGTGCCGGCGGAATGCGAATTTATCATCCTGAATATCTGCGTCAGGTCAGAATGCTTTGCGATCAGCATCAGATCCTATTAATTGCAGATGAAATTGCCACCGGCTTTGGCCGCACAGGAAAATTGTTTGCTTGTGAACATGCTGAAATTGAGCCAGATATTTTATGTGTAGGGAAAGCGCTGACAGGCGGCTATATGACACTATCAGCCACACTGACAACCCGTAAGGTAGCTGAAACAATTAGCAATGGTGAAGCAGACTGTTTTATGCATGGCCCAACGTTTATGGGCAATCCATTAGCTTGTGCCGTAGCAAAAGCCAGTTTGAACTTATTATTACAAAGCCCTTGGCAACAACGTATTAAATCAATTGAAAACCAATTAAAGAGTGAGTTGATGCCACTAAAACATCATGCAAAAGTGGCTGATGTTCGGGTATTAGGTGCAATTGGCGTCGTGGAGATGAATCAACCCGTGAATATGGCGGTGCTACAACACCATTTTGTTTCTCAAGGCGTCTGGATAAGACCATTTGGCAAGCTGATTTATTTGATGCCGCCTTATATTATTCAGCCAGAGCAGCTTTCACGCCTGACAAAGGCCGTTTCTGGCGCAATTAATTTGTAATTTTTCTTGTATTAAATAAATTCTGCTGAATTTATTGCTGAGCAGTTAATAGAGCTAAGTTTCATTCTGTACTTATACCCTATGGATTTCAAGATGCATCGCGACGACAAGGGAGTGAATCCCCGGGAACATATAACTATGTGGCCGGGGTGACTGGGGTGAGCGAGTGCAGCCAACAAAGAGGCAACTCGAAAGATGACGGGTATATATGGCCTTTCCTTCATGTCATATCTGTAGGTACCAAAACCAATTCCATTTCATCTGCAAGCTCTCTAAGTTTTTCGTTAACCTCTTTAGAAGTAGCGGCGGACTCTGATTCAAGAGACACATGCAAATCTTTTTCTTCCACCCGATCTCCAAAAATTATTATTGCTTTACCGCCGTGCTGCTTAGAGGGCCATCGAATTGCTTGAGCATCAGGATTGTCATGATAAATTTTTGCTGCCCAGAGCTGAGTAATATGATAATCCGATGCTTCTGATTCTACTAGTTGACCTTGAATAATCCCCCATTTCTTCAATATTCGTGGGTTGATATCCACATACTTGATGTCTTTTTTTGGCGTAATTTGGCTATACGCTAAATCATCTAGTTTACTCAGTTCAACAGGTATACCGGCGCAATTTAGTGGAATATCATGCAAAATCGTCTCCATAATAGCGACTCCTACGTTTTCACCTCCATAGAGTGTTGGAACAAAGATTCCATTATTTTTGAACGGGCTAAAACGGGCATTACCAACACCAGGATTAAATTCAGCGCCTTTAAACTCGGCTTTATGAATACGTTCAATAGGTGTACCCGCTTTCCACTTTTGGATTTTGGCTGCTGTATTCTCTGGGGGAAGCGGTATATCTTCTTGAAATTCTTTTTTATCATCAACCATGACGCGGCCCTTCAGCTTCTTCTTTGGCTGCCATATAAACATCATCAGGTTGAGTTAATACAAGGTCCTTTGGTTTTTTATTACCAAGCCAGCTATTTGGTGTGCCGAACCAAATAGCCATTGACCAAGGGGTCTTTTTGTCTCCAAACAGCGCAATAGTTTTCTTTATCACTGGTAACGGTTGGCCACCTTCGTCTAGAGCATACAATGGGAATAGGTCTTTGCCATTAATTGGCAATGCGAATATTTTTTTCGACTTTTTCAAACGATTTGCCGCAGCGCTGGAATTCATTGATTTAGATCCGGCCAATTTGCTAAGTTCACTTGCAGTCAGCCACTCTGAATCAGTAATGATCTGATTTTTTAATTTTTCAAGGCGTGCTTCATTACGGGAAGCAAATCCAATTTTTGAAGATGGTTCGGTCATAACAGACCGATGTTTATTCTTATTGAATGTAGTGACAGCGGTTACTGCACTAGCTATTGCCAACTTAATATCATGATAATCAATTGCTTTTGGCAACTTTATTACCACATACTGATCTGCCTCATCAGCGGGAATTTCAGACAAATTGATATGTTTGGCAACATCCTTGTCATTTGATAACTCAATTGAAAGAAAGTCAAAGCTAACATTCTCCGATTTGGATTGCGATTTAGTCATCATACTGCCTCCCTACTGCATCTGTTTGAGTTCGTATTTTGCGTATTTTCGTTATATGGATGATATTGCGTATTTGTTAAAAGTACAAGGATTGGTGTAGTTGCATCACACGAGGCTTCCATCAAAGCGCTTTCAACGGGATTTTGTCGTGAATATCACATGCACAACCCGTTCGGCGCGGTCCGTTTTGCGTATAACAAGGCGCTGCACATCAAAAAGCATGCTTATAGAAGTCACGATGTGAGTTTAAATCCGCGCAAAGACCTCAAACCGCTACTAGCGGTCGCGAAAAAATCACGCAAATACGCCTCTGCTCAAGGTATGTGACGCCATCACGTTACAGCAGGCGGGAAATAATCACTGGATGAGTTTAGTGAAACCGGGCAGACATAGAAAACCATTTTTGCATCTGTCCGGTTGAATAACTGCAAGATTTGGTGTTGCATTAGCTCAAACTTGATCTGGTGCCTACCGGTTATTTGCATCAATGCCTATCAAATTAAACCGTAAACCAGCACATACGATCACCATTAACATCCAATAATCTTATCAAATTCACAGGGCCAACACCGTTACCCACATTGGGCCTTTACCTACTGGATAGCGCGTCAATTCAGTCAATTTACCGGTATATTTATCAATAGAAGAGACTGAAATATGGTCAGACTTTTGACCGGATGCAATCAGATATTTTCCACTGTGATCGATAGCAAAACCACGCGGCTGAATTTCAGTTTTATAGTGTCCTGCCAGCGTCAAATTAGAACCATCTTGCGAAATAACAAAATGGCTGATCAAACTTGAAGTCCGTTCACTGGTATAAAGGTGACGACCATCCGGTGTAATATGAATATCCGCAGACCAACGAACTCCCGCTAAATCTGCCGGCAATGAATCAACCGTCTGAACAGTCCGATATTTTTCCCACTTGCGATAAACATCCACTGTAGAATCCAGTTCATTAATACAATAAATCACCTGCTGATTTGGATGAAATGCCATATGACGAGGGCCCGCACCCATTGCGGTAGTGATTTCCTCAGCACGTTTTTCTGTCAGATAACCCTCTTTTGCCATCTCAAAAATACGGACGCGATCTTCTTTCAGACAAGGAACCAATAGTTGTTTATTATCCCAGTCAATATTAGCCGAATGCGGTGCTTGCAAACCGGCAATAACCTGAACAGGTTCACCCACAATACCTTGATCATCAATTAGGCTGACACTCAAATTGTTATAACTATAGGAGGCAGAGAATAGAAAACGGCCCTGTTTATCAGTAGAGATATGAGTCGGGCTACCCGGTATTGATGAAATCCCCTGTTGTGCCAGTTCCCCTCTAGAGCCAATCTGGTAAGTGACAATACTGAATTGTGGCCGGATGCCAACATAAAGATGTTTACGATCCGGGCTAACCACCATTGGTTGTACTTCCCCCGGTACATCAACTGTCTGAATCAGTGATAACTCACCTTCATTATTCAGGCTCCAAACATGAATCTGACAACTGTTTGGACTCGCCGTATAAACCACTTGTTTCATCTTCACTCCTTAATTATCCATGACCATTTTATTGTGCTGTAACGACTCGATTGGTTTTATCGGTTAAACTCACCGCACAATTGGTGTAGCTTTATTCAGTTTCAATGTAATATCCTTACATTATATATAGTTATGAGGCTAATTTATGTCATATCGCATCATTGCACTGGATCTGGATGGTACACTACTCGATCCTCAAAAAAATATCCTACCCGAATCACTCATTGTACTAAACGAAGCACGTAAAGCTGGTATTAAGGTGCTAATTGCTACTGGCCGTCATCATGTTGCTATCCACCCTTTTTATCAGACTTTGCAACTCGACACGCCTGCCATCTGCTGTAATGGTACTTATCTGTATGATTACCATGAAAAGAGCGTTTTAGCCTCAGATCCACTGTCAACTCAAGAAGCTATAAAAGTTCTCAGCCACTTAAAAAACACAGATATTCACCGTCTGATGTATGTAGATGATGCCATGTTATATGAAGAACCGTATGACACAGTTGTCCGTACCATAAAATGGTCTGAAACCCTACCTGAATCTCAACGCCCAACTGTGCGACATGTTAATAGCTTTCAACATGCTATTGACGAAGTACAATCTATCTGGAAATTTGCAACCTGTTCTCCTGATTTAGTAAAACTGCGGGAAGTGACTGCACAAATCGCAAATGACACAGGTCTTTCGTGTGAATGGTCATGGTTCGATCAGGTGGATATTGCCAAGAAAGGTAACAGCAAAGGTATGCGTTTGAAACAGTGGGTTGAATCACAGGGAATGAAGATGAAAGATGTTATTGCTTTTGGTGATAACTTTAATGATCTGAGCATGCTGAAAGCCGCCGGACTCGGTGTCGCTATGGGTAACAGTGTGGATGCGATTAAAGAACAAGCCGATTTGGTGACGCTGGATAATACTCAGCCAGGTATTGCCGAAGTTATTCGCAAGTATGTTCTTTAATTGCTTGTCTGACAAGATTACTGTGCGGGGAACCTTCCGATAAGCTCCCCTTTTCCTTTGCTATTTATAGCAGAGACTAGAGTTGCCGATGAAAAGAAACACTTTTTATCTGGGCATAAAGCCACTGCCCAGACCGCAAATTAAGTTCATCCCTTGCCCACGGAGTGATCCTTGCCCATAAATAGTGGCCACTCAACACCAATTTGACATCAACGTGTCCATTATCATCAAAGAATTCAACCACTTTCACCGCTAAAATATTACGGATACTACTGCCGCGAGGAGGTTCCAGTACTAATGAAACATCTGACGCATCTATTCTGATACGCAAATCAGTTCCCGGTTGAACATCCATTTTCGGCAACCATAAAGCCTGATCAGCAAGTGCCACCGCGGTCATTTCATAACGATTATGATGTTCAACCATTGAAACATTCAGAATACTGCTAAGAGTCTCTTTTTGTAACCAAAGACGTAATGCACTACTGGACCAAACCTCTTCCAATTTTCCCGTTGCCCTGACTTTTCCGTTATCCACGACGAGTACATTTTCTGCCAGACGAAGAATCTCATCCAAATTATGGCTGACATATAAAATCGGGATGTTGACCTCTCCAGAAAGCTTTTCAAGATAAGGCAGTAGTTCTCTTTTACGAGGGAGATCCAGCGATGACAACGGTTCATCCATTAACAACAGATCCGGCGCCGTCAATAAAGCACGACCGATAGCAACCCGCTGCTTTTCACCGCCGGACAAGGTAAGAGGAAAACGAGATAGTAAGTGCTCAATTCCAAGCAAACTAACAATGCTATCAAATTCTGGCTTCATCTCCGGCGACATCCCGTATTGCAGATTACCCTTTACTCGATAATGCGGAAAAAGCCGGGCATCCTGAAAAACATAGCCTATACGACGCTGCTCTGGTGACAAGCAGATACCTTTTTCAATATCAACCAACACATGATCATTAAGGACAATCCGCCCTTTCCGTGGGCGTATCAAACCAGCAATAACATTTATCAGTGAAGTTTTCCCGGCACCTGAAAGGCCAAAAACAGCCGTGATCCCCTCAGTGGGTAGCTGTGTATTGACCTGTAAATAAAGATCACCAAGTTGTTGCTCAAAATCCAGCTCTAACATGTTGCTCCCAAACGTCTCCTGCCCCAACGGGTTAACCATTCAGAAACCATCAGTGACATCAACGCTAGAATAATGGCAATGATGCACAAACGAGCCGCAGCCGTTTCTGCTCCAGGTGTTTCAATCAAGGTATACATTGCCAGAGGGATCGTCCGCGTTTCGCCTGGAATATTGGATACAAAAGTGATAGTTGCGCCAAATTCACCCAATGAACGGGCAAATGCCAACACAGTACCCACAATAACCCCAGGCAAAGAGAGCGGCAATGTGATAGTAAAAAATACCTTAAACGGATTCGCGCCCAAGGTACGAGCAGCCTGTTCCAGCCGCCGATCAACACCTTCCAGCGCCAGACGTATCGCCCTGACCATCAACGGAAAAGCAACAATAGCAGAAGCCAGTGCAGCACCACGCCAACTAAATGCAAAGCTGATGCCAAACCAGTCATATAACCATTCACCGATAAATCCACGACGTCCCATACTGATCAGCAGCAAATAACCCACTACCACGGGTGGTAACACCAGCGGCAGATGGATAATGCTGTCAAGTAATGATTTACCGGGAAACTGGAAACGAGCAAGAATCCATGCAATCAAGATCCCAAATGGCAGACTAAGTAACACTGCCATACCGGACACTTTCAGACTCAGGATGATGGCTTGCCATTCGTATTCACTCAACATCGCCAAAAAATCTATACCCGTCATCTTTCAAGTTGCCTCTTTGTTGGCTGCACTCTCTCACCCCGGTCACATAGTTTGCTATGCTCCCGGGGATTCGTTCCCTTGCCGTCGCGATGCAGCTTGAAATCCATAGGGTATATTCCTAACGTGGGTGAAAACCATAACGTTTAAAAATTTCAACGGCTTTAGGGGTTTTCAAATATTCATAAAAATCGAGAACGGTGAGATTACTATGATCTTTGATAATCGCCATTGGGTACTCAATAGGTTTGTGGCTCTCTTCCGGGAAAATCCCCACCACTTTGACTTTATCACTGGCAACGGCATCCGAGCCATAAACAATGCCCAATGGAACTTCAGCACGCTCCACCAGCGCCAAACCACTGCGCACATTACTGGTACGCGCCAGCAGAGGATTAACCCTCTCCCATGCCCCCAAATATTGCAGAGACTCTTTAGCGTAAATGCCCACAGGAACATGATCTGGGTCACCAACAGCAAGACGCCCATCCTCTAATAAGGATTTCCATTTGGTTTCTTTATTAATATCAACTTTATTGAGTCTACTTGCTTTCGGTGCAATCAGAACGAGTTGATTTCCCAACATAGTCAACCGAGTTTCATCAATAATCAGTTTCTTCCCGGCAACATAATCCATCCACTGTTGATCAGCGGAAATAAAAATATCTGCCGGCGCACCTTGCTCAATCTGGCGAGCCAAAATGGAAGATGCAGCATAAGAAGCCACCACTTCACCTCTTTTCTCTCGCTTATACAGCGCCGCAATATCATCAAGTGCGTTAGTCAACGAGGCAGCAGCGAATAACGTGACTTTTTCGGTAGCCCACGCTTGCCACGTCAAAGCAAAAGAAACGACAACGCCGACTAGCAGTTTGCCAAAACTCTTTTTCATTTGTTTTCCACCTGTTTCTTACCTATTAGTTCGTCGTGTATAGCAAGATATATCCGTCATCTTTCAAGTTGCCTCTTTGTTGGCTGAACTCGCTCACCCCGGTCACATAGTTTGCTATGCTCCCGGGGATTCACTCCCTTGCCGTCGCGATCCATCTTGAAATCCATAGGATATATAACGTCAATTGGAAGAGTATTCCAATATTAATCGGCAAATTGTAAGCAATTTTTACTGTCTAATTTAATTCGAAGTAAAATACTGTAATAGGAAAACCAAATGAATAAAATGGAATTGATTATGATTAATTAAGACAAATTACCCGGTTAATCACCGGGTAATCAGAATAGCATCTGGTGTAAAAGAAATATTAGTTTTACTTTTCAGAACGACCAATACGGGAAACGATATTAAACAGTTCCCCAAGACCATAAATTAAACCTAAAATTCCGACCGTCACTACCGGTACCATGACCAGGGCGAAAGCCATACTTTTAATCAACTCAAACATGGTAGCCTCACACAATGGCTCATTTAATGAGCCCGCAACATAACACATTTTTAACCATAGCGGGTAATACCGCTATAATTAGTACCATTCTAGACAAAGACAGACAACTGTAACCGGCTAAACGTGCGTTTTTCGGGTTAGCCTATAAAAATTTACGATTATATTTACTAAAAAAAACTATCATGCAAGCCGAAATTCTACTGACACTGAAATTACAACAACGGTTATTCGCCGATCCACGGCGAATATTATTACTAAAACAGATTAAAGCAACGGGTTCTATCAGTCAGGGAGCCAAACAGGCCGGTATCAGTTATAAAAGCGCCTGGGACGCAATTAACGAAATGAATCAACTGGCAGACGAAATACTGGTAGAGCGTGCTACAGGAGGTAAAGGAGGCGGCGGGACAAATCTTACCCATTATGGCGAACGTCTATTGCAACTTTACGATCTACTGACACAAATTCAGCAAAAAGCCTTTGATGTGCTAAAAGATGACCAACTTCCCCTCGACAGTCTGTTAGCGGCCATTTGCCGTTTTTCTCTGCAAACCAGCGCCCGCAACCAATTCTTTGGCACAATTACTGACCGTAACCATAATCAGGTCCAGCAACATATCCGCATCTTGCTGACAGATGGTCAAACATCACTGAATGCGGCATTAACAGAACAAAGCGCTAACCGTCTTGGCTTGGTAAAAGGTAAGGAGGTATTGGCGCTCATTAAAGCACCTTGGGTGAAACTCACTAAAGAGCCATTCTCTATCGGTCATTTCGACAATGCCCTGACAGGGCTGATCAGTAATATTGAAACCAGCGAAGAGAACACCGAAATTATCATTGTTCTTGATGGCGGTGAAATCCTCTGTTCTACTCTGCCCAATCAAGAAGCAAATAACCTGAAACTACATTCTGGAGATAAAATCACTGCACTTTTTAATGCTGACCAGGTGATTATTGCAACTCTGTGTTAAGAATTGACTCTATTATCACTGAACAATTCGGAATGTCCAGGAATATTATGGTGTTACGTACCTTACACCTCCCCTAGTGTCCAATATTAAATGTTAATTAAAAGTTAATATTGACATTCCGCGCCATTCCGCTTATTTGTGGAAAAATATTTGCGTTGCTTAAAAAGGAATAAAAGATGTCTGAATTGCAAATAACGCAAGGCTGTTTCCGTTTAAGTGATACCCGTACCTTGCAGTTATCATCACTAAAAATAGCCTCCGGCGAAAATTGGGCTTTTATTGGTGCAAATGGTAGCGGAAAATCATCATTGGCCCGTGCGCTTTCAAATGAATTAGTCCTGCTTTCCGGCGAACGAAATTGCTCATTTCGCAAGTGCGCCCGCGTCTCTCTAGAACAATTACAAAAACTGACGGAAGAAGAGTGGCAACGTAATAATAGTGATATGCTCAGTGATGATGAAGATGATACCGGCCGCACTGCGGCAGAAATTATCCAGCTTTATCATAAAGATAATGAACTTTGCCTGGAACTGGCAAAACAGTTCGGTATTATGGATTTACTTTCCCGTCGTTTTAAATATCTTTCTACTGGTGAAACCCACAAGACATTACTTTGCCAGGCACTGATGACTTCACCTGATTTGCTGATTCTTGATGAACCTTTTAATGGCCTTGATCTATTTTCCCGTGGTCAATTCACTGAATTACTGGAAAAATTGTCATCAAAAGGAATCGTTTTGGTACTTATCCTTAACCGGTTCAGTGAAATCCCAGATTTTGTTGATCAGATTGGCGTACTAGCAGATTGCCAGCTAACCTCTATTGGCACCAAAGAAAAAATGATGGCAGATTCCTTGGTGGCTCAACTGGCACACAGTGAAAAACTGAACGGTATTCATTTACCTGAAACAGATGAATTTCCTGTCGATAATCAGCTACCGCCCGATCAACCGCTGATTATTCTACGTAATGGTATCGTTCAGTATAATGATCAGCCAATTTTGCATGGGCTAGATTGGCAAGTGAATTCAGGTGAACATTGGCAAATTATTGGCCCAAATGGTGCCGGAAAATCAACGCTTCTGAGTTTGATTACCGGAGATCATCCTCAAGGCTACAGTAATAAGCTGATCCTATTTGGCCGTCAACGCGGTAGCGGCGAAACCATTTGGGATATCAAACGCCATATTGGCTATATTAGCAACAGCATTCATCTGGAATATCGTGTCAGTATCAGCGTTCGTAATGTGATTCTGTCCGGTTTCTTCGATTCAATTGGTCTTTATCAGACAGTATCAGATCGCCAGCAGCAACTTGCTGATGAATGGCTGGCTTTACTGGGCTTATCTGCTCAGATTGCCAACGGCCCGTTTCACCGCCTTTCATGGGGACAACAACGACTTGTTCTGATAGCTCGCGCACTGGTTAAACATCCGGCTTTATTAATCCTTGATGAACCTCTCCAAGGGCTTGATCCACTCAACCGCCAGTTAGTATTACGTTTTATTGATGTCATGATCGCTGACGGTGATACTCAGCTACTGTTTGTTTCTCATCATCAAGAAGATGCGCCGCAATGCATTACTCACCGACTGATATTTATCCCTGATGGTGATCTATACTGCTACAAAACAGAGAAAGTTTCTGATTGATTTCTGATAGTTCCCCGTTATGCGGGGATCTTAATGAGTCTATACCCTATGGATTTCAAGATGCATCGCGACGGCAAGGGAGTGAATCCCCGGGAGCATAGATAACGATGTGACCGGGGTGAGCGAGTGCAGCCAACAAAGAGGCAACTTGAAGGATAACGGGTATAGCCAATTTTCATCACGGCCATTTCTATTAGTACCTTAATAAGGTGATTGATCCTTGACCAAAGAGTCTGAATTAAGGAACGATGATTACCAGCATAAAAACTTCTCCGACCAGTGAAAAAAACATCGCAATTTAGTTATCATGCATTATTATTTTTGCTCACTAAATAACATCTATCATTAATTTTTGGTCTGCTTTTCAGAGCCTTTTTTAATTTGTTAAAAATAAAGGGAAATATATGATTTGGGGTTTACTTACTACATCACTAGCGTTATTAGCTATACACCGCACTACTGCACTGATTGTTCTACTGGCCGCAGTTATTACCGGATTTGTCACACAAACTGTGATTTATCCGGCAGTCGCCACTATTGCGATTATTTTTTTGTTAGGTGCGCTACGTATTCATTTTCAACAAAATAACATCATTAAAATCACAACTGAACTGCTATTACTCGCCTTTGCGGTGGCATTATTCCTACATCTGCTCCCCGGTTTTAATAACCTGAAATATCTCGATAAAGTTCAGGCAGGCCCTCACAGTGCCCCATTCTCAATGTATTTCAACTTTGACAAAGCCCTCATTCCTTTCCTGCTGTTATGTTGCATGCCTGGCCTATTTACAACAAAGCCACTGACCAAAATTCGGCCTTATGCATGGATAATCTTAGCTATTGCTATTCCTGTATTGTTAAGCATAGCAACGGCTCTCGGAGGGCTCGCAGTTGAATTGCACATGCCACAATGGTTACCGATGTTTATATTGGCCAATATTTTCTTCGTTTCTCTGGCAGAAGAAGCGCTATTCCGAGGTTATATCCAACAGAGATTGAGTCAGTGGATTAACCCCTATTTTGCCCTGATCATCACTGCTTTGATTTTTGGTGGCGCACACTTCGCTGGCGGCCCATTACTGATGATATTTGCTGCACTTGCCGGATTAATATATGGGCTGGCATGGATGTGGAGTGGCCGTCTGTGGGTTTCTGTTGGGTTCCATTTCGCGCTCAATTTGGTTCATTTGTTGTTCTTTACTTATCCAATCAAGTTGGTGACTGCGTTATAAACGTGTCAAACTTGCCCAGTATATATTCAGCAATCTGCAAAAGATGCAAACCTTAAAACAAATAAAGTTTGAAACAAGACTATTGATTGCTGTTCTGGTGCATAGGGCAATATAATGCGCTTAGTTATTATTAAGTTTGATTTTTAAGGAGTTTAAGCTATGGCTGTCACTAAACTGGTTCTGGTAAGACATGGCGAAAGCGAGTGGAACAGAGAGAACCGTTTCACTGGCTGGACTGACGTCGCGTTATCTGAAAAAGGTCGCGCTGAAGCTCAACAAGCAGGGCAACTGTTGAAAGAAGAAGGTTTTGTTTTTGATTTTGCCTACACCTCCGTGCTAAAACGCGCTATCCATACGCTGTGGAACATTCTGGATCAGGTTGATCAACAGTGGTTACCTGTTGAAAAAAGCTGGAAACTAAATGAACGTCATTATGGCGCTCTGCAAGGTTTGGACAAAGCAGAAACCGCAGCTAAATACGGTGATGATCAGGTTAAACTGTGGCGTCGTGGTTTTGCTATCACCCCACCAGATTTAACTAAAGATGATGAACGTTTCCCAGGCCATGATCCGCGTTATGCAAATTTGAAGCCAGAAGAGTTACCCGTGACTGAAAGCCTGGCAACAACGATTGAACGCGTGATCCCTTACTGGGAAGAAGTGATCAAACCGCGCGTTGCTCAAGGTGAGAAAGTGATTATCGCAGCGCACGGTAATTCTTTGCGTGCTTTGGTTAAATATCTGGATAATATGAGCGAAGAAACCATTCTTGAGCTGAATATCCCAACAGCAGTACCTTTGGTTTATGAATTCGACGAAAACATGAAACCAATCAAACATTACTATCTGGGTAACGCTGATGAAATCGCAGCAAAAGCCGCGGCGGTAGCAAACCAAGGTAAGGCAAAATAATTCATTGCCGATAAAAAATTGCTGACACCCTATTTTCCAGCGAACATAAAAAACCGGAGTTGTCGATTCCGGTTTTTTTACATCGGAAAAATGTTATCAGCCACGACGCGCTTTTATTGCCGACGACAATTGACGTAACAAAATTTCAGTGTCAGCCCAACCAATGCAAGCATCAGTAATACTTTTGCCATATACCAATGGCAGACCGCTATCCGGGTTCTGATTTCCCTCTTCCAAATGACTTTCTACCATGACACCAATAATCGCTTTCTCCCCAGCAATAAGCTGCCGGCTCACATCTGAACACACATCCATCTGCTTTTTAAATTGCTTAGAACTATTGGCATGACTGAAATCAATCATAATTCTTGCCGGTAAACCTGCTTTTTCCAAGTTTTGCTTCACGACAGCAACATGTTCAGAACTGTAATTCGGCTCTTTACCGCCACGCAGGATAATATGACAATCGTTGTTTCCGCTGGTATTTACAATCGCAGAATGTCCCCACTTAGTGACAGAAAGGAAACTGTGAGGGGAACCCGCTGCATTAATCGCATCAATGGCAACTTTTATCGCACCATCAGTACCATTTTTAAAACCAACCGGACAGGAAAGACCAGAAGCCAACTCACGATGGACCTGAGATTCCGTTGTACGAGCGCCAATTGCTCCCCAACTCATCAAATCGGCTAAATACTGTGGAGAAATCATATCCAGATATTCACCCGCAGCCGGTAGCCCCATATCATTAATATCCCGTAACAACTGACGAGCTAAACGCAAACCATCATTAATATCAAAACTGTGATTCATATGAGGGTCATTAATTAACCCTTTCCAGCCAATAGTTGTGCGAGGTTTTTCAAAATAAACTCGCATGACAACTTCCAGATCCTCTTTCAGCTCTTCACGCAATTCATTCAACCGCCCGGCATATTCCATTGCTGCTTTAGGATCATGAATAGAACATGGCCCAATCACCACCAACAGACGCTCATCTTCACCCGTCAGAATTTGATGAATCGTTTTACGCGCCTTACATACTGTCAATGCAGCCTTTTCAGTTGCTGGAAATTTTTCAAGTAGTGCCACAGGAGGTAATAATTCTTTTATCTCTTTAATTCTTATATCGTCATTCTGGTAATTCATAACCCTCTCTCATCTAACATCTTTGTATATCCGTCATCTTTCAAGTTGCCTCTTTGTTGGCTGCACTCTCTCACCCCAGTCACATAGTTACCTATGCTCCCGGGGATTCGCTCCCTTGCCGTCGCGATGCATCTTGAAATCTATTGGGTATATATTTAATTAAAGCAATCTCGTGATTTTAATCTAACTGTTAGAAGCCAAACTGTAAATATTCTTTGTAGAGAATAAATAAATCAATGCTGATGAACTCAAGACATAGCAAGATATAGTCAAATGTGGTTAATTCCATTCTTATAGTTGAAATATCTTTAGAAATGAAAATTATTAAAGTAAATACCTAAAAATATGCCAGAAATCGACAAAACAATTCTCTGGCATAGTTAGCAAACTATTTCACATGAGATAATGGCAAAGAATGGTTCTCCTTAGCTGCCTGAATCCACAAACGGGAACCATTAAATGCAATGCCCAAGAGAATCACATACTGCAACGACATTGCCAGCACGCCTTGATGGAAATAGATAACAACGCTTATCACATTGATGACCATCCATACCAGCCAGTTTTCGACATATTTACGAGTCATCAAAACCATTGCCACAATAGATAGCACCGTCATTGTCGAATCCCAGAATGGGAAGGCATCAGGCTCCAATATCGGCATCTGAACATTAAAGCCAAATTTTTGCATAATCGTAACGGCAATCTGAGTCAGATAGCCAAAGACTCGATCAATATTAAAAGTCATAATGGCGATCAATAGCACAGAAATCAGACTAATTATTACCGCCTTATTCAAACTTAACCAACGTATTTTAAGTTCAATCTGCTGCTGATCATTAACCCTGCTCCAGGCATACCAACCATAAATATTTGCCGCAAAGAAGAATAATTGCAGCAATAAACTGGCATAAAGTTGAATTTGGAAGAAAATCACAGCAAATAATGTGACATTAATTAGCCCAAACAAATAGTTAATTATCTTCTCCTGACTGGCAAACCAAATACATAACAAGCCAGCGATCGTCCCTACCGCTTCAATCCACGATAAATCATATCCTCCTTTTCCCAGAGGGATATTGACTAATATGTTGTTAATGCTGAAAAAATTCATCTGTTATATCCTATTATCTATACCCGTCATCTTTCAAGTTGCTTCTTTGTTGGCTGCACTCACTCACCCCGGTCACATCGTTATCTCTGCTCCTGGGGATTCGCTCCCTTGCCGTCGCGATCCATCTTGAAATCCATTGGGTATACAACAAAATATTACCTTCATTATTCAATTTTCTATTTTAGCTGAGCTGCAAAATCAAGCATCCTATTTAAAGGAATAAGCGCCTTTTCCCGTAACTCTTTTTCAACCAATATCTCATGTTGACCCCCTCCCTGCTCCAACCCCTGAACGATGGCTTGTAAACCATTCATTGCCATCCACGGACAATGAGCACAACTACGGCAACTCGCCCCTTCTCCAGCCGTAGGTGCTGCAAATAACTGCTTCTCAGGACATGCTTGCTGCATTTTATAAAAGATGCCTTTATCCGTTGCCACAATCAGTTTCTGATGTGGCAAAGATTGCGCTGATTTGATTAATTGGCTGGTCGAACCAACAGCATCAGCCAGATCAATAACCGCTTGCGGTGATTCAGGATGAACCAATACCGCAGCATCGGGATGCAGACCTTTTACCCTTATTAAAGCCTGAGTTTTAAATTCATCATGAACAATACAAGCCCCCTGCCAACACAGAATATCGGCTCCTGTTTGTTTACGGACATAATTCCCCAAGTGGCGGTCGGGTGCCCAAATTATCTTCTTTCCCTGACTATCCAGATAATCGATCAGTTCAACAGCAATACTTGAAGTCACAACCCAATCTGCTCGTGCTTTAACGGCTGCTGATGTATTTGCATAAACCACAACGGTACGATCAGGATGGTCATCACAAAACTGGGTGAACTCTTTTTCAGGGCAACCAAGATCTAGCGAACACTCAGCTTCCAGCGTTGGCATTAAAACACGCTTTTCCGGGTTGAGAATTTTGGCGGTTTCTCCCATAAACCGCACACCGGCAACTAATAAAGTAGAGGCCGGATGATTATTACCAAAACGTGCCATTTCCAATGAATCGGCAACACACCCTCCTGTCTCTTCAGCTAAAGCTTGGATCTCAGGGTCGGTGTAATAATGTGCGACCATAACGGCATCCTGCTGTTTTAGAAGGCGTTTAATTTTTTCACGGTAATGTTTTTTTTCATCCTTACTGAGAAAGGCAGGTTTAGGTGGGAATGGATAAATGGTTGAATTAAAATCAATATACTGGTTCATTACTTTGACTCTCTGTTTAGTATATGGTTTTAAAAAGCGATAATTTTGGTTTTCAGTCCGAAAATTTGCCCAGATTTGTTTAATATACTAAACAAAATGATCAATTTATAGTAATTTATCGCGAGATATTTTATCTATGATAGGATGGCTAAACAGAAAACATTATTATATTTATAAAATCTGTTTTATTAAAGCTATTTATTAAATTATTTTTTAATTAAAAAATAAGGAAATCCCAAGCATGAGAATCGTTTTACCGGCTTACCCTCTTTTTAATAACGAATTAAAATCAATAATAAATGCACTTTTAAAAAAAGTGTTAATTGAATTTAATCGAAGTCCATTAACCATTAGCAATGAGTTAAAAAGAAATTAAAACACAAAAAAACATTATCCGAATAACTGGTATTTAAGCGTTTTCTCGCCGTTATTTCATGAACAAAGACATAAAAGATAACAAAATAAAAAAGCGGACAAAACAGTTAATGTGGCAAGATTTAAGCTCTGAAAAAAGCTTGATTATCCTAAAAAACATAAAGGGTAGCGACTGATAAAAACGACTCAAGACTGCCAGTAATACCGCATTAATAAAGATAAAAATCGGGTATGATTAATGTTTTTTAAATATAAAACACGATATACCATTTCGACTTTGAAAGACAAACTATCTTTATCTCGAAGCCGGTGGTTTTAACATTTTACATAAAAGAGTAAATATAGCATCTAATAAGGAGTCTGCTTTGTGATGTGATTCAACATTTTTGTTAACAAACAGGTTTTCTAATTTGACAACAAATATTAATTTTACTATAAATTAAGTTACAGTTGCTATATTTTAAGTTGGCATTTAGAAACTGGTGAAGTATTAAATAGGTTATTTTAGGATCAAGATTATGCGAAAAGAATAATGAATCTAGATAAAGAAGAATTTATTGTTTATGGTGAAAATAGTAAAGTAAAAGAATATATCATGCATGACAATGACATATTACTTACAAAAACAGTGAATTAAAATGATAAAAATTACTGATTTATGCTTTAGTTATAAAAGTAGAGAAATTAAAAAAAATATTTTTAAAAATATATTTTCATTAAATGAAATAGAAATAGTTTTATTTGAAAATATAAATATTGAAATATTTGACGATAGCAAGATTATAGGATTACTGGGGAGGAATGGCGCCGGAAAAACAACTTTAATAAAGCTGATTTCCGGTATTTTAACTCCAAATTCTGGAAATATTACTGTTTTTGGTATTGATTCAAATGGAAGACCTCTTAATCTTTTATCTAATCTTGGTATCGTTTTTGGCAATAAGTCAATGCTTTGGGATGAGTTATCTCTCTATGAAAATATTGAGCTTTTTTCTAAGATATATAAACGTAATTATGATAAGAATAGTGTTGAAAATATGATAGAAATGTTGAACCTGAATAGCATAGCAAAAAAACCTGCAAAAACGTGCTCTTTAGGTCAATCTGTAAAATCTAACTTATTAATACACTTTCTTAATAGGCCAAAATTACTGATATTGGATGAACCAACAATCGGATTAGATATAGAGTCACAAATTCTATTACGAAATATTTTAAAAGATTATGCTCAAAATAATGAAAGTAAAATACTAATTACCTCACATAATATGATAGATATTGCGGATGTTTGCAAAGATATTATCTTCTTGAAGGATGGTGAAATATCAAAAATACATCTAAATAAAAATAATTCGAAAGAAAAGAATGCGCTATATCTAGAGAGGCTTTTCTGTGATAATTAAATTTTCTTTTATTGAAACCATTAGGGCTAAGAATATAATATTTGGTTACTTATTTATAATTGTAACATTATATGCGGTTGAACTATCTTTTTGGGATACCATGACAAAATCAAATGGTTTTGTTAACTATACGCATGATGAGATAATAGTTTATATATTATGGTCTGTTATTATATTTCAATTGACAAGTATTACCGGATTTCCAGAAAATTTATCGTTCCATATTGAAGATGGTAGTATAGATAGACTAATTATAATGCCAAAATCCATACTATTATATTATTCAGAATATGCTTTCGGACAGATATTAGCTAGATTATTTATAATGTCACCATTAATTTCATTCATAATTATATACCAAAAAGACATTCCTAATATTATATATCTATTTATTTCGTTATGTATAGGGTTGTTTATCAATTTGTACTTAACAATGATATTGTCATGTATGGCATTCAAATTTAGAGGCTCGTACTCTTTTATAATTATTAAGGATACTTTGTCATGGGTCCTTTCAGGTGCGTTGATACCATTAGATGTGTTTGGTGACTCTTTAAAATCAATATTTAATTATATTCCGTTTCAATACATTACCTATATTCCAGTTAAATTTGCAACAAATTCAATATCTATTTATTTTATATTTAATGGATTCTTAGTCATGATGTGTTTAATGATGATTTTTAATTTTATTTGGAATTATATGTTAAAATACAATCAAGGATATAATGGTAATGCTTAGAGTTATATTTATTGGTTTTAAAAGTGGATTATCAGAAGCAAAAAGAAGCCCATTAAATTTTTGGTTATCCGCTTTTGTTAATTTTAGTTACTATATAGCACAAGCTTTTTTTTGGTATGCTATTTTAAATTCACAATCTTCAAATTATATTTTATCTGATGATTTTGTTATTATATTTTTCACTACAGTATGTTTAGTCGATAATTTTTATCTTTTTTTATTTGGTAAAGGAAGCTTCTTGCTGGTTAAAAAAGTCAAGTCATTAAAGTTAGAACCTCATTTAACGTTACCTATAAATACTCAATTTTTATATGTCACTACAAATATTGCATTTGAGCATTTTTTATTGTCATTCCTATCTTTAGTGTTATTTTTTACTGTACATATTTACCTTGGTACTAATATTTTGTTGGTTTTTTTACATTTGATAATGGCATTAGAAGGAGTCTTAATACTTACTTCAATTACATGGATCATAAGAACAACAATATTTTGGACAGCTTCATTAGTTAGTATTAAGAACTCAAATCCTTGTTTTAAAGTATTGGTGAGACCTGAACAATCTTTTCATGGTGTAGTTCGTTTTATTTTAATGTTCATACTTCCGTGTCTATTTATAACTGGCGTTCCAGCTTCAGTAGCAAGTGGAATAATGAGTATGAAATGGTTTTTTATTCAAACTCTGGTCACATTGATTTTAATTTTTATAGCGAAATTGGTTTTTGATATTGGTGTCAAAAGGTATTCGAAATATATAACGTGAGGAAACGTAATGAAATTGGAAATTATTTCAGTAAGCTATAGTTCACATTCTAATTCAGGTAAAGTTGGTAATTCCTTAGATTTATTTAAAATAACCAAAAAAATAAAGCCGGACTAACCGGCTTTATTCTTACTGCACGCTGCTTCCGCCACTAAAATTATGCCGCCCTGACAATGTAGTTAAATGCGACATTGCGTGGTCGAAATCGTAAGAAATTAACCCCAGTGGTTGTTGGTGATGTTACGTTGTATTTTAAATATCCTGCCGCACTACTTGCAATACCGTCGTAGTTTACTATCTGTTGCCCTCCCCCTCTTGGGAAATGACCAAGGTATTCCGCCAATGAAGTACTTTCTTGCCAAGTCAATAGCGCCCTCCCCAGATCAACTCCACGCCCATCATCCCATCCCCGGATAAACTCACCTCTTAAATCAGGTAATCTACCACTAGGATAAGCTTCAGCTAATTGCGGGTACTGTAATGAATTAAAAGCTGAACCATTACAAATAAAATAACCGGTAGGGGGATTAGGCAATGGCCACGGTATAGGAGAACCCACAGGTATAGTAATATCTGCACGTAATGCATTTATTACTTCCTGAACAAGCTTTTGTGTCACTGCCAATGTGTCGCTATTACCCATCACATTTGTCAACTGGACAACACCTTTTTGTGTTAACGAAGCACTGGGAATATCTGTTGTAATTTTTTGTTCTAACGCTTTATTCAATTGATCTGTGAGTTTAGCTATATTTCCATCATCCAGAACATCATTGCCAGATTGTGCCGCAATAAAATCAGCCACCACAGATGATACCGTTGATGCTTGACGTAATACCTTATTTAACACGTGCGTAGGAACATTATCTGGGGGAAAGCCAGTCTGCAAACCCTGGTTTTCTTCATATTTTTCTTGACTGACCACATTCGCATTATCACTAATAGAAAAAGCCTTAAAATCATTTTTAGGACTCATACATACCTCTTGAATCAAATAATATTCTTTCATAAGAAACATATTAAACTATTGTAAAAACGATTTATCGTAATTTACATAAATAACAGTCTAGTTCAGAAAAATCACAATGGAGCATTCTTATTACTTATGAGGTTAATCATTTTTATATAATTGGTAGCAATAAATAGCTCAACATTTTTGAATCGAAAATATATCCCCTCAAAATTTATATTTAATATCTGAAATTATTTTTTACATTCCTTCCTGTAACTTCTTCTGTTTTAAATTCAAAATAGAATCTTCTGACATTTAGACACGAATATCTAAGCGACAGTGTTCTGGAATGTCACACAACTTTCTCTATTTTAAGAATAAAAAAATAAAGCCGGAATAACCGGCTTTATTCTTACTGCAAGCTGCTCCAGCCACTAGAATTATGCCGCCTTTACGATGTAGTTAAATGCCACGTTACGGGGTCTATTTTCGTTAGCGGTTGGGACTTGTCTTGATGCATCAATGTCAAAATATGTAAGATCAGTACTACCGCCGCTATTTGCTGAACGTGTATCTGCCGTAGCATATCGCGACGATGCCATAACCCCACTCACAACAGGCGTCTGGGGAGCACCGCCCATCTGAGCATGTATCATTTGAGTTGTCCCTGTAATATTTCTAATTGCATCTCCCTGCCAAGACAAAAGCCCACGACCACTATCAACACCACGATTATCATCCCATCCGCGGATAAATTCTCCTCTTAAATCAGGTAATCTACCGCTAGGATAAGCCTCCGCCAACTTCGGATACTGTGATTTATTAAAAGGTGAGCCATTACAAATAAAATAACCGAAAGGTGGATAGAGTAACGGCCAGGGAATAGGAGAACCAACAGGAATTTCACCGACTGTTTTAATCCGGTTATCTATCTCTTCGCGGGTATAAGTATGCTCACGTAATGAGTTTATTTCTTGCTGAACAAGCTTTTGCGTCACTGCCAATGTATCACTATTGCCAATCACATTTGTAAGCTGAACAACACCTTTTTGTGTTAATGAAGCATTGGGCATATCTGTTGTAATTTTTTGTGCTATCGCTTTATTTAATTGAGCGGTGAGTTTAGCTACATTTCCATCATCCAGAATATCATTGCCAGATTGTGTCGCGATAAAATCAGCGACGACAGATGATATGGTTGATGACTGACGTAATACCTTATTTAACAAGTGAGTGGGAACATTATCCGGAGAAAACCCCACCTGCAAACCCAAGTTTTGTTCATATTTTTCTTGACTAATGACATTTGCATTACTACTAATAGAAAAAGCCTTAAAATCATTCTTGTGACTCATATATTTTCCTTAAATTAAATAATGTTATTTAATAATCAACATCTTGAATTATTGTAAAAATAATCCCCTGTAATTCAGGCTAATCAAAGTCTAGTTCAAGAAAAAAATAACACTGTGTTCTTATTACTTATAAGCTTAACCGTTTTTGTATCATTGGCAGCAATAAGTAGTTCAATATTTTGGAGTCGCTTTCGGCTTTGCAAGAAATGGGAATTAAGAAAATATCTCGATGGTGTGTAGATATGTACATTTGTTGCGAGTACATATTGAAACCCCATCGATGCTATTATGAAATTTTACCGCAAAAATATGGCACATTACCCTTTTTCTGTTTTCAGAATAAAAAAATAAAGCCGGTTACCCGGCTTCAATTACTTGGCTGCTCCGGCCACTCAATATTAGGAGCTTGCAGAACATCAACACGGCTCAATAATACAAAATACTTTTTCCAAGCCATCAATGCTATTTTCTCTGCTTCCGTCGCCATTTCAACATCAACGGTATGTTGCAGTAATGTAACTACTTCATTTGCATGTTGACGCAATGTATCTCGCTGTTGTTCTGCCCGTTCAATCTGATTAGCTTTTACTGCAACTTCATCAACGATCCACTCTTTTCCGGTCCACTTATCAAAATGAGTAGCAGGTTTCTTGAATGTTAGCGTATCTGATAACTCACCGATTTCTGTTATCTCAATCGGCAAACAAGTTTGCATGTTGTAAGCTGTTTTCCCCCGGTAATCGGGTACAATTTCCCAATAATTACCATCTTCACTACGACAAACCACTTTGTCATCAGAATCTGGAAGTTCTGGCGCATCAATATAGGAACTAGCTGGTAGCCCTATGCCTTCCATTAGATATTCCGGGCGAGCGAAAATAAACTCGCGGGAATATGGTGCTACATGATAAATTGTCAACCAGCCGGGTTTTTCTGCTAATCCATCTTTACCTAATACTGCCACTTCAGGTTCTAAAGAATTTTTTTGTTCAGCCATTATGCCGCATGCTGCTCTCACTACGTAATTAAATGCTATGTTACGGGGACGGGTGACACCAACATAATTCATGACTACATCCGCATCAAGCTTCTTCCACGATATCCCTCCACCCACTACTGTCGCATCTGTATATAATTTTGCTATATTTATAGGATCATCCCACCCATATTTCACACTTCCTCGTGATGTATTAGCAAGCGTCGCTACAGAAGTCAAAATATCACCGTTAATCAGCGATCCCTTTTGCCAAGACACAATTCCACGCCCACTATCAACACCTCGACTATCATCCCAACCACGAATAAACTCACCTCTTAAGTCAGGTAATCTACCGTCAGGATAAGCTTCTGCTAACTTTGGGTACTGTAACTTATTGAAAAATGCACCATTACAAGTGAGATAGCCGACAGGTGGATAAGGCAACGGCCAGGGAATTGGAACACCAACAGGAATATTATTAGCTGCTTTATTTTGCTTATCTATTTCTTCTCTCGAATACGTTCCCACATCCGCCGCATTCAAATTAATATCCTCAGCTAACACTTTACCATTCACTTTTCGACTATTAAGCACTCTGCTATTAATATTTTCATACAGTGAGTTTACTATTTCCTGAACCAATTTTTGCGTCACTGCCAATGTATCACTATTACCGACCTGATCAGTCAGTTGAACAACCCCTTTTTGTATTAATGAAGCACCAGGAATTTCTGTTGTAAGCTTTTGCTCTAACGCTTTATTGAGTTGAGCGGTAAGTTTGGCTATATCACCATCATCCAGAACATCATCACCAGATTGTGTCGCGATAAAATCAGCAATGACTGATGATATTGTTGATGATTGACGTAATACCTTATTTAACAAGTGAGTGGGAACATCACATGGTGTAAACCCCGTCAGCAAATCCTTATTTTCTTCATATCTTTCTTGACTAACTACATTTGCATTATCACTAATAGAAAAAGCTTTAAAATCATTTTTATGACTCATATACTTTCTCCTTAAATTAAATAATATTATTTTATAATCAACATATTAAATTATTGTAAAAATAGTCTCCCTTGCAATTCACACTAATAAAAGTCTAGTCCAGAAAAAGAATTTGGTTCAACATTTTGGCACAAAAATATACTACAAAAATTTATATTTAACATCGGGAAATTATTTTTCTATTATTCCTGTCGTCTGATAGAAAATTTCGCAAGCAATTAAAAGAACAAATGCGTAAAAAACTACAGGAACGGGGTCTTGAACCGAAAGGTTGAACTTTTTGAAATGACAACAGGCATCTAATTCTGAGTGCCTCTTTTATGAATTACTCTAATGACTTTATATGTGGGTCTTAACCTATCGTAATCCTAACCGGTACACCTCAAAATCTAAGGAGATAAAGCCGGACTAACCAACGTTACTTACTAGCCACATCTTTCCTCCTTTTATATATTTCTGATAACCAATTATCAATGCAATAAATATTACCATTGATAGTGCCGCTGATGTATCTATATAAAAAATAAAACTTTCTTCATTAGTTCACTTCATTTAGATATTGACTGAATGATATTTGAAGCTTCAATTAGTGTAAGTAGATGCCCGCTATCACCTTTTCGGCCTCTAATTGTTACAGTTAGCATGTTTCACACCGATAAAAAGTAGGCATAACACCTACAAATATATTGATAACGGAATTAATGTATAGGTATTATACTCATACATTAACCAAACGGAGGATTTATGGGTAGTGCAGAACTAATAAAACTCCTAATAGCTGACGGATGGGTTAAGGCCAGACAAGACGGTAGTCACATCACTCTAACTAAACCCGGTGTTGCAAAAATAATCACAATACCGCACCCAAGAAAAGACTCATCAAAAGGTGTTATCCGGCAGGCACAAAATATTTCAGGGCTGAAATTACTATGATAACGGGCACAGTTATACCGCCCTTTCTCTGCAAAGCTCATGATCAAATTAAGAGGTAATACTATGATTTATCCACTCTTTATATTTAAAACAGAAGATGGGTTTGACGGTTACTTCCCCGATGTTGAAAGCTGTTTCTTTGCTGGCAATACCTTAGAAGATGCTATTCGGGATGCTAAAAAAGCATTCGCGCAGCACATGGAAGTTTTAACCGAACACGGCGGCTATGTCCCTACCCCTAAAGACTCATCTGATTACATCGGTGATCCTCGCTTGTCTGAAGATGGAGGGGTTATTGCCCTCATCGAGTTAGATCCAGCGAAATATGAGTCAAAGGCCATAAAGTTCAATTTAACTATGCCTGGTAATCTATTAACTGCTATAGATCGCTACATTGAGAAAAACGGACACTATAAAAACCGCTCTGCTTTTCTAGCTGAGTTAGCCAGAAAAGAAATAGCTCCCCACTAACAGATTTAGGGTAGGAAACTACCCTAAGCAAAATTCACCCGGATCGGACTTGCGATTCATCGATTAAAATTCAACCTCCCAATATATTGCCATTTGATTTAAAAGAAAAAAATATCACTCACAAAGCTGACAAATGGCATAATTATGACGCATTCACGGCACACAATGATGGCACAAATAGGATACATTACCTTTTTTCATTTTTAGTTTTCAGGATAAAAATAAAGCCGGGCTAACCGGCTTTGTTACTACCTCAGTTTATCCAGCCATTCAATACCGGAAGCTTGTAAAATATCTTACTCTGCTCAATAATACCCGATATTTTTTCCATTCAAATAAAGCGGCTTCTTATATTGCTGGTTTTCAAAGAATATTTCCGTTCAGCTATTATGCTGCTCTCACTATGTAATTAAATGCAATATTGCGGGGACGAGTTTCATAACCGCCGGTATTGTTAGCAATTGATATAACAGTTGCGTCGCCTGTAACATCCCTACCGAGCGGGTATTGGTATCCATCCAGAGGTCCTTGATAATTAGAAAGGTATTTTCCTCTCTCATTCCCTTGAGAAAGTTGTATTCTTTTTGTGTTGTCAGTCTGTGCGCTTAAAATAATACGGCCACTATCAACACCTCGACTATCATCCCAACCACGAATAAATTCTCCACGCAGGTCAGGTAATTTTCCGGTTGGATACACTGCCGCTAATTGTGGGTAAGTTGTTTTATCGAACTCTGCTCCGTTACATTGTAGCCACCCGGCTGGTGGTATAACTGTAGGCCAAGGAATAGGAACACCCACAGGAATATTATTAACTGCATCGATTAAATTATTAACTTCTGCCTTGGTATATGCACCTATATCACCAGCCTCTAGACTAATGTCAGTAGACAATGTTTTCCCATTCACCTTTCGGCTATTAGGCACTCTGTCATTAATATTTTCACGCAATGAATCTATTATTTCCTGGGCTAGCTTTTGAGTGACAACCAATGTATCACTATTGCCCACTACATCTGTAAGCTGAACAACACCTTTCTGTGTTAATGAGGCATTTGGCACTTCTGCTGTGATTTTTTGCTCTAACGCTCTGTTTAATTGGGCTGTGATTTTAATTATATCACCATCATCTAGAATATTATCGCTAGATTGTGTAGCGATAAAATCAGCTACCACAGATGATATAATTGATGACTGGCGAAGAACTTTATTTAATAAATCGATAGAAATAGTATTTGGTGGAAACCCTGTCAGTAAATCCTTACTTTCTTCATATATTTCTTGACTAATTATATTCGCATTATTACTAATAGAAAAAGCCTTAAAATCATTCTTGTGACTCATGTACTTTCTCCTTAAATTAAACAATGTTATTTTATAATCAACATATTAAATTATTGTAAAAATAGTCTCCCTTGCAATTCACACTAATCAAAGTCTAGTCCAGAAAAAGAATGTGGTTCAACATTTTTGAATCAAAAATATACCTTCCAAATTTATATTTAACATCTGGAAATTATTTTTATTTTACTCTTTCTATTTCATCCTATAACTTTTTCTATTTTAAATTCCAAACTGAATATTCCAGCATTTGAACAAAAATATCTAAGCGGTAATGTTCAGAAATATCACAGGATTTCCCATCTTGTAGAAGACACGCTTGTTGTTATCATCGATGTACTTAAGTTGCCAGTTCTGAAAACGTGTTGGTAAATGAGAATACTGACAATGGAAGGTTTCAATAATATGATGGAATACCGGGTTGACGCGGTTATCGACAAAGTAGAGCTGGAGTGAACAATGAATATTAAACCCATTAGAACAGAACAAGACTATCAAGAAGCATTAAAAACTGTTGCCTCACTGTTTGATAATCAACCTGAAATCGGCACACCTGAATTCGATTATATGGAAGTTATGGTTCTGCTGATTGAAGCCTATGAAGCAAAACACTACCCTATCGATCCACCAGATCCAATCGAAGCTATCAAATTCAGAATAGAACAATCTATTTAGAGGCTGCAATTCACAAAACAACCGAGAAGTCCCCAAAACATGAAACAGACATAGAGCGTTTGTGCTCCACCGATTGCGCAGCCAATTCAGTGAAATCACCTCTATGCCTGTTCGTAACGTATGTCAGATCTTTTTCCCGTATGCCTTAGCACCATTTACAAATATCGATAGAATGCCCTGACTAATGCTTCTATAGTGCTGATCAGAGGTGCATCACTGACGTTGACCCGCCTTGGATATTTTCTACTAGGGCCAGCTCAGGTTAAAAGAGAGGATTTTTATTCGACCCAACCCCCACTTCAATTTCTGCGTTTAAATAACTAGCAAGATTGGTGGCTGTAACTTTATAGTAGTAAATAAGATTAGGAGGCGGTACAAGTATTTCACTTCTACCGGGATAGATCTCTATAGAATTATACAAAGTATAATCTCCAACTAAGGATGACCAGTAGCCACTCACTTTAACTAGCGCTAAGCTAACGTTTTTTATCGTTATATAAGGTTGACGCGTAGGAACTAATACACTGCCATTCTTATAAATATCAAGAGTCTGATTAGGGTTTATATATACTCGTGCCATTTTATTGTTTCCTTATTATTACGGTTATTTGACTGCCTATATAGCAGGTGACCTTATCGATGAAATTTAAATTAACATTTACTACAAGCAGTTAAATATTGAATTTTATCAGTGATGTGAAAATAATAATATAATCTCATGGCCATATCAGTATTAAATGATTAGTAGGAAGAATGTTTTCTGGAATACATTAAATCTCAACATTAAAATTATTTAGGTTAATTATAAGCTATACATTGGTATACTTTGGAAAATAAAAGAATGATGAATATCATCTAGAAATTCAATTTTAAATTAATAGATATATTTTATTTTGGTATTTTTTTAATTTCAAAAAATGGGTTGTTTATTACTGCTAATTACATGAAAATGGTTAATAATTTAAAATGCAAGAATGTTTCATTGTTATTCATTCAAATTAGACTATATTTGAAATGAATTTCCGGAGGTTTTTAACAGTCATTTACTCTGCAAGTAAATAAGTTCGTATTCCTTTAAATAATTTATTGGGAGCTTTGCGCTTACGCGCTGTTGTCTCGCTTCGCTCGGCTCGAACCTGCGACCTATTGATTAAATAGTCAACTACTCTACCGACTGCGCTAACGATCTATCCAAGGAAATTGGTTTTGAATGAAGCTTTAAGATGGTGGGTCGTGCAGGATGACTCGGCCTACGGCCTCGCCCTTCGGGCCAGCGCTTACGCGCTGTTGTCTCGCTTCGCTCGGCTCGAACCTGCGACAAATTGATTAAAAGTCAACTGCTCTACCGACTGAGCTAACGATCCATCTGGGAAATTGGTTTTGAATGAAGCTCTAAGATGGTGGGTCGTGCAGGATGACTCGGCCTACGGCCTCGCCCTTCGGGCCAGCGCTTACGCGCTGTTGTCTCGCTTCGCTCGGCTCGAACCTGCGACCCATTGATTAAAAGTCAACTACTCTACCGACTGAGCTAACGACCTATCTGGGAAATTGGTTTTGAATGAAGCTCTAAGATGGTGGGTCGTGCAGGATGACTCGGCCTACGGCCTCGCCCTTCGGGCCAGCGCTTACGCGCTGTTGTCTCGCTTCGCTCGGCTCGAACCTGCGACCCATTGATTAAAAGTCAACTACTCTACCGACTGAGCTAACGACCTATCTGGGAAATTGGTTTTGAATGAAGCTCTAAGATGGTGGGTCGTGCAGGATGACTCGGCCTACGGCCTCGCCCTTCGGGCCAGCGCTTACGCGCTGTTGTCTCGCTTCGCTCGGCTCGAACCTGCGACCAATTGATTAAAAGTCAACTGCTCTACCGACTGAGCTAACGATCCATCTGGGAAATTGGTTTTGAATGAAACTCTAAGATGGTGGGTCGTGCAGGATTCGAACCTGCGACCAATTGATTAAAAGTCAACTGCTCTACCGACTGAGCTAACGACCCATCTGGGAAATTGGTTTTGAATGAAGCTTTAAGATGGTGGGTCGTGCAGGATTCGAACCTGCGACCAATTGATTAAAAGTCAACTGCTCTACCGACTGAGCTAACGACCCATCTTGTGACTTCTCTCGGCAACGGCGGCATATATTACTGATTTTTCTGCACTACGCAATAATTATTTTTTCAAATTACGTTTAAATGCTTACTAAGCACTCAACAAACCCCGAAAATGTATTATTACACCCTTCCGGGGCCAATAATTACAGCGTAGAAAGCTTTTTCTCTGCCAGTTTAGCTGCGTTCGAACCAGGATATTGTTTCATGACCTGTTGATAAACCGATCTCGCTTTATCTTTCTGGCCCTTGTCTTGCATGATTAAACCAACTTTATAAAGCGATTCACCACTCTTCTGCGACTTAGGGTACTCTTTTACTACCGTAGCAAAGTAATACGCAGCTTCGTCTTTTTTACCCTTGTTGTAATTAAGCTGTCCTAACCAATAATTAGCATTAGGCATGTAACTCGATTTTGGGTAACTCTTCACAAAACTCTGAAAGGCTACAATCGCTTTATCATATTCTTTGGTATTCACTGCCAAATGAACAGCAGCGTCATAATCACCCTTCTCGCTGCCTGTACTGACAGATGATGATGCCTGATTGCCACTGTTTTTTGTATTACTTGCCGTTGAAGAAGCTGTATTTGCAGCAGGTTTACTCCCCTCAGAACTAGTAGCACCTTCCAGTTGCTGATAAATATCCTTCTGCCGCTCTATAATCTGATTGAGCTGATACTGATTCTCCTGAATCTGCCCTCGAAGCATGTCAATATCACGTTGAGAATCAGCAAGTTGCTGCTGGAGCTGAGTTAATAGCTGACTGTGAGCATTGGAAATACGCTCTAATTGGGTAAGGCGTTCATCGGTAGAACCCGAGCCGACATTACTGATTGGCGCTTGGGCAATAGCGGCCCAAGGAACCGCTACGCCAACCAATAACGACAGACCCAAAAAATGATGTCTGAAGTTACTGTTCATGAACTACTCTTAGTATGCCAGTACTGCGCGACGGTTTTTAGCATAGGCGGCTTCGTCGTGACCCAGTACAGCGGGTTTCTCTTTACCGTAAGAGACGATAGAGATTTGCTCACCGGAAACACCTTTGCCTTGCAGGTACATTTTCACTGCATTAGCACGGCGTTCACCTAATGCGATGTTGTACTCAGGAGTACCACGTTCGTCAGCATGACCTTCTACAACAACTTTATAAGATGGGTTGCTGCGCAGGAATGCCGCGTGAGCGTCTAGCAGCTGAGTAAAATCTGAGTTGATGTCGTATTTGTCAAAACCGAAATATACGATGTTGTTGTTTTGTAGCTCTTGCATTTGCTGACGAGCTAATTCCTCTGCTGACAGACCCGCATTAGTTTCATTAACAGTGCCCACACCAGTCTGATCGTTATCAGCATTCTTGTTAGAACTACACGCTGCTACGGCCATAACTGGTAAAGCTAACATCAGCCCTTTTAGCACTTTGTTCAGTTGCATCTCTTTGATCCTTTTAAAATTTGCCATACATATTATTATGCATCACAGATACGGCGACCAGGCAGGAAATTTTACCTGTCCATCGGTTGCCGGAAGACGCGCTTTGAAACGCCCGTCAGTCGAAACTAGCTGCAATACAGTCCCCAACCCTTGGGTGGAGCTATAAATCACCATAGTGCCGTTAGGTGCGATACTCGGCGTTTCATCCAGGAACGTATCCGTCAAAATTTGAACGGCTCCCGTTGCCAGATCTTGTTTAGCTATGTGCTGCTTACCACTCTCTGAGCTGACCATCATCACAAAATTACCATCAGCACTTACATCAGCATCCTGGTTTTGTGTGCCTTCCCAAGTGAGGCGTTGCGGAGCACCGCCATTTATATCGGTTTTGTATAACTGTGGACGACCACCCTGATCAGAGGTATAAACCAAAGTCTGGTTATCCGGCATCCAACTCGGCTCAGTATTGTTACTGCGGCCATCTGTAATCTGACGGATCTGAGCTGAACCCAAATCCATCACGTAAAGATTCAAACTACCCGATTTAGACAACGCAAATGCCAATTTACTGCCATCAGGGGAAAATGCAGGTGCACCGTTATGACGTGGGAAGGAAGCAACCTGGCGTACTTCACCACTCGCCAAGGTTTGAATAACCAAGGCAGAACGACCACTTTCAAATGTCACATAAGCCAGTTTGGCACCATCAGGAGACCAAGCCGGTGACATCAACGGTTCCGGCGAACGGTGAACAGTGAACTGGTTGTAACCATCGTAATCAGATACACGCAGTTCATACGGATATTTACCGCCATTAGTCTTTACAATGTAAGCCAGACGAGTACGGAATGCGCCTTTGATGCCCGTCAGTTTTTCAAATACTTGATCACTGGCTGTATGTGCAGCATAACGTAACCACTGTTTGGTCACTTTAAATTGATCCTGAGCAAGCACCGTACCCGGAGCACTCGCAGTATCAACCAATTGATAAGAGATTAAAAAACCACCATCCGCACTTGGTTGGATCTGACCAACAACAACAGCGTCAATCCCCAACGCCGACCATGCAGCAGGTGTCACCTCAGATGTCGTCGTTGGTTGCTGTGGCATGCGGCTGATATCAATAGGGTTAAATTTACCGCTGTTGCGAAGATCGGCCCCAACGATCGCCCCTATCTCTTCCGGTGCATTACCCGCACCAGTCCATTTAAAGGGCACAACGCCAATAGGACGTGCAGAATCAACACCTTGGGTGATCTCAATTCGAACTTCTGCGTGAGCAACCGTGACCCACAACATTAAAATGCTTAGTACTACTTTAAAAGCCTGCCTCATTAATCTCTCCCTTATCACGATGGAATGGTCGCAATAATTCGCAGAATATTAACAAACGTCAACAAACAAAACCAGATATACCCGTTATCTTTCAAGTTGCCCCTTTATTAGCTGCACTCACTCACCCCGGTCACATAGTTTGCTATTCTCCTAGGGATTCTCTCCCTTGCCGTCGCGATGCATTTTGAAATCCATAGGGTATAAATAACCACTTTATTGAGGGTTGAAATCAAGCGGCGCGTTTTTAAACACTTCATAAACCTCCTTGCTTGGTGGTTTCGGAATTTTCGCTTGTTTAGCCGCCGCTACCGCCGCTTGGCACAACGCCTGGTCTCCTCCCTCTGACTTGACATCAATTAATAAGCCATCAGGAGCAAGTTTAATCCGTAATGTACAGGTACGCCCACGATACATGCTTGGATCGTAAAACTTATTCTGTATCGCTATCTGGATCTGCCCCAGATAGTTATTAATGTCGGCATTTGAAGCGCCACTTTTCTTGCCGCCACCTTTACCGGCAGCAGAAGCTCCTCCTTGCTGTTTCGGTGCATTGGAAGTTAAGCCACCCAGTAAGTCATCAACTTCACTTTCCTGTTTAGCGGCTTGCGCAGCAGCTTTTTTCTTAGCGTCAGCTTCGGCCTTGGCTTTAGCCTTTGCATCTGCCTCAGTTTTGGCTTTAGCATCCGCTTCAGCCTTGGCTTTTGCTTTAGCCTCAGCGTCTGCTTTGGCTTTCGCTTCTTCCGCGGCTTTTTGTTTAGCCGCCACGGCTTCAGCTTCTTTCTTAGCTTCCGCTTCGGCTTTCTTCTGTGCCTCAGACTGCTCTCTAATCAGTTTTTCTTTTTCAGCTTTAGCTTTTGCCGCCGCTTCTTCTGCCTGTTTTTGCTCTTCACGGGCTTTGTTTGCCGCTTCTACAGCTTGCTTTTTCTGTTCTTCCGCAGCCTGTTGCGCTTTAATTCGTTCTTCTTCTACCGCTTTTAAACGTTCCTGCTCTTCAGCCTGTTTTTCCCTTAATTCAGCGGCCTGCTGTTCGGCTTTCTTGTTTCGTAACTGCTCTGCACGCTTAGCATCAGCCTGCTGTTGTTGCTGTTGATTGTACTGCTGTACTACCGCATTCGGATCGACCATAACAGCATCAATAACAGAACCATCCTGACCACCGCCACCCATTTCAGTTTTTCGTGTCAGGGAACCCCAAATAAGTAACCCGATCAAAATAATATGCAACACAACCGAAACGATAACAGCGCGATTTAATTTATTGTTTTGCCCGTTTGTCTTTCCCACGCTCGATATCCAAGATCTTCAAATAACAGCAACTGTCGGCCAAACTCAGATAGGCTGAGTCATTAAACCAACGGATTTCACACCTGCCTGATGCAGCATATTGAGTGCCTTAATAATCTCATCGTAAGGCACTTCCTTCGAACCACCAATCAAGAAAACGGTTTTTGGATTCTTTTCTATTTGTGCCCGCGCTTCAACAATAATCTGCGGCTCAGGCAATAATTCCAACCGTTCATGGTTAACTATCATGGTGTACTGACCAACACCAGAAACCTCCACGATTACCGGTGGATTATCGGAGTTGGAAACCGTTTTAGAATCTACCGCATCCGGCAGATCAACTTCTACGCTTTGAGTGATAATCGGTGCTGTTGCCATAAAAATCAGCAACAGAACCAGCAATACGTCCAGTAAGGGAACGATATTGATTTCGGATTTCAGCTCACGCTTGCGACTACGAGTGCGTGCCATAGCCTCTCCCCTTACTATTTGTTCTCTGCTTTATTTTCAGCCGCGAAAGCTTGACGATGCAAAATAGCCAAAAACTCTTCCATAAAGTTATCGTAATTTTGCTCCAGCTTATTAACACGCTGATTCAGACGGTTGTATGCCATAACGGCTGGAATCGCCGCAAACAGACCAATCGCCGTTGCAATCAACGCTTCTGCAATACCCGGCGCTACCATTTGGAGCGTGGCCTGTTTTACCGCACCTAACGCGATAAATGCATGCATGATCCCCCAAACCGTACCAAATAGACCGATATACGGGCTAATTGAGCCAACTGTCCCCAAGAATGGAATATGGCTTTCCAGCGATTCCAATTCACGATTCATTGAGATACGCATTGCACGTGAAGCCCCTGTTATTACCGCTTCTGGCGCATGATTATTTGCATGATGCAGACGGGCAAATTCTTTGAACCCAGAATAAAAAATTTGTTCTGTTCCACCTAAAGAATCTCGACGCGACTGACTTTCCTTATATAAGCGTGATAATTCAATACCCGACCAGAATTTATCTTCAAACGCCTCCGATTCTCGGGTTGCTGCATTGAGAATTTTGGTCCTTTGAATAATGATCGCCCATGAAGCAACGGAAAAGCAGATCAAAATAAGCATGATCAGTTGCACCAAAAGGCCCGCTTTCAGGAATAAATCTAGAATGTTCATGTCAGTCACTGCTTAAACTCCGCGACAATAGACTTTGGAAGCGCAATCGGCTTCATTTGAGATGTATTCACGCAGGCGACTAAAACTTCTGCGCTGTTAATCATTGCTCCATTACCATCAACAATGCGTTGAATAAATGTCAAAGATGCTCGACGAATATCCGTAATTTCACTCTGCACCTCCAACATATCATCAAGCCGGGCCGGGGCTCGGTAATCAACCACCATACGCCGTACAACAAATGCAATTTGTTCATCAAGTAAACGCTGTTGATGAATTCCATGCTGACGTAACATCTCAGTACGTGCTCTTTCATAAAAGACGACATAACGGCCGTTATAAACTATCCCGCCTACATCTGTATCTTCATAATAAATACGAATGGGCCACCGGAACAACGTATTACTCACTTTCAATCCTACATAAGGCGAATTAACGTTGCCACTATACTCAAGACAATGCGGCTTTGGAATAATGTGCAAATAAAAAATTTATGGGTTAGATGCCCCAATAACATACAGAATTAACTTATAAAGAAATGACACAGCCCCCAAATCAAAATCAAGCATGCCGGCAAGGGAGAGAAAAAGATACGCCAGACGATATTTCTTGGCTGAAAACCCATCCCGAAAGTCACACCTGTACATACAGACCATATTAGAAAATACTTTGCCATATCTGTAATGAACTGGTGTTAGCCGCAAAACGAGCAGGGTCCCAGAATACATAAGCAACGAATATTAATGCCACAATAAGGATAAAGCCCGCACAGGGGCTTTATCCATTAGTATCCATGCCGATAGTATTTATCCATACCCGTCATCTTTCAAGTTGCCTCTTTGTTGGCTGCACTCACTCACCCCGGTCACATAGTTACCTATGCTCCCGGGGATTCGCTCCCTTGCCGTCGCGATCCATCTTGAAATCCATTGGGTATATCAACAAGATTTCTCGCTATTTTTCGCGACTTTTTCTTCTTCATTATGTTCAAGAGCTAAGGCTGCGATGATAGCGAAACTACAAGCCAAGAGCGTTCCGAGAATCCAAGCAAAATACCACATGCTTTATGTTCCTTAGTACAGTGAATGTTTGTTATCTTCGATAAAACTTTTATCCAAACGCCCGAACATTTTGTAGTAACACCAAATGGTATATCCCAGAATGATTGGGACAAAAATCAATGCAACTACAAACATAACACGCAGCGTCATCAGGCTTGAAGTCGCATCCCACATCGTCAAACTGACATTAGGATCAGTGATTGAAGGCATCACAAATGGGAACATCGTTACACCGCAGGCCAGAATGATGCCAGCAATTGTCAGTGAAGAGAACAGGAATGCCCATCCAGCTTTATTCATACGCGTCATCAGCATCGTCAGCAAAGGCGAAGCCACACCCAATGCCGGTAGTACCCACAACCACGGATAGTTGTTAAAGTTGGTCAACCAAGCACCCGCCTGATGAGCGACTTCTTTATGTAATGGATTAGACTGAGCCACCGTATCCAAGCCGCCAGTCACAATATAACCATCAATACCATAAATCAGCCATACACCTGCCAACAGGAAAGCCACCATTGTCACCAGCGCACAGAGATAAGTTGCCGCACGAGAACGCAGGCGCAGCTCACCCGTAGTACGCATTTGCAAATAAGTTGCCCCCTGAGTCACAATCATCATCAAACTGATAATTCCCGCCAACAAACCATATGGATTGAGCAATCCGAAGAAGGAACCGGTATAGAACAGACGGAGTTGGGAATCGACGTTAAACGGCACCCCCTGTAATAGATTACCGAATGCCACACCGATAACTAATGGTGGAACAAAGCTACCGACAAATATTCCCCAATCCCACATGTTACGCCACTTGCGGTTTTCCAATTTGGAGCGGTAATCAAAACCAACCGGACGGAAGAACAACGCAGATAACACCAAGATCATAGCAACATAGAAGCCAGAGAACGCCGCAGCATAGACCATCGGCCATGCGGCGAACAGCGCTCCACCGGCGGTAATCAGCCAAACCTGATTACCATCCCAATGCGGTGCCACTGAGTTAATCATGATGCGACGCTCAGTATCATTTTTGCCGATGATACGTAACAGGATACCGACTCCCATATCAAAACCATCAGTTACCGCGAAACCGATTAGCAATACACCAATCAGTAGCCACCATATAAATCGTAGTACTTCATAATCAAACATAAGTGGACTCCTGTTTACTGAGCTTCAGGTGCTGAAGTTGTTTTCTGTTCAAAATGGTAACGCCCCGTTTTTAGGCTACTTGGGCCAAGGCGAGCAAATTTGAACATCAGAAACATTTCCGCAATCAGGAATAAGGTATAAAGGCCACAAATCAGCGCCATAGAGAACAAGATATCGCTGGCTGCTAAATTGGAACTCGCCACCGCAGTTGGCAGAACTTCACCAATTGCCCACGGTTGACGACCATATTCCGCCACAAACCAGCCTGATTCGATGGCAATCCACGGCAATGGAATACTGTACAGTGCTGCGCGTAGCAACCATTTTTGTTTACCAATGCGGCCACGGATAACGCTCCAAAACGCCAGACCGATCAACAGTAACATCAGGAAACCTGCTGCAACCATGATACGGAATGCAAAATAGAGCGGTGCAACCCGAGGAATAGAATCTTTTGCGGCTGCTTTGATCTGTTCTTCACTGGCATCAGTCACTTTGCTGGTATAGCGTTTCAGCAACATGCCATAACCTAGATCTTGTTTATTTTCATTGAATGCTGTACGAACCGTTGGGTCGGTGTTACCTGCACGCAATTCTTCCAACAGGTGATAAGCCTTTATACCATTACGAATCCGCTGCTCATGCTGGTCCATCAAATCACGCAGACCAATGACCGGAGTATCAACAGAACGGGTAGCAATCAGCCCCATAAGATAAGGGATCTGAATAGCATATTTGTTTTCCATTTTATCCTGATCTGGGATACCTATCAGTGTAAAAGCGGCCGGTGGTGGCTGGGTTTCCCATTCAGCTTCGATGGCGGCCAGCTTAGTTTTCTGTACGTCGCCCATTTCGTAACCAGATTCATCACCCAGCACAATAACAGACAGCACAGCCGCGATACCAAAACTTGAAGCAATCGCAAATGAACGCTTAGCAAATGGAATATCACGGCCTTTAAGCAGGTAGTAAGAGCTGACACCGAGAACAAAGATCGCTCCTGTCACATAACCCGCGGCAACAGTATGCACAAATTTCACCTGAGCAACTGGGTTCAGTACCAGTTCAGCAAAACTTACCATCTCCATACGCATGGTTTCAAAGTTGAAATCAGAAGCAATTGGGTTTTGCATCCAACCGTTAGCAACCAGAATCCAAAGTGCGGAGAAGTTAGATCCTAATGCAACCAACCAAGTTACCGCCAGATGTTGTGTCTTACTGAGGCGATCCCAACCGAAGAAGAACAAGCCTACGAATGTAGACTCCAGGAAGAACGCCATCAGCCCTTCAATCGCCAAAGGTGCGCCAAAAATGTCACCGACGTAGTGAGAAAAGTATGACCAGTTAGTCCCAAACTGGAACTCCATAGTCAACCCTGTTGCAACCCCCAGAGCAAAGTTAATACCAAACAACTTGCCCCAGAATTTTGTCATATCTTTATAAATTTGTTTACCGGAGAGCACATATACCGTTTCCATGATCGCCAGCAAAAACGCCATACCGAGCGTTAGCGGAACGAATAGAAAGTGATACATTGCAGTTAAGGCAAACTGTAATCGTGACAGTTCGACAATATCAAACATCTTGACTCCTTGCTCCTAGCAGGAAGACACCGACTTGCGGCAACCTGACTTCATATAAGCCCTTTTCTCAAATCTCAAAGTACTCATGCGGAAGCCTCGTAACTACCAGCAATAAATGCCTTTAAAATATACCGTTATCTTTCAAGTTGCCTCTTTGTTGGCTGCACTCACTCACCCCAGTCACATAGTTACCTATGCTCCCGGGGATTCGCTCCCTTGCCGTCGCGATGCATCTTGAAATCTATTGGGTATAACAACTCATTACTAAGTAAATTAAAAACCAATTAGACTAATAGTATAGTACGCTTATATTCCCATACAATAAATAGGTTTTACGTGATTCAGATTAGAATTCTGAATATAGGTCAAGAATTGCAACCGCTGTTTAATAAGAACTAATTTGATTAGAGTCAATTTAAGCAAATGAAAGCAATAATACTATAGTAATAACTTGATTTTATTTATCTTTTTCTGGTTAGTGTTAATTATCTTGTCTATTATTTCATTTTGGTTGACATATTGTTAATTATTTGTTTATTTAGATAAATATTGATTTCTATATTGCTGTGAAATGACTTTTAAAATTAACTTTTTATTTTGATCCTTAAGAAAATATTATTAACCTCATCTTTATTAAATTTAATTTTAATAAAGAATACTAATAAAATTCAGTTTAATTTAATTGGAGAATAACAAAGTGAAAATAAAGACTTAGTGCCTATCTCAATAGGCGTAATTGTTGCAGACCATTCTTATCAATGAACAGTGAACACGGACAGCGCGGAAAAATCGGAGCGTACACGTAGTACGTGAGGATTTTGAGCACTGCCCAGGTTCGCTCTTTATAGCCAAGAAGGGCAAATAAAATAGCCCTATTGGGATGGCAGTTAATGAATTTAATCGCGGTGAATACTGCCCATACAAATAAAAAGGCCACTTTCCAGCGGCCTAATAGATAAGATTTGTTTATTAAATTTACTTGCCAGCAAGTAACTCTTTCACCGCATCACCGATGTCTGCCAGACTGCGAACCGTCTTCACGCCAGCCGCTTCCAGAGCAGCAAATTTTTCATCTGCGGTTCCTTTACCACCCGCAATAATGGCACCAGCATGGCCCATACGCTTACCTTTTGGTGCAGTCACACCCGCGATGTAGGCAACAACCGGCTTAGTAACGTGCTGTTTAATATAAGCTGCCGCTTCTTCTTCCGCAGTACCACCAATTTCACCAATCATTACAATGGCTTCTGTTTGCGGATCTTGTTGGAACAATTTCAGGATATCAATGAAGTTAGAACCGGGGATAGGGTCACCACCGATACCAACACAAGTAGATTGTCCTAAACCGGCATCAGTGGTCTGCTTTACCGCTTCATAAGTCAATGTTCCTGAGCGGGAAACGATACCAACTTTACCTGCTCGATGAATGTGTCCCGGCATAATACCGATCTTACATTCATCTGGCGTAATGACTCCCGGGCAGTTAGGACCGATCATACGCACACCCGCTTCATCCAGTTTCACTTTAACAGCCAGCATATCCAGCGTTGGGATGCCTTCAGTAATGGTGATGATCAGTTTGATACCTGCGTCGATCGCTTCCAGAATGGAATCTTTACAGAAAGGAGCCGGAACATAGATAACAGAAGCCGTTGCCCCGGTTGCTTCTACGGCTTCACGAACGGTATTGAAAACAGGTAACCCTAGATGTTCAGTACCGCCTTTACCCGGCGTTACCCCACCAACCATTTGGGTACCATAAGCAATCGCTTGTTCTGAATGGAAAGTACCTTGGCTGCCAGTGAAACCCTGACAGATAACTTTGGTGTTTTTATCGATTAAAATAGACATTATTATTTTGCCTCCACTGCGGCTACTGCTTGCTTAGCTGCGTCCGTCAGGCTGGTTGCAGCAATGATATTCAAGCCACTATCAGCCAGTTTTTTCGCTCCCAGCTCAGCATTGTTCCCTTCCAAACGAACAACAACCGGTACGTGAACCCCGACTTCTTCCACTGCACCAATAATACCGTCAGCAATCAGGTCACAACGAACAATACCACCAAAGATATTAACCAATACCGCTTTCACGTTTTCATCTGACAGAATGATCTTAAACGCTTCTGTAACACGCTCTTTGGTTGCACCACCACCGACATCAAGGAAGTTAGCTGGCGCCCCGCCATGCAATTTAACGATATCCATCGTCCCCATTGCCAAGCCCGCACCGTTTACCATGCAACCAATATTGCCATCCAGCGCAACATAGTTCAGCTCCCACTGTGCCGCCTGAGCTTCACGAGGATCTTCCTGAGATGGGTCATGCATTTCACGCAATTCAGCCTGACGGAACAGTGCATTACCATCAGCGCCCAATTTGCCATCCAGACAAATCAAATCACCTTGAGTCGTAATAACCAATGGGTTAATTTCAACCAGAGCCAGATCGCGCTCCAGGAATAGATTTGCCAACCCTAAGAAAATTTTAGTGAACTGGCTAACTTGTTTACCGGTTAAACCCAATTTAAATGCCAGTTCACGCCCCTGATAAGACATAGGACCAATCAGCGGGTCGATAATCGCTTTATGAATCAGTTCCGGGGTCTCTTCCGCAACTTTTTCAATTTCAACACCACCTTCAGTAGAGGCCATGAACACTACACGACGTGTACCACGATCAACCACAGCACCAAGATACAGCTCCTTCGCAATATCAGTTGCCGCTTCCACTAAAATCTGACGAACAGGCTGCCCTTGCGCATCTGTTTGGTAAGTGACCAAACGTTTTCCTAGCCACTGCTCTGCGAAAGCGCGAATTTCTTCTTTACTGTTAACAACTTTCACGCCGCCCGCTTTACCGCGACCGCCAGCATGAACCTGGCACTTCACCACCCAAGGGCCAGAGCCGATTTTAGATGCAGCTTCTTCTGCTTCACGCGGTGTCGTGCAGGCATAACCAGCCGGAGCGGGTAAACCATACCGTGCAAAAAGCTGTTTTGCCTGATACTCGTGTAAATTCATGATGTTCTATCCATAATTAAGTCTGAGAAGAGCAAAAAATGGGTAAGTTGCTCTCTGATTTTTTTTGTTGCTCTGGATATAGCCAATCTCTAAAGATTGACTGTTCATATACATTTGTTTACTTCAGACTGGGCAGATATTAGCGCGTATCTGCCCTGATTATGTTGCTATACGTCCAGCAGCAAACGTGCAGGATCTTCCAGCATTTCTTTGATGGTCACCAAGAAGCCTACAGACTCACGCCCGTCAATCAGACGGTGGTCATAAGACAATGCCAGGTACATCATTGGAAGGATCTCCACCTGACCATTAACCGCCATTGGCCGATCTTTTATAGCATGCATGCCAAGAATCGCACTCTGTGGTGGGTTAATGATTGGTGTAGACATTAAGGAGCCGAATACACCGCCATTGGTAATGGTAAAGTTACCACCCGTTAGCTCTTCAACGGTCAATTTGCCGTCGCGGCCTTTGATAGCCAGCTCTTTAATGCGTTTTTCGAGATCAGCCATGCTCAACGCATCCGCATCACGCAGTACTGGCGTTACCAGACCACGTGGTGTCGATACCGCAATACTGATATCGAAATAGTTGTGGTAAACCACATCAGTGCCATCAATAGAAGCATTCACTTCTGGATAGCGTTTCAGTGCTTCAACCACGGCTTTCACATAGAAAGACATAAAGCCCAGACGCACACCGTGGCGTTTTTCAAACGCCTCGCCGTACTGCTTACGCATTTCTTGGATTGGCTTCATGTTAACTTCATTAAATGTTGTCAACATCGCGGTGTTGTTTTTCGCTTCCAGCAGACGTTCAGCCACACGCTTACGCAGGCGAGTCATTGGCACACGTTTTTCACTGCGGTGTGGCAACAGAGAACCCTGGGCAGAAGCAGCAGAGGCTTCTGCTGGCTTGCTAGCCACTTTTTCGTTATCAGCCATGTATTTTTCCACGTCTTCACGGATGATGCGTCCACCAACCCCACTGCCTTTAATCGCTTTGGCATCAAGATCATGCTCTGCAATCAAACGGCGGACCGCCGGGCTGAGTGCATCATTGCTCTCTTCGTCTAAACCCGCCGTCTGGCGTTTCGCCAAAGTTGCTTCTGTTTTTTCTTTTATTTCTGCCGGCTTGCCGGTGCTATCGCCCAAGCGGATACGACCAAGAAGCTGACGGGACAGAACGGTGGCATCTTTCTCTTCTAAAATGGCTTCTAAAACACCCGCCTCACTGGCCGGCACTTCCAGCACAACTTTATCTGTTTCGATTTCAACCAGCACTTCATCACGTTCAACACGGTCACCCTGTTTTTTGTGCCAGACTGCCACAGTGGCATCAGCAACAGACTCAGGCAGATCCGGAACCAGAATATCTACGCTACTCATTTTATATCCTTTATTTATTCAACGTTCAGTGCGTCATTAACCAGCTCTTGTTGTTGTTGCTGGTGAACTGACATATATCCAACTGCCGGGGAAGCAGACGCAGGACGACCTGCATAACGTAAAGAAGCCCCGAACGGGATCACTTCACGGAAGTTGTGCTGACTGCAATACCAGGCCCCCTGATTTAATGGCTCTTCCTGGCACCAGACAAAATCATGTACATGAGCATACTGTTCCAGTGTTGACTGAACATCTTGATGAGGGAATGGATATAGTTGTTCAATACGCACGATAGCGACATCAGTTTGTTCATTTTTACGGCGTTGCTCCAACAGGTCGTAATAGACTTTACCTGAGCAGAGTACCACTCGTTTAATACCTTTCGGATCCAGAGCATCAGTTTCACCAATAACCGTCTGGAATTTACCGTTAGCCAACTCATCCAGGCTAGAAACGGCTAATGGATGACGCAACAGTGATTTTGGTGACATAACGATCAACGGACGGCGCATACCGCGCAAAGCCTGACGGCGAAGCATGTGGTAGACCTGAGCCGGCGTTGACGGCACACAAACCTGCATGTTCTGTTCTGCACACAGTTGCAGATAACGCTCCAAACGGGCTGAAGAGTGTTCAGGTCCCTGCCCTTCATAACCATGCGGTAGCAACATTACCAGACCGCACATACGGCCCCATTTCTGTTCACCAGAGCTGATGAATTGGTCAATAACAACCTGTGCACCGTTGGCAAAATCACCAAACTGTGCTTCCCAGATTGTCAGAGCGCGAGGTTCTGTTGTTGCATAGCCATACTCAAACGCCAGTACCGCCTCTTCCGACAGAACAGAATCCCAAACATTGAATGCTCCCTGACCGTTATGAACGTTCGCCAGAGGAACATAAACAGAACCGTTAGCCTGATTATGGATAACCGCATGACGATGGAAGAAAGTACCACGACCGGCATCTTCACCAGACAAACGTACCGGAACCCCTTCATCCACTAAAGTTGCATAGGCCAATGTTTCCGCGGCACCCCAGTCGAACAATTTATCGCCGTTTGCCATCTCTGCACGGTCGTTATAAATTTTCGCTACACGCGAGTGCATTGTCACTTCTTCCGGGACAGAACTGATGCGTCTACCGAGATCCTGCAAACGTTTAACATCAACTTTATGTAGGTATTCTTCATCCCATTCGTGATTAAGATAAGGCTCCCAGGTAAATGAGTGCAGCCCCATTGAACGCCACTCATCAACGACACAATCACCACGGTCAAGGGCATCACGATACAGGTTAACTATCTCGGTCACATCATCGACTGATATCAAGTTCTCAGCCACCAGCTTGTCACCATAGATTTTACGTGGCGTTGGGTGTTTCTTAATTTTCTGATACATCATTGGCTGAGTTGCACTTGGCTCATCAGCTTCGTTGTGACCATGACGGCGGTAGCAAACCAAATCGATCATCACATCACATTTGAAGGTATTACGGAAATCCAGTGCTAGGCGGGTAACAAATGCCACCGCTTCTGGATCGTCTGCATTAACGTGGAAAATCGGTGCCTGTACCATTTTGATAATATCGGTACAGTATTGTGTTGAACGGGCATCTTTTGGGTTAGACGTTGTGAAACCGATCTGGTTATTGATGATGATACGAATTGTACCACCCACTTCATAACCACGAGCTTGAGACATGTTCAGAGTTTCCTGCACCACGCCTTGGCCGGTAACAGCAGCATCACCGTGGATAGTGATTGGCAATACCATATTACTGCGACCTTCATCCAGACGGTCACGGCGGGCACGTACTGAACCAATAACGACAGGGCTAACAATCTCAAGGTGAGATGGGTTAAATGCTAATGCCAAATGAACCTTAGCCCCCTCAGTGGCAAAATCAGACGAGAAACCTTGATGATATTTCACGTCACCGGTACCGAGATGCTCTTTATGCTTACCCGAAAACTCATCAAACAAATCAGCCGGTTTTTTACCTAAGATATTAACCAAGACGTTGAGGCGACCACGGTGAGCCATTCCCAGCACAACTTCTCGTGTGTCATGTTTACCTGCATGGCGGATAAGATCCTTCAACATGGGGATCAGCGCATCACCCCCTTCAAGAGAGAAACGTTTCGCTCCCGGAAACTTCGCTCCCAGATAACGCTCCAAACCTTCGGCTGCCGTCAGTTCCGCCAGAAAACGCCGCTTTTCTTCTACGCTAAACTGAGAGCTGACAGTGACAGACTCCAGACGCTGCTGAATCCAACGTTTTTCTTCCGTATTGGTGATATGCATGTATTCAGCACCAATAGAACCGCAATAAGTGCGTTTCAGTGCTTCATACAAATCAGCCAATTTCATCGTCTCTTTGCCGATCGCAAAAGAACCTACGTTAAATGTTTCTGCAAAATCCGCTTCCGTCAGATTATGGAAAGCCGGATCTAAATCAGGAACACTATCCTGTTTCCATAATCCCAACGGGTCAAGGTTCGCATTTTGATGACCGCGGAAGCGAAATGCGTTGATGAGCTGCAAAACTTTAACTTGTTTTGCATCCATCGCTGGATCGCTGACAGAGGAATGATAACGCGTAGTATCTTTCGCAAGACGGCGGAAGTAATCACGCGTCTGCGAGTGGAGTTGTTCACCGCTGAGTCCCGCATTCGGCAATTGTTGGAAAATCTCTCTCCAACTTGCATCAACGGAGTTTGGATCGGTTATATAGTCTTCATAGATCTGCTCTACGTAAGACTGGTTTGAACCAGCCAGGAAGCTTGAATCCAGCCAGTCCTTCATTGCGCCGTTCTGCATTGTGATCCCTTAAGCTTTAAAAGCTTTAGTTTTCGCCGTGGTTAACTATTACCGCTTAAATACGGTATCGATAAAAGGTTCATTTGGACGTGCTTTATGCATGTTCTCTTTTGGGTTTAGGAACCCTTCAAGGAACCTTTAAAAACCGCCTAACCGTTTTTAAAGGTTCCTCACTTCAAGCTTTTGTCATCATTAGCAGTTGGCAACTCATACTCTTCAATTCTTTGTGCCCTCCACGGAGAAAATCTCGCGGAGGGCAGGACCTATTACGCACTATGCTTTAGCAACATAGACTTAATATGGCCTATAGCTTTTGTTGGATTCAACCCCTTAGGGCACACACTGACACAATTCATGATGCTATGGCAGCGGAAAACACTGAAAGCATCATTCAGCTTATCTAATCGTGAAGCCGTTTCAGTATCACGACTGTCAATCAGGAAGCGATATGCTGCCAGTAAACCCGCAGGCCCGATAAATTTATCAGGATTCCACCAGAATGACGGACAGGAAGTTGAACAACAAGCACACAGAATACACTCGTACAGACCATCGAGTTTTTCCCTCTGTGCAGGTGATTGTAAATGTTCACGTGCCGGCGGGTTTTTACCGTCATTCAGCAAATATGGGCGAATCTTCTCATATTGCGCATAGAATTGCCCCATATCGACCACCAGATCACGAATAACCGGCAAACCGGGCAACGGACGGATAACAATTTTCTTGCTACCACGCCGCAAAGCCGAAACAGGCGTAATACAAGCCAGACCATTTTTACCATTCATGTTGAGGCCGTCGGAACCACAAACACCTTCACGGCAAGAACGACGGAAAGAGAGTGTTGGGTCCTGTTCTTTAAGCTGGATTAACGCATCCAGCAACATCATGTCACGCCCTTCTTCTGCTTCCAGCGTGTAATCCTGCATATGAGGAGCGCTGTCAACATCCGGGTTGTAACGATAAATCGAAAATTCAAGTTTCATAATCTATTCCTCCGCAACTGGATTACCAGCAACTCATTAGTAAGTACGCGCTTTCGGCGGGAATGCTTCACGCAGCTTTGGCTGCATGTTGACATCACGACGAGTCATGGTCTCAGTTTGCGGTAGATAGAGGGTATGACATAACCAGTTCGCATCATCACGGTCCGGATAGTCGAAACGGCTGTGAGCACCACGGCTTTCAGTACGGAAATTAGCAGCAGCAGCCGTAGAAAATGCCGTCTCCATCAGGTTATCAAGCTCCAGACACTCAATTCTCTGAGTATTGAACTCTGAGGAAGTATCATCCAGACGCGCACTCTTCAAGCGTTCACGGATAACTTTAAGTTCCTCCAGCCCTTTCGCCATTGCATCACCTTCACGGAATACCGAGAAGTTGTTCTGCATACACGCTTGCAAATCTTTACGAATTTTAACCGGATCTTCACCCGTACGGGTACTATTCCAACGGTTCAGACGTTGCAAAGATATTTCAATATCCGATTCGCTGGCTTCGCGGCTAGTCCCTTGTTCCATCAACGATTCTTTCAGGTGCAAACCGGCAGAACGGCCAAACACCACTAAGTCCAACAGCGAGTTCCCCCCCAAACGGTTTGCGCCATGAACCGATACACAGGCAATTTCACCGACAGCAAACAGACCCGGAATAACCACATCTTCACCGTTTTCGTTAACCATCAGAGCCTGACCGGTCACTTTAGTTGGGATTCCTCCCATCATATAGTGGCAAGTTGGAATAACCGGGATAGGTTCTTTTACTGGGTCAACGTGGGCGAAAGTACGGGATAACTCAAGAATGCCCGGCAGACGAGATTCCAGCACCTCTTTGCCCAAATGATCCAATTTCAGCTTGGCATGAGGACCCCAAGGACCTTCACAACCACGGCCTTCGCGGATTTCGATCATAATGGAACGTGCCACGACATCACGACCAGCCAGATCTTTAGCATTTGGCGCGTAACGCTCCATAAAGCGCTCGCCATCTTTATTCAGCAAATAACCACCTTCACCACGGCAGCCTTCTGTTACCAGAACACCTGCTCCGGCAATACCGGTTGGGTGGAATTGCCACATTTCCATATCCTGTACAGGTACACCCGCACGCAGCGCCATACCTACACCATCACCGGTGTTAATGTGGGCGTTAGTGGTTGATTGATAAATACGACCGGCACCACCCGTTGCCAGAATCGTTGCCTTCGCTTTGAAATAAACCACTTCACCGGTTTCAATAGAGATCGCAGTACAACCAACAATAGTGCCATCCTGATTTTTAACCAGATCCAACGAATACCATTCAGAAAAAATAGTGGTGTGATTTTTTAAGTTCTGCTGATACAGCGTATGCAACAGGGCATGACCGGTACGGTCTGCCGCCGCAGCGGTACGTGCAGCCTGTTCACCACCAAAGTTTTTTGACTGGCCACCGAATGGACGTTGATAAATACGACCGTCATCCAAACGCGAAAATGGCAACCCCATGTGTTCCAGTTCCAGAATGGCCTCGGGCCCGGTCTTACACATGTACTCAATCGCATCCTGATCACCGATATAGTCGGAGCCTTTCACCGTGTCATACATGTGCCATTCCCAGTTATCGTCATGAGAGTTACCCAACGCAACGGTGATCCCCCCCTGCGCAGATACAGTATGAGAACGGGTTGGGAATACTTTGGAAATCAAAGCACAGGATAATCCCATTTGTGAAATTTGTAGCGCAGCGCGCATGCCAGCGCCACCTGCACCAATAACGACTGCATCAAACTCTCTTACTGGCAGTTTCATCTATACCCCCCACACCACAATTGTTCCGTAAATCAAGTAAGCCATCAGTGCAACGATAATCGCTAATTGCAGCATTAAACGCAGTGCCAGCGGCTTTACATAGTCAGTGAGTACTTGCCACATACCAATCCAGGCGTGAGCCAGAATGGAAAACAGTGTCAGCACAGTGAAGACTTTAGTGATGGATGAGGCGAAGAAACCCCGCCAGACTTCATAAGTGATATCCGGCGTTGTAACGATAAAGCCCAGCATATAAAGAACATATAAAACAATAATCATTGCGGACGCGCGCAATAATAGCCAATCATGGATACCCGTGCGACCCAATGCAGATGCGTTACTTACCATACCAGTACTCCAGCCAGAATCGACAGAATAACAGCAATCCCGATTGCCACTTTGGCAGAGAGACTACCAACCGCTAAGTTTTCTTCCAAGTAGCCGAAATCCATCAGCATGTGGCGGACACCACCACAGATATGGTAAGCCAGTGCAGTCAGAATGCCCCACACAATAAACTTAGCGAAAAATCCCGTCATAATATCGGCGGCTTGCTGAAACCCTTCTTGCGAGGAGAGAGACATTCCTAACAACCAGAGGAGAATTCCTACTGCTACGAAAGTAATGACGCCGGAGACACGGTGCAAGATCGAGACTATTGCAGAGACTGGAAAGTGTATCGTCTGCAAATCAAGGTTGACAGGTCTTTGTTTTTTCACAATTTTGCCCACACAGCTCTTTTATTATTTTCCTTCCTCCGGACCTGGGCGGAAATCAGACAGCGATAAGAGGATACAAAGACACAACATTTAATCAAACGATAGATCCTTCATGATTAAAAAAGTGTTGTGATTTAGTTACGCTGGGTGCTCCTACAGCAGGGTAATCCGGAGACCTGGCGGCAGTATATGTGCTTCACATTATTATTACAATTCCAACACAATATGATTAGCTACATTTCCACTGAACAGTGATTAAGATCACGATTCAAACATATTGCACAAAATTAATTATCTTGTTTGACAAACTTTAAACATTTATCTTACATATATGGTTGAAAACACTTTTGAGATTGATTTTTGGTAAGAGGAAAGACCTCAAGAAAAGCTAAAGTTATGTAACTGTGTAGTCCGCACGAATCATAATCATTTTTGTAGTCAATGCATAAAACATAACTCTCAAAAATTCGCTAACAACCTGAAAACCATTGTCGTCCGGGGTGAGATTTCAGCCTTAAATGTGATATTGGCCTGATTTCAGCTTTTCCCCGGTAGTACAGTGTCAGGGGACACAGTATAAGAACCTATTCCACCAGGCATCATAGGTATAGACCATTCTTGTCAATAAATTGGGAACACAGATTGCACAGCAACCGGAGTATGCGCACAATCTGTAAGAGGCGATTCACCCACAAATCGCTCACCGGCGCTGGCCACACCAAAGTGCATTCAAAAGTGACCGCTTTTGTCAGAGCACTGTCCAAGCCCGTTCTTGATGACAAAGAATAGTCGATAAAATAGCCTGACAAGATAGACTCTATACGGTGTCTTTCTGCCGTGGTTGTTAAGAGTTATAAAAATGAAAGCGCTAAGGAGACTGTAATGGCAGATAACAAAGCAACTCTAGCCCCAGACGGTTCAGTTGCTATTGAATTGGACGTGCTCACACCGACCCTTGGGTCCAAAGTCATCGACGTTCGTACTCTCGGCTCCCAAGGTTTCTATACCTACGATCCTGGTTTTACTTCCACAGCATCTTGCGAATCCAAGATCACTTACATTGATGGTAACGAAGGTGTATTGCTGCACCGTGGTTTCCCTATCGACCAGCTAGCGACAAAATCCACTTATCTGGAAGTCTGCTATATCCTGCTGTATGGTGAAACACCAACACAAGAACAGTTTGATAAATTCAAAAAAACCATTACCCGCCACACCATGATTCACGAACAGATCCATCGCCTGTTCAACGGTTTCCGCCGTGATTCGCATCCTATGGCCGTACTGTGTGGTGTTACTGGCGCTCTGGCTGCTTTCTATCATGATGCTCTGGACGTGAACAATCCACGTCACCGTGACATTACCGCCTACCGCCTGCTGTCAAAAATGCCGACAGTGGCCGCCATGTGCTACAAATACTCTATCGGTCAACCATTCGTTTATCCACGCAATGATCTCTCCTATGCAGGCAACTTCCTAAACATGATGTTCGCTACGCCGTGTGAAGAGTATAAAGTGAACCCAGTACTGGAACGCGCTATGGATCGCATCTTTATCCTACATGCGGACCATGAACAAAATGCATCTACCTCAACAGTACGTACCGCAGGTTCTTCTGGCGCTAACCCATTTGCCTGTATTGCCGCAGGTATCGCTTCTCTTTGGGGCCCCGCTCATGGCGGCGCAAACGAAGCTTGTCTGCGTATGTTGGAAGAAATTCAGTCAGTTGAACATATTCCGGAATTCATTAAACGCGCCAAAGATAAAAATGATGCTTTCCGTCTGATGGGATTTGGTCATCGCGTTTACAAAAACTATGATCCTCGTGCAACCGTCATGCGTGAAACCTGCCATGAAGTGCTAGATGAACTCGGCCTGAATGACAGCCTGCTGGAAGTTGCTATGGAACTTGAACGTATCGCTCTGCACGATCCTTATTTTATTGAGAAAAAACTGTATCCGAACGTGGATTTCTACTCCGGCATTATCCTGAAAGCAATGGGTATTCCATCCACTATGTTCACTGTTATTTTCGCCATTGCCCGTACTATCGGCTGGATCGCTCACTGGAATGAAATGCATGATGGTGGCGTGAAAATCGCTCGCCCACGTCAACTCTATACCGGCTACACAAAACGTGATTTCGATAGCCAGCTTGAAAAATAATAATAAAATCCCATTACGATAGAAGGCAGAGCTCTAACTTAATCGTTAGGGCTTTATTTAATTGGAAAGATTATTCGGTGAGTACGGCTTAAAGCACCGTCAAAATTGATCTCATCACCTTCCTTATGTATGCTCGTTATCCAAGAGTAGGTACAAGCGACTTACTCTCTAAATTATCAAACGTAGCCTCTATTTGCGTGTGTAGCGAGATCACCAAGATCAAAATTCACAGCTCTATGAATCGGATAGAATAACGTTATTGACAAAAAAACGTTAGTTATGAAAAGTCTGTCAAAAGCTTTGAAGCCCGCCGTTGGTGGGCTTCGTTTATTTCCGTCTTAGGAAAACGTGATTAAACCGGGTTTGGAATATCGATAAAAGTGACATCCAGACCATAATGACCAGCCAACCACTCCCCCAACGCCTTAATACCATAACGTTCGGTGGCATGATGACCCGCCGCATAAAAATGCAGCCCCATTTCGCGGGCGATATGAACCGTCTGCTCTGACACTTCACCGGTAATAAAAGCATCAACACCAAATTCCGCCGCCTGTTGAATAAAACTCTGACCACCGCCGGTACACCAAGCAAGCTTGCGAATCTCTGCGGGTGCATTGTCACCGACATACAACGCTTTGCGACCCAGCGCCTGTTCGATACGTGCAGCTAACTCCACCGGTGTTATTGGCTGTTCAAATTCCCCATGCGGCACGAATGGCTCAACCAACCCGACCACTTTCGCATTAATCAGACGGGCCAATTGCACGTTATTTCCCAATGATGGATGGGCATCAAGGGGCAGATGATAACCATATAAATTGATATCATTACAGAGCAGCGTTTTCAGGCGATTACGTTTCATACCACGAATCACTGCCGGCTCATTTTTCCAGAAATAGCCATGATGGACGATAACAGCATCAGCCTGAAGGCGAACCGCTTCATCCAATAAAGCCTGACAAGCGGTCACACCAGTAACAATTCGCTGAATATGAGCACGCCCCTCAACTTGTAAACCATTGGGGGCATAATCCTGAAAATCACCAACATTCAGCTCTTGGTTAATGACATTTTCCAGCTCAATATTACGCATCATATTTGTCCTGTGTATTGATTGTATGACAATAATATACCGTTACCTGCCGCCAATTGTCAGTTGTCAGCTACTTTTGATTGCCAAAACCTGCTCTGACTGTTTTAACCATACGGGCTTATCGCTGGTTTTTACCCATACACGATACAAATAACTGTAAAAACGGGCGCGATCACGACGAAACAACATAACCGGAAACGCCAGGATACCGAAAGTGACAGCGCCAATACGGCGTAAAAGAACTTGATACCAAGGATACTCACGATATGAAGACATATTAGTCCTCCTTAAAATGATCCCACTTTTCCGCAGGATCTTAAAAATAATCAATCTGTAAATTGTTTAAAATTTTATCGCAAAAAATGAAAATTTACCACTTATCAGACCACTTTTAAGCCGTTATTGTCGCTATATTTTCTATTTTATGTAATTTTATTACATAAAATATGATAAAAATGTAATATTACAAACATTTTATTAACAGTTGGTAAAAATGGGATCAACGATAATCAGAGTCAATTTTTTCATGATCCTTGATCCTATTCCTATAATCATCGATTTCACTTTGCTTTAGGAAAAGAACTAGACTCAATAGATAATTCTTATTGAAAAAAATAAAGAAATTAACGAAATAGCCATGTGAAAATATCCTTTTGATTCTGGCAATAGAACAAGGATTGCCAATATGAAAATTTTCATTGATAATTATTATATGAGCACGGAAAAATGATGCCATCCTTTGCACCATGCTGTTTTTCCAGAATACTTGTGAATTAACTATAATAGGAGGAAAGATGAAAGCATTAACTGTTATATTATTGATATTAATAACAAATATTTCAGGCTGCGTCTCCAAAAAACACGCTTTTTCTATTGACTATAAAACAAATGGTGAAACTTTTCATTTGACTCCATTATGTATAGAGGAAATTTTCCCGGAAAAAGGAGATAATTACTATTCCATTTTCATCAAAGTAAAAAATAACTCTGATTGTAGCAAACCATTTAATCTTTTTATAAAGCAAAACGTAGGAAAAAAACTATCTGTTTTCTTTAATAATAAACCAATATTGAAAAACACCAATATAGTTACGCCAATACATGTCGAAAATGGTTTCTATCAGGCAATAGATTCGAATATAACATTTGAAGAAATAGTCAACGCTTTAAGTTGATGAAAAGCTATGGCTTTTTGTTAAATCCTAATCATAAGCTTGTATAATTACCTGTTTTTGCCATATTTGATTTATCAACTAAAACAAGTGAAATGATGGACCAAAAACAGTTACAGGCTTTGGCTAAAAGCCTTAAAACCCCCTAATGACTTTGGCTTCCTTTTATTGTCATTTTTATACTTTTTTTACACATCCCCTCACTCTTTTATCAGCTTCTTTGCATCTCCTTCCCTAATCTTTACCCAATGGATTTCAAGATGGATCGCGACGGCAAGGGAGCGAATCCCCGGGAGCATAGATAACTATGTGACTGGGGTGAGTGAGTGCAGCCAACAAAGAGGCAACTTGAAAGATAACGGGTATTTATTCATCCAAGTTTTCAGGAGATTAAGCAGTGAGCATATTCTTCATTTCCGGCACGTTATTAGTAGCCCTGTTATTGGCTTATCTGATTTATGCGCTACTTCATGCGGAGGATTTTTAAATGGCAGCATCCGCTTTTTTATTGATCACCAGTTTTTTACTGATTCTACTGATGCTGGCAAAACCACTTGGAAACGTTATCGCCAACCTGATCGACGGTGATATTCCACGCTGGCTAACAAAAATAGAGTCTGGCCTTTGGCGTTGCTGTGGCTTACAGAAACCTGGCGGCACAGTCAAAGAAATGAACTGGTGGCAATATGCATTAGCTATCACTATTTTTAATCTAACCGGACTATTACTGCTATTCACGCTTTTAGTCACACAACACGCCCTCCCCCTTAATCCTGAACATTTCCCCGGGCTCAAATGGGACCTGGCGCTGAATACAGCCATCAGCTTTATCACCAATACCGATTGGCAGGCATACAGTGGAGAAAACACACTAAGTTACTTTAGCCAAATGACAGGTCTAACCGTGCAGAACTTTCTTTCTGCCGCGACCGGTATTGCGGTGGCATTTGCGTTGATACGCACATTTTCCCGTCACGGTGTCAACACCGCAGGAAACGCTTGGGTTGATATCACACGTATCACACTTTATCTGCTATTACCGCTGTCTATGGTTATCGCTCTAGTTTTTGTCAGTCAGGGCGTGATTCAGAATTTCGAGCCGTATCAATTAGCTCATACCATTGAAGGCCAACCGCAATTGATCCCGATGGGCCCGGTCGCTTCACAGGAAGCCATCAAGTTATTGGGAACCAATGGTGGTGGATTCTTTGGGGCTAACTCATCACACCCCTTTGAAAATCCAACTACTATCAGCAACTTCATTCAAATATTGTCTATCTTCTTGATCCCTTGTGCACTCTGTTTTGCCTTTGGGCAAGTGGTTGGTGATAACCGTCAAGGGCACACTCTATTGTGGGCAATGAGCATCATCTTCGTCATTGCCACCGTAGGCGTCATGTATGCCGAACTGAAAGGGAATCTCCATTTCAGTCTGTTAGGTGCCAACAGTAATATCAATATGGAAGGTAAAGAGAATCGCTTTGGCATCCTCGCAACCTCCATTTATGCCGTCGTAACCACCGCCGCTTCCTGTGGCGCAGTCAATGCCATGCATGATTCTTTCACTGCGCTTGGCGGCATGATCCCAATGTGGTTGATACAAATTGGCGAAGTCGTGTTTGGCGGTGTGGGTTCTGGTTTATATGGTATGTTACTGTTCGTTCTGCTAACCGTTTTTATCGCCGGTTTAATGATAGGCCGTGCGCCTGAATATCTCGGTAAGAAAATCGAAGTATTCGAGATGAAAATGGTGGCACTGGCGATTCTGGTTACCCCGACACTGGCTCTTTTAGGAACGGCACTTACCATATCCACTGCCAGTGGACGCGCCGGTATTCTGAACCCCGGCGCTCACGGTTTCAGTGAAGTGCTCTATGCCCTCTCCTCCACTGCCAACAATAATGGCAGTGCTTTCGCCGGCCTCAATACCAACAACATGTTCTACAACTTGTTGCTAGCCATCATCCTATTTTTGGGTCGCTTTGGCATGATCCTGCCAGTACTTGCTATTGCCGGCTCGTTGGCCGTAAAAAAACGCCAGCCTGCCAGCAACGGTACACTGCCCACCTATGGCCCACTGTTTATCAGTCTATTAATTTTAACCATCATGCTAATCGGTGCGTTGACTTTTATTCCGGCTCTTATCCTTGGCCCGGTCATTGAACATTTACAAATCTGGCTAATGGCTCGGTAAGCGCCAAAGAGAGGAATACCATGACCAACAAGCAACAGACATTATTCGAACCCGTTTTGATTCGTAATGCCCTGATGGATTCAGTCAAAAAATGTCATCCTGCTGCACAATGGCGCAACCCAGTGATGTTTGTCGTCTATCTAGGCAGTGGATTAACCACCATTTTATGGATTGCCATGTTAGCGGGTCAATTTAAGGGAAATGCTTTGTTCACCGGTAGCATCGCCTTATGGCTATGGTTTACCGTGCTATTCGCTAACTTTGCCGAAGCGCTGGCAGAAGGCAGAAGCAAAGCTCAGGCGGCCAGCCTTAAAGGGGTAAGAAAAACCAGTTGGGCAACTAAACTACACTCAGCCAATCGTAATGGTTCCAGAGAGAAAGTCCCTTCTGACAGCCTACGCAAAGGGGATATCGTCATTATTGAAGCCGGTGAAACCATCCCTTGCGATGGTGAAGTTATCGAAGGTGGCGCTTCTGTTGACGAAAGTGCCATCACCGGAGAATCTGCCCCCGTTATTCGCGAATCTGGCGGTGATTTTTCCTCTGTGACCGGCGGCACCCATGTACTATCTGACTGGCTGGTGGTCGAATGTTCAGTTAATCCCGGTGAAACGTTTCTTGACCGCATGATTTCAATGGTGGAAGGGGCTAAACGTCGTAAAACCCCAAACGAGATCGCACTGACTATCCTGTTGACAGCGCTGACAATTATTTTTCTATTGGTGTGTGTCACTCTGCTGCCATTTTCAATATTCAGCGTGGAGATTAACCATTCTGGCCAACCTATCACTGTCACGGTATTGATAGCGTTATTAGTCTGTCTTATTCCTACCACTATTGGCGGTTTACTTTCTGCCATTGGTGTCGCAGGCATGAGCCGCATGCTAAGTGCGAATGTTATTGCCACCAGCGGACGCGCCGTTGAAGCCGCGGGTGATGTGGATGTGCTGCTACTGGATAAAACCGGCACCATCACTTTGGGAAATCGCCAAGCCTCTCAGTTTCTGCCCGTGCCTGGCATAACAGAACAGCGGCTGGCAGATGCCGCCCAACTCTCTTCTTTAGCCGATGAAACACCAGAAGGCCGCAGCATTGTCATTCTGGCAAAACAGCGATTCAATCTGCGTGAACGTGATCTGCGCTCACTGAACGCAACTTTTGTGCCTTTCTCTGCCATGACTCGAATGAGTGGTGTTAATGTGGAAAACCTCATGATCCGCAAAGGCGCTGTCGATGCAATCCGCCGCCATATTGAAGCCAATCACGGAAAATTCCCTGAAGCCGTGGAAATTTTGGTACAGACCGTGGCGCGGAAAGGCGGTACTCCGCTGGTTGTCGCAGAAAATCAACAGGTACTGGGCGTTGTCGCGCTAAAAGATATCGTCAAAGGCGGCATTAAAGAGCGATTCAGTGAAATGCGCCGTATGGGAATCAAAACCGTTATGATTACCGGCGATAATCGTCTGACCGCGGCTGCGATTGCCGCAGAAGCTGGAGTTGATGACTTTCTGGCGGAAGCTACCCCCGAAGCCAAACTAGCCCTGATCCGCCAATATCAATCCGAAGGCCGTCTGGTTGCCATGACAGGTGATGGCACTAATGATGCCCCTGCTCTTGCTCAAGCCGATGTTGCCGTTGCTATGAATTCAGGCACTCAAGCAGCCAAAGAAGCCGGCAATATGGTGGATCTGGATTCCAACCCAACCAAACTGATTGAAGTTGTCCATATTGGTAAACAGATGTTGATGACACGCGGCTCTCTGACCACATTCAGTATCGCCAATGATATCGCAAAATATTTTGCCATTATCCCCGCGGCATTTGCCGTCACTTACCCACAATTAAATATCTTGAATATCATGCACCTGCACTCGCCTACTTCGGCGGTTTTATCGACCGTTATCTTTAATGCACTGATTATTGTTTTCTTGATCCCGCTAGCGCTAAAAGGCGTGAGCTACCGCCCAATGAATGCATCAGCGCTTTTACGCCGCAACCTGTGGATTTATGGTCTCGGTGGTCTGATAGCGCCTTTCATCGGCATCAAACTGATAGATCTGTTGCTGACTTTGCTGATACTTAAATAAAGGTGATGAAAATGATTTGGTTACGTTCTTCTGTTGTGTTGTTGATATTTCTGACACTGATTACCGGCGTAGCTTATCCATTGCTGGCAACAGGTTTGTCAGAACTGATGTTTCCTTATCAAGCCCAAGGTTCTATGGTTAAACAAGATGGTCAAACCGTTGGCTCTGAGCTGATTGGTCAACCCTTTACTAAAGCGATCTATTTTCAGGGTCGCCCTTCTGCTACCGTAGATTATCCCTATAACACCCTGTCCTCTGGCGGCAGTAATTTAGCGACTACCAACCCGATATTGGATGATGAAATCAAACGCAGAGTTGAACAACTGCGTCAATTTAATCGTCAACCTGATATACCTGTGCCGGTTGATCTGGTCACCGCATCCGCAAGCGGTCTTGATCCTCACATTTCACCCGCCGCCGCTGACTTTCAAGCACAGAGAGTCGCTGATGCACGCCATTTACCGATTAAAGTGATAAAACAATTAATCAGGGATAATATTGAGCCACCCCCATCGGAATTCCTCGGTGAGCCCGTAATTAATGTGTTAAAACTTAATCTTGCCCTTGATAATTTACCAGAGAAAAAACAGTAAGGCTGAATATGGATCAACACGAACCACAGCGCCCTGACCCTGATGAATTACTAACACTGGTTAATGAGAAACAGCGCGGTAAATTAAAGATATTTTTCGGTGCCTGCGCTGGCGTCGGAAAAACCTATGCCATGTTGCAGGAAGCGCAAAGATTGCGTGCTCAAGGACTGGATGTGGTTATCGGCGTGGTAGAAACCCATGAGCGGCAAGGAACTGCCGCTTTACTTGATGGTCTGCCACAACTGCCACTGAAGCAGATCTACTACCGACGGCGCAAAATCAGCGTCTTTGATCTTGATGCTGCCATTGCCCGCCACCCGGCCATCATTTTGATGGATGAGTTGGCATTCAGTAATCCTCACACCAACCGTCATCCCAAACGCTGGCAAGACGTTGAAGAACTGCTTGAAGCTGGCATAGATGTACTGACTACCATCAACGTTCAGCATCTGGAAAGCCTCAATGATGTTGTGGGGGATATTACCGGTATCCGGGTCAGGGAAACCATTCCTGATCATATCTTTGATCAAGCGAATGAAATTGTCTTAGTTGATCTGCCCCCGGATGATCTGCGCCAGCGGCTCAATGAAGGTAAAGTCTATATTCCTAGCCAGGCAGAACGTGCTATTGAACATTTTTTTCGCAAAGGTAATTTGATTGCATTGCGGGAACTGGCTTTGCGCCGGACGGCTGATCGGGTTGATGATCAAATGCGTGCTTTCCGCGACACACAAGGGCATGAACCGGTCTGGCATACCCGTGATAATCTTCTACTATGCATTGGTAACAGCTCAGGTAATGAAAAGCTCATCCGCACTGCCGCTCGCCTTGCGGCCCGATTAGGCTGTATCTGGCATGCAATCTACGTTGAAACCCCAAAACTGTACCAACTACCCGAAGGTAAACGGCGCTCTATCTTAAAAGCGCTCAGATTAGCGCATGAATTGGGGGCTGAAACCGCGACGCTTTCTGATCCAAACAAAGAAAAAGCGGTATTACGTTATGCCAGAGAACATAACCTCGGCAAGATTCTGATAGGCCGCCGCTGTACATCCAAACAGAAACTGTTTGGCTGGCAATGGCGTTCAGGTTTTGCTGACCGACTAGGGAAACTAGGGCCAGATTTGGATCTGGTGATTGTCGCATTAGAAGAACGCAGCCACTGGGATAAAGAACAAGACAACCGCTCTGTGAGTGAAAAATGGCGAGTACAGATTCAGGGCTGCCTGATCGCGATTGCGCTCTGTACACTTATCACCTTGTTCTCCCGAACGTTTTTACTGACCCTTGATAAAGCCAATCTTGTCACGCTTTACCTGCTTGGCGTCGTCGTCATTGCGCTATTTTACGGACGCCGACCATCAATCTTTGCTGCTTTTATTAATGTCATTAGTTTCGATATCTTCTTTGTACAGCCTCATTGGTCTCTTGCTGTTACCGATATGCAGTACCTGCTGACTTTTAGTGTCATGCTGATAGTGGGCGTCGTCGTCGGAAACTTAACAGCAGGAATGAGATATCAGGCGCGAATTGCCCGTTACCGCGAACAACGAACCCGCAATCTCTATGAAATGACCCGTGAACTGAGCCGAGCGCTGAATGAAGAAGATATTGCCCGCACCAGCTACCACTTTCTTACCAATAGTTTTCAAGCTAAAACTGGCCTCTTTTTACCCAACGACGATGGCAATTTATATCAACTGACGACCAATAATGGCGGTCATATGCTGATTGACGATGCCATTGCAAAATGGAGTTTTGATAAAAATCTGCCGGCCGGAGCGGGAACCGATACGCTACCTAGCGTACCTTACCAACTACAGCCTATCGCCACACCTTCTCAGATACTGGCGGTATTGGCTATTGAGCCCTCCTACTTGCGCCAGTTACTGATCCCTGAACAACAGCGATTACTGCAAACATTTACCGGCCTGATCGCCAATGCGCTGGAAAGATTACAACTCTCGCGCCGGGCAGAATCCGCCAAATTGGATACAGAAAGGGAACAGTTACGTAACTCACTTCTGGCGGCCCTGTCTCACGACTTACGTACACCGCTAACCGTCCTGTTCGGGCAAGCGGAAATCCTGATGCTGGATTTATCTGCCGAAGGTTCTCCACACACCAAACAGGTGAATCAGATTCGTCAACAAATTCTCAGCACTTCCCGTCTGGTTAATAACTTACTGGACATGGCGCGTATCCAATCGGGAGGCATTCAGCTCAATCTGGAATGGCAATCGCTGGAAGAGATCGTCGGCAGTACCTTGCGTTCGCTGGAATATGCACTCAACCGTCATCCCGTCGCGGTTTCCCTGCCATCTGATTTACTGTTGCATTGTGATGCCAGTTTACTGGAGCGGGTATTTATCAACCTGTTGGAAAACGCAATTAAATATACCGATGAGCAAATACCATTAGGTATTAAAGCAACAACAGAAAAAAATCAAATTCATATTGAAGTTTGGGATGCGGGTAAAGGCATTCCGCCGGAACAAGAACAGTTAATTTTCGATAAATTCTCCCGCGCTCGTAAAGAATCTGCTATTCCCGGCGTGGGCCTTGGATTGGCAATTTGCCGGGCAATTATTGAAATTCACCAAGGAAAGATTTGGGCGAGCAATAACGAAAAAGGTGGAGCAAGTTTTCACTTTGTTCTACCGTTAGAGAAACCGCCAGAAATTATTACTGAGGAGATGTGATTATTACCAACAATAACACCATTTTGATTATTGAAGATGAAAAAGAGATCCGACGCTTTGTCCGGCTAGCGTTGGAAGGTGAAGGCTATCGCGTATTTGACAGTGATACGCTGAAATGGGGCCTGATTGAAGCGGGAACCCGTAAGCCTGACTTAATTATTCTTGATTTGGGATTGCCGGATGGTGACGGTATTAATTTGATCCGTGATCTACGCCAATGGAGCGCAATTCCCGTTATTGTTCTCTCTGCCCGTGATAAAGAAGCGGATAAAGTTGCGGCCTTGGATGTCGGCGCTGATGACTACCTGAGTAAACCCTTTGGCATCAGTGAGCTATTAGCAAGAGTCCGGGTTGCCTTACGCCGCTTTGCCAGAACTAATAAAGAAGAATCGATCGTTCATTTTTCTGATGTAGTTGTCGATCTGGTTAACCGCCGAATCACTAAAAACGATGAAGAACTGCATCTCACCCCGATTGAATTCCGGTTACTCGGTGAATTATTAGCGAATAGCGGTAAAGTACTCACCCAACGCCAATTACTCAACCAAGTTTGGGGCCCTAATTATGTTGAACACAACCATTATTTACGGATTTATATGGGGCATTTACGACAAAAATTAGAAACCGACCCAACCAGACCAAAACATTTATTGACTGAAACCGGCATTGGTTATCGGTTTATGCCTTAACTTGCCCCCGCCGCTAAGTCACAAGATTCTAGTTGCAGCAACTTGAGTTTGAAATATCGCAAACCTGCATTTATGTATTGCGTTTTTCGGTGCATATTAGCTGCTATTTACTGGTGTTCAAACTCACAATAACGACAACATTTGAACAAATATATAGATCGCGAGGTGGGAATATTTTAAATTAATAAAGGGGAAATAAATTCCCCCAAAGATAACGCTGTTTTCAGCGATTTCCAAATGGCTAAAACTCACCTATTCATATTTTTCATTTCCACCCAGCGCTATAGATAAGATAATGAACATATTTATCCTCAGTAGTGTTAACTCTCTCACCTCTTTCATCTAAGACATCGTTATATCCATAAGGAAGTATCATGCTGGAACCACAACTGCTGCATAACAATTGAATGTCCTTTATCGCCTTCTCGGCGGAATATTTCGCTGGTAAATAACACAAATATAAATATTGATTGGGTGAGATATAAATATCTTGAGGGATTTTAACCCAATCTCCCTCCGGACTTTTATCTCTTACAGTGATGAACTTTAATTCAGTGATACAATCCTTATTATCGATATTGGGATCATATTTTGCTTTATGCATAAAAAGACAAATATTACCCTTACTATTCAGATTTTCGTCTTTAGTGGATTTTAATCCAATATACCCTTCAGGAGGGGTGTTAGTATTATTGATTCCAATAATAATCTCATCAATATAATCCGCATGCACACGTCGTTTAGCAGACTCCGCCGGAGCCCAAACAGTTTCAAAATGCTTTTTAAGCTTGGCCTTTTGTGTTCTGTCTGAACACAGTTCCCAAATCCCCGTCAAGGGGTTGGAATCTGCAAAGTTAACTAATTCAGGGGCATTGGGCACACTGGCTTTCCAGTCTTCAAAGGCTTTTTTCGCTGCTGCTATTTCTTCTGCGGAAGGTTGATCTGCGCTTGTAGCGCCACCAAAAGGATCAAATCGAGATAAGTCACCGCCAATGGCGTGGGTTTTTATATTGGATGCTGAACGAAATTTCTTTATATCCTCCATAAATGAATTTCCTGTACGAGCAGAGAGACCGATAAATCCCGCAAATGAGGCTGCGGCAACCACATCAAAAGAGTTTGTTAGATTCGACGTATATTTGTTCGTAGATGATGAATATTGCGCACAGCCGCCCATGACCACACCACTCAGAAAGTGAGAACCCCAAGTATTAAATAGGTCATTCATATCCTCCTCAGTATCCGCCTTATCAAGGGCTGTTTTAACACTCTCTTTAAGAAACTCTTTTAGTGCTTCTGCTGAACTTTTAAGTATATAGAGATCATAAGTATACTGAATGCGGGAAAACGCATTTTCAAAATCCGTCAGACTATCCGTATCAAAATCGACTTTCAGTGAGGCACTAAAGAATAAATAGTTACCTTTAATGCGGCTTTTACTGGAAATATTGCTTTGATATGACTCAATAGATTCGCCTGATGCATTGGTATATTTTAAATCCCCGACACTATAACAATCGACATAATAGGGGACTTTTAGGGTTTTGCCGAGAATAGTGACCTTCTTGAAGTTATCTTCACTGGCATTGATTTTCCGCTCATCGAAAAGCGAATTCATACAACTTCCCACATTGCAATACTTACCAAAAACATCATAACTTGTGCCGATCATTTCAGCACCAGCTATAACAGTATCATCGAATAGGGACAATTTTCGAAAATAATTTCGGTCACGTATTTCGACATCTCTTTCGCTGTTTTCCTGTTCTAGTGATTTTCCTGTTTTATCGTTAGACATAATGGAACCTCATATTGATAGGGAATAAATTGACAATAGCTATCGCCACATTCTTGATGAGGGTTCAGAATTTCATACCTATAAAAAAGAATAGAGTAGAAGTGAGAAATATCAACAAAGTGATCATGAAAATAATGGCATATGTATCCTGAAATAGATGCCATTCAGCTCATCTAAAATATCAATCATTGTCGATGAGCTCATACTTTTCTATTTAAATTCATAGAGTAAAATTAGCATTATATTTCTTTGTTCACTATTACCCTATTGAATATTCATAACTATACCCGTCATCTTTCAAACTGCCTCTTTGTTGGCTGCACTCGCTCACCCCGGTCACATAGTTATCTATACCCGTCATCTTTCAAGCTGCTTCTTTGTTGGCTGCACTCGCTCACCCCGGTCACATAGTTATCTATGCTCCCAGGGATTCTCTCCCTTGCCGTCGCGATGCAACTTGAAATCTATTGGGTATATGCTCCCGGGGATTCTCTCCCTTGCCGTCGCGATCCATCTTGAAATCCATTGGGTATATTAACTCGTAAATGAAATCAATAGAAATAATTTTAAAAAACAACTAATACACGGGATATATGTTTCAGCGAACAAAAGATAGAGCCAGCTCAGCTATTGGCAAAGGGTGCCAAGATTTGAATCCTAACGCCCCAAGTTTGCCTAGCACATATTTTCAGATAAATAATGAGCCACAGACTCTTCACAACAAGAACCAATAATATCGGCATCAGGAAGAGCTTGTTTTACCCTATTATGCGCCGTTCCCATGATGACCCCTTTAGCTACGGTTGAAAGCATTTCCACATCATTCATACCGTCACCAAATGCAATCGTTTTATTCATTGGGATACCAAGAAAACCAGCGAGCTGAATTAAAGCTTGCCCCTTCGAAACACCACTCCCCATTACCTCCAGACACCAAGGGAATGAAAAAGCAATACTGACATTATCAGAAAAGAGATCAATTAAATGGCGTTCTAATTTAATCAATGCATCATGATTTCTACTCTTATGAATGAAAAAAAATTTTTCAACCGCATCACAAGGCATTTCATCAACATGCTTGAATGTTGGATTAAAATTATCATTCTGGCTAAAATCGCTAAAATTATGATTCACTTCATTGGTTAACCATTGAGAACCACAATACATATTGATCACTAAATCATTATCCGCCTGAGTTTCTTCAATCACTCTTTTTACGACGTGACTTGGCAAATGTTGTCTAATATCCAAGCTCTTACAAGCACTGGTTAATCTGGCACCATTCGAAGTAATCAAATGCACAGGTATATCAAAATCACCAATAATGGAATTCACATCAGCATGGTGCCTGCCGGTGGCAAATACAATTTGCTTTCCCATACTTGATAAATCAGTAAGCACTTTACGGGTAAACTTACCAATTGTATCTCCTTGAAGGAGAAGCGTTCCATCAAGATCTGTGGCAATGAGGTTATGCATAGAGGGCGTTCCAGTATTTAGTTATACCCGTCATCTTTCAAGCTGCCTCTTTGTTGGCTGCACTCACTCACCCCGATCACATAGTTCCCGGGGATTCGCTCCCTTGCCGTCGCGATGCAACTTGAAATCCATAGGGTATATTATCTAAGCTTTATTAAGCAATTCGAGCGATGCCTGCTTGGTAAATGTCATCCTTTCTTCCAGACTATGATTATCCTTTTCATAATAAATTGTCGCCTCTGAATCAATCTGAGGTCTTGGTGTTATTTTTTCCAATATCAGCATCGTGTCAAGGAATAATTGTCTGGCATAGCGAATAGCCCGTGTATAAGTGTCAATGACCTCTTCAAATTCAGGATAAATAGAAAACGAAATCTGATTCACAATCGGCCCAGCATCAATACCTTCGTTGATTTCATGGATCGTCACGCCATGAGATTGATCTCCATTTTTCAAAGCCCAATTAACCGGTCTTACACCTCGATATTTAGGTAAATAAGACAAATGGATATTTAATATTTTCTTACACGAATTAATGAATTTTAAAGGCAATATCCGCTTATGAAATACGACAAAACATAAATCGCAAGTGAAATCACCATTTTCATAGCCGGGTAGATTTTCAACCTTATTATCTTCAATAACAGCAATATTATTTTGATAACAGAAATCAATTAACGTCTGATCAGTGCTTACAGGTTCGAATTTATCTGCCACCACGTGCGATATTTTATACTCTTTATGATTTAAGAAATATTGACAAATGAAAATTGCCAATTCTCCTTTACCACAAATTACCACTGTTTTGGGATTATTCATTCGCAAACCTCGTTAACTTCCTTGACCACGCTAATATCACTAATATTAATTAACCCCTGCATCACCATACGCAATGAACCTATTAAAATTTCATTATCACTTGGTGTTCTGCAAGAAATACGTAAATAGAGATCAGAGCCTATATTTCCTTTGCCAGAACACTCTTTCACATACAGACCATGAATATCTAACAGTAACCTTGATATCGTCTTTGCATCAGAAACATGCAATTTACAGTAAACAAAATTAGAATCTGTCTCAAATGCGGTAATACCCTCGATTGAGTTTAATTCCTGTTGTAATTTTAACGTATCACTAATCACTTTTTCACAGCTTAATTTATAACTCTCTCTATATTGCGGTAATCTCAATAAAAACTCTTCAGCAAAACCATTCATATTCCAAATGGGTAACACAGCTCTTACTTTACCAAGTAATTCCTGATTTGCGGTGGCAATATACCCGATACGAATACCACCAATGCCAAAGGTTTTACTCATGCTGCGAATAACAGATAAATTCTTATAGTTATCTAAATGCGTTAACATTGTGTCATCACGCATTTTAGAGAAATCTAAGAAAGATTCATCAACAATTAAGTCGATATTTAATGCCGACAATTCGCCAGCCAAATATAACAGACTATCAATAGGCGTCAATTTACCTGTTGGGTTATTTGGTGACTCAATCACCACCACATTTGGCTTTTCTGCTTTCGCCAACGTTAATAGTTCATCAATATTTATTTCAAAATCTCTGCTCTCTTTACTATAGCTAAATATTGTTCTGTCTTTACCAAAGCAATTAGCATATTCATTAAATGATGGTACAGTGACTAATACTTTGCCTGTATAAACATCAGGAAGCCGTTTAATTATCTCAGCAGCGCCATTTGAAATACATAATTGCGTTCTTTCTATTCCAATAAATTCAGATAAAGCCTGCTCGACTAAACGATTCCCGCCAGGATAATTTAATAATATTTCATCAAAATGATTCTTTATTTCATCTTTCAATTTTTTAGGTGGAAAGTTGAAATTGTAAATTAAGCCAAAGTCAATAATAGGATAACGCCAGTATCCACCATGCCTGTTTTGCACAAGATCTAATTTATTATTACTTGAAATGAAATCACAAATAGCCAGATCATAAGTATTATCTACTTCATACCATTGAGAATTATCAACAATACTTGCTTTAAATTCAGCCATATTATTCAGTAAAGAGTGTTTAAATATATCCTCATAATATAACCCCGTCGATCCACTATCAACGTAACTTTCTAGCTCTTTAGTAACATATTCAGCAAAATTAGCGGTGCAAATATTATAAATATTTACCGTCTTATATTGACCTTCTTCAACCTGATAGTTGTTATCTTTGGTGGAATTTAGCGCAACGATATTATCATTATCAACTTTTGCGTAAGTTCCTTCCATATTTTGGCTAAGAGGAGAAACAAGTACATTAAGATCTCCCGCTTTTGACATGACAATTTCCAAGCATTTCTTAGTAAAGAAGATATCGCCTTCAAGAATCAGGGTATCTTGCTTAATCCAATTTCTGGCGAGATATAAAGAATAGATATTATTCGTCGATTCCCACTTATCGCTATTAACAAATTCAATATGCAAGTTATATGCGTTTTGTTTAATATGAGCCATTAAAACATCGCTCTTATAACCCACCACAATAATAACTTTTTTAATACCGACAGATTCGATATTCCTCAGCGCATTATCGATAAATGATATCTGATTTGTTTCTACCAAAGGTTTTGGTTTATTTGATGTTCTCGTTGATAATCTACTGCCTCTTCCGGCACAGAGAAGTATTACTGTTTTCATATGCATAGTCTTAATAAATTATTTTATACCCGTTATCTTTCAAGTTGCCTCTTTGTTGGCTGCGCTCGCTCACCCCGGTCACATAGTTCGCTATGCTCCCGGGGATTCACTCCCTTGCCGTCGCGACGCATCTTGAAATCCATAGGGTATAAATGACTGTTAAAAGGTTATTTTTATTGTTAAATAGGAATTAACCTAAAATATAGTTCATTAATGATATAAAATTGATATTGAATTAAATATCAATTAAATACGATGTCATATATAACATGCTGATATACCCAAACCCCGTCAATTCTTCCATGAAAACTCGCCTCTCCACCATTTTCACCCCCCGTCTTGACACCCGATCCCAGACCAAATGTGTGAAAATTATTAAGTACTTCACCTGACGTCGATATAGGACTTAATTTTTCATTAGTTAGCAAACCATATCTATCACTTTTAAATTCAAGAGGAATATTATTTTTATCAATAATTTCGACAAGTTTTGAGTGATATCCCGTACAGTGAATCAATAAATCATCACAATTAATGAGTTTAATAATTTCATCATCAGAAATTTCTGAAATATTCAAGATAGAAATATTTTTATATTTTCTTTCTTTAAGTTCTTGTGCAAAAGCAAAAGAGTCATATCTTAAACCTGAATATCTATTAACTCGGTTACTTAAAGGGCAAATATCTTCCTGTGTAAAATCGTAGTCGTAAGATTCTGCGCTTGAAGGCGAATCAAAAAACAACTTGAAATCTTTATTCACAAAAACATTTATTTTTCCTGCAAATTCTAATTGCTCAATAAGTCTAATCAAACAAGAAACTGAACTGTGTGATGAACCCAATATTGATATACTTTTTACATCACCTTTATTTATAACCTCATCATAAAAACCTTTAATAAAATCACCAGAGGTAATATTATTGCTATTATGCAATAATCTGGATTCGTTTGGATTTCCACCTATATTAAACAGTACTTTTCGCGCGGATACAATATAATCTTCATTATTTTTATGATAAGTTATATCATAGTTACCCTCTTCATTCTGCTTAATTTTTTTCACTTCCGCTTCAGTCAAAATATTAAACCGATCACCATATTTGTTTTCCTGAATAAAGCGGGCAATTCTCTCCAAATATTGGCCGACAAATCTCAATTCAACGGGCTTATCTTTATTGGCACTAAAATGTTCCCATTCCGATGTTGATCTTATATATTGACTAAGCTCATCATCACAACCGTCAAATTTCTCTAAAAATACACTACCTAAAGAGTTCGCGGTAATTTTATATTTCTTTAATGAACCAGAACCCACCATCTCTGTTTTTTCTAAAATCAGACAATTTTTTATAGCTTCATCTTTTAATAAATCCGGGATTAATGAAATATTTGCAGGACCTGCACCACACATTACCACATCATAAAACTGCTTATTCATTGACAAACCCTAACATTTTTAACGAAATTTGTGTTTCAATAACATTCCCGGCAAACTCATGACGAGTCTGTTTATAACCAAGAGGTTGCTTATCTAAACCCGCCTTAATAACATCACGATGATTAATTGTTTTATTCTCATTGCGGGAATAAACCAACAGCTCCTTCTCATAATCAAATGCCAGACAAGGAATACAACTTAATTTTAGTGTCTTGGCTAATTCCAGTCTATGATGACCATCAATAACCACATGCGTTGCTTCATCAATCCAGATTGGTTGAGTCCAAAAACCTTCAAGTTTAACTTTCTCTATTAACTGCTCAACACGAACAGGACAATGTAATTCAGTTGGTCTAAGATTTGAGACTTCTTCTAATATTAATTTCATGTTTATCCCTTAGTTTAAACATCCGACAGAAAATTACCAACATCAATACACTTAATATCGCTAATAATTGAAATAACACTCCACCATTAAATAATTGGATAACAGTACCACCAACCAATGGAGATATAGAAAAACCGATACTATAGAGTGACGCTGTACCAAAATATGCGCCACGTAAATCATTTGGTGCCAAACGATCAATAAAAACATTCACACATGGAAACAAAATAGTTTGACTGATACTCATGATAAAAGCAGCCACATACCACAATAAATAAACATCATAATATTTGAATGAAATAAAGAACATAAATTCAGATAAAATGAGTAATACAGACCCTATATTTATTTTCGTTTCTAACGCCATTTTTTGCGTTAATATGGAAAACGGTAACTGCATAACGACAATGGTTACCGCATGTAACATAATAAGCGAAGCAATAAACTCAGCATACCCATTAAACCCTAATGAAGTAATTAACTGCGGCAAAGTTGAATCAAAATGGCCAAAAATAAACATCATGAGAATATTATTTATGACCAACATTAAAAACACCCGGTCATTTAATAAAACCTTCATCGTTCCTTTAAAATCATCATTATTTGTTAATTTTATTTTTATTTTCTTACCAAATAAATAAACAGGGATCATAAAAATTACATAAGATAGCGAAACAATCAGAAAAGAAATAGAATTAATATCCAAGCTTAATTTTACGCCTAAATAAGGCCCGACTACCGCACCCGCATTAAGAAATAAATACCTTAAGTACATGGCATTCTCTCTTACCTGCTTTTCCTCGATAATATCACCGATAACGGCTTTTATTGGGTTATTCACCAGCGCCCAGGAAATATTCGCTAATAAAGTACCAATAATAAAACCAGACTGATGTTCAGATAACCATAATATTAAATATGCCAATGAAGAGATAAGACATCCAATGATGATTATCTTAGCCCGGCCGACTTTATCAGAGAAGTAACCCGCATAAAAACTTAATATTGATGAAATCGCAATGGATAAAGAAAGAACTAATCCAATCATCGATGCAGTAAAATGAAACTTTGTATATAGTATGATGGATATAAAAGGCCATACCATCATTGATGTTGATCTTGTTACAAAAGTCCCAAGAAATAGACCCCATATACATGCCGGTATGGATGTATAATTACTAAGAGAAAAATTTTTCATTGTTATTTTCTTATATTATTTATATTGGTATCTTTTAAACCAAGCATTTAAAATATTATGCGAGTACATAAGATCCACCTGCCTCTACAAAAATCAAATGTAGAAGCAAGAACTAGGATGATCTGTACGATAAAGCAAATTCAATGATATATAATTTATTTTTAATATATTATCAAAACAGATGTTAATTGCAAACGAAATATGACATTTTTATTACATGTTAAACGTAGGTCAAATGCTGGTGATGTTAGTAAGCAACATAATGACATAAGTACTTCGCACTTTAACCGGTAAAAACACCGGTAAAAAGGGCTCTTAATCTCAGATAAAAACCTTTCCGTTCAATCTTTATCTATTCAAATAATCATCAATTAACTGAAAAACTCAGCTTAATCTAACTAAAAAATAAACTGTAATATTATGTTCAAAGTGAAATATATAAATAAAATTATATTTTAGTTTAATAGCTAAACTCCGGTGGGGATAATTATTATTTATAGATTTATATGAAGTCATCCGAGATTAAAACTGGAAACTATCTCATGAGACCAAAATATTCACTAACTAAAATGGGGATTAGTAATGAGTTTATTCTTTAATTTATTTAATGAAGGTAATATACCCTATAGATTTCAAGATGCATCGCGGCGGCAAGGGAGTGAATCCCCGGGAGCATAGCAAACTATGTGACCGGGGTGAGCGAGTGCAGCCAACAAAGAGGCAACTTGAAAGATGACGGGTATATAGGATTTATTCGCGATGAGTACCTGGCTTATCTATGCCTTATTATCAGCGTTTACTGCCGCTTTAGTCGCTATCTTCGGGAAAATCGGGTTGCAAAATCTTGATGCCAATACAGCAACAGCAATACGCGCAGTCATTATGGCGTTGTTTCTTGTCGGCGTTGTTGTCGTACGGGAAAGTTAAATCTGGTGAGTGAAATAGTGGCAAACCGCAAGGCATTGCTTTTTATCGTTTTAAGCGGTGTGGCGGGGGCATTGTCATGGCTGTTTTACTTTCTAGCAATTAAAAACGGTCATGTTTCTCAGGTTGCCCCAATTGATAAACTCAGTGTCGTGTTTGCCGTCATCTTCGCCGTTATCTTATTTGGTGAAAAAATATCACTGATGGCCGCAGGTGGTGTTGCACTGATTACTGCCGGTGCATTAATGGTTGCTCTGGGCTGAAAAATAAAAAATCCGCAAAAGCCGTTACCACTGTTGCGGATTCTTTTTCATCGGCCAAAAAGATCAACCGGCGGCAAAAACCTGGTTAACAATATCCAGTGCTTCCTGCTCAATTTTCTGCCGATGCTCAGGGCCAAGCAGGCTTTCACAATAAATTTTGTAGGCTTCTTCTGTCCCCGATGGGCGAGCAGCAAACCAGCCGTTTTCTGTTATCACTTTTAGACCGCCTATTGACGCGCCGTTACCCGAAGCTTTTGTCAACCGGGCGGTGATTGGATCACCGGCAAGCTTATCCGCTTTCACCATTTCTGGTGACAACTTGGCTAATAATGCTTTCTGCTGATAAGTTGCCGGTGCCTGAATGCGGCTATAGCTTGGCGTACCGAAGCGAGCTGCCAACTTATTATAATGCTGCTGCGGATTTTCCCCTGTTACTGCGGTCATCTCTGCCGCCAGCAAACACAAGATAATCCCATCTTTATCTGTAGACCACGGCGTACCATCAAAACGCAGGAAAGAAGCCCCCGCACTCTCCTCTCCGCCAAAGCCCAATTCACCTTTATGTAACCCATCAACAAACCATTTAAAACCTACGGGTACTTCCACCAATTTACGGCCAAGATCGGCGACAACCCGATCAATCATGGCACTAGATACCAATGTCTTACCTATCGCAACACTTTCTGACCATTGCGGACGATGGCGGAATAGGTAATTTATCGCGGTTGCCAGATAGTGGTTAGGATTCATCAAACCGGCAGGGGTGACAATACCGTGGCGGTCATAATCAGGATCGTTTGCAAAAGCCAGATCAAACTTATCGCGCATGGCTAACAAACCCGCCATTGCCCAAGGGGATGAGCAATCCATACGAATGACGCCATCATGATCCAAGTGCATAAAACGGAATGTCTGATCAACTTGATCATTAACCAGCGTCAGATCCAAATTATAACGCTCACCGATACGCTGCCAGAACGCAATGCCAGAACCCCCCAAAGGATCAATACCGATTTTCAACCCGGCCCGCTGGATAGCAGCCATATCAACCACATCACCCAACGCGCTAACATACGGTTCAACTAAATCCTGCTGATGCAAATATTCACTGTTCAATACTTGAACAAATGGCAAACGTTTAATGCCTTTCAGACCTGCCGTGAGCAACTCGTTGGCACGACGTTCTATAATTGCTGTCAAATCGGTATCTGCGGGACCACCATCAGGTGGATTATATTTAATCCCCCCATCTTCAGGAGGATTATGGGAAGGGGTAATAACAATTCCATCAGCTAATGCTTTCCCCAAGCGGTTATAACAGAGGATGGCATGAGAAATCGCAGGTGTTGGCGTAAATCCATTATTTTCCTGCACAATCACATTCACGCTGTTAGCCGTTAAGACTTCCAATACGGAAATAAATGCCGCTTCTGATAAAGCATGGGTATCTTTACCCACATAACAAGGGCCATTGATTCCCCGTTGCTTGCGAACTTCCGCAACAGCCTGAGTAATTGCCAGAATATGTGCCTCATTAAAACTGTGACGCTGAGAACTGCCACGATGACCGGATGTACCAAATTTAACCTTATGCTCTGAGTTTTCCGGCTGAGGATGCAAGGTGTAATACTGTGATGTAAGCTGCGCTACATTTATCAGATCACTTTGGCGGGCAATCTGCCCCGCGCGCGGATGATTTACCACTTTAAATCTCCCCTGGACAAGAGCTGCACTGAACTTTATCCGTCAGCACAGCCTTAATCAGTTAAATTGTGCCACACACCTTGTCGATAAAATTGGCTGAGAATTTCATGTCCTGCATAATTTGCTCAACCATATTACGCTTACGATCAGTATTGGTGTTAGTAATGACCCAAAAAGGTGTGCCCGGAATGTGGCGAGGTTTAGTTTGTTTACCACTGGCGAGCAATGTCTGTCCATCACCAGCAAAATAAACACGGGTACGACCATGCATGGTATCAGTCGTCTGGGAAAAACTTTCACTGTTCAGGCTGTATAACGTAGATAAGATCAACATAAAACGCTCAACAGATTTTTTCTTATCAGAATAGTCATCTGAAAGTAACAATTCACGTATCACACGGACAGAATCACGCTGGCGGGCTACCGGCGCTTTCTCCACAGCACTGAGAGGCTGCACATTTTGTACTGGCTGCTCGGCGTTAAATTTCAACATTCGCCGTAAAATATCAGATGCACTTTCACCAATATGTTGTGTGTGGCTGGCAATATAGCGGTAAAGGTCTTCATCAACTTCTATCGTTTTCATTTCTATCCAGTACTGTTCTAAATAAAAAATTTAGACCGATTATAAAGTATAAAAAGAGAAAACAAAACAATTAAAATTTCAATAACTTAAAAGTATTTAAACATGAAAAACAGCATAATAAAATATCCGCTTTTCATCTAAAATAAATCAATCAGTTACATAAATATTGTGAATATAAATTTCATTGCCATGTTAAATACTTCCCACACGCAGGAGAATAAATCATCGCTATATTGCAGAAAGTTTTGATGGTGATAGTAAAGAATGTGACAAGACCTATTTACTCATTGTCAAATGTCATATTCAATCTTTTAATACCACCTATTTAGGAGTTGATAATCACATAATATACCCGTTATCTTTCAAGTTGCCTCTTTGTTGGCTGCACTCTCTCACCCCGGTCACATAGTTATCTATGCTCCCGGGGATTCGCTCACTTGCCGCCGCGATGCATCTCGAAATCCATAGGGTATAATTTATTCTGATATTATACCCAGATAATGATAAACTTAGTTGCAATACTGCCGATAATAAATTCAATCAAGAGAGATGAGACTGTGAATGGGGAGATTGATTATAAACAGTAAAACTGTTTAAATTCATAGAGATGTATGTTTATTATCATTAAATCTTAACAGTAAATATGTTTTAATAAATTTGTAAATTTTTATTTGAATATAACATTTAAATTTTACCAAAATAAATCGTAACCATATAAGTTATATGAAAAAATCATCATATCCATTATTATATTTTCAATGTGAATTATAGAATCAATAATTTCAATCATTAATCGTTAAAATCATAATATCTATTCTTTAAATTTATTCTTATAAATCCAAAACAATATTATTAAACCAAGATTTAATATAAATAAAACCATAAAAACTCAAAAATAAAATGGATTTTCATGGCTTTCAATATTAATATACAGTTGCAATAGTGATATTTAAAAAATTCCAGTCAGATATACACAATCATTAATTTTGAAATGTATATCTGACCCTATAATTTAATCAATAAGTGAAAGCTGTTGCCGTAAATAGGTACCTGAACCTAATAATCCTGGTTGTGGATGAGTAATCAGATAAACAGGAATCTGTTGTACTAACGGTTTAAAGCGCCCTTTATCTCCAAATCCATTTAGAAAGTTCGATTGCTTAAAGAAATCAAGAAACCGCGGCACTATTCCACCAGCAATATACACACCACCAAAAGTTCCCATATTTAACGCTAAATTTCCGCCAAATCGCCCCATAATTTCACAAAATAGTGTCAGAGCACGATGGCAATATTGGCAACTTTTATCCAATGCTCGTTGCGTCACGGTTTCTGGTTCTAAATCTTCCGGCTGACGATGATCCAAAATGGCAATGGCCTGATAAAGGTTTACCAATCCACTACCGGACAAGATTCTTTCTACTGAAACATGCCCAAATTTACGCCGTAAAACAGCCAATATTGCATCTTGTTCTTCACTATTCGCGGCAAAATCTACATGACCACCTTCACCCGGTAAGCTTACCCATTGCTTGTCTACCTTGATCAAATGAGCGACACCGAGGCCAGTCCCTGCCCCGTAAACCGCTATCGGTTTGTCTTTAACCGCTTCTCCTCCTCCTAATTGAAGCTTGTATTCTTCTGTCAGCATTGGAATAGCCATAGATACAGCCGTGAAGTCATTGATCACATCTAATTTTTCTAGCCCAAGTGTCCGTTTCAGCTCACTAATAGAAAATGCCCATTGGTGATTGGTCATTTCTACCCAATCACCGTTTATCGGGCAAGCAATAGCAATACATGCATAAGTCACTACTGTTTTTTGCTCTGCTAAATAGTGACTGATAATAGATTCTAATCCGGCGTGTTGTTTTGCACTATATGTTTCGATCCGCTCAATAACCCCATTTTCCAAATTGCAAAGTGCTAATCTGGCATTAGTGCCGCCAATATCAGCAACAAGTCCGTAGAGATTCATTTTTATATCCTAATAATCAGCTAGTACAACCATTAGGTAAAGCTTATCCCATCTGGCATTATTGGTATAGATCGTTTAGGAGTGAATAACCTGCACTCACCCCGGTCATATAGTTATCTATGCTCCCGGGGATTCGCTTCCTTACCGTCGCGATGCATCTTGAAATCTTTAGGGTATATATGGGCCAGCGCTCACACGCTGTTGTCTCGCTTTTATGCGGATTTTGTCTTCTGAGATGGTGAGTCGTGCGGGATGACTCGGCCTACGGCCTTATCCTTCAAGTCAGCACTATCAGAAACACGGCTTGTAAATCTGATGGACCGGAAAAGAAATATTATTCTGTTATTTAACAAAAAAACATATTTTCCCACAATTTATGATGATCTTTCATCATGATAATACCGTCAATTTAGTATGAGCCCCTCATGTTGATATTTCGTACTTTAGGGGGTAGACTAACTACGTTAGTTGAAGAGTAACGCGCTAAAACCGAGGCTACCAACCTGGTGAATAGCATTAAAGATAAATCACCCTACTTAAGGGTAAATGCAAAAAAACCAACCTCACCAGTTGGTTTTTTTGTTTTTATCTATTCACGTTCTAATCCATTGAATCAGGACAAAATAAACTTATAATCAACGGCTGTTAGTTTAGAGATAGTGTTCTGACCGTGTATCTACTACGCAAGTTTTCTTAAGCCCTGGCTGAAGTACAGGTGGTGCTGATTCAGTGCCTCAGTCAGAGCGCGTTACTCTTCAACTAACACTGATGAGAACCAGCCAGACAGGCAGTGTAAAGGCAATGGCTGGGTAAATCGCGCTCCCTAACAGGAGCAAAACGGATGAAAGCATTCAAAGCCTTTATTGATACTGCTATCATCGTTCTCAAAGCATTAGTTGCGCTTTTAGAATTGATCCGCGCATTTCTGAAATAGATAACGGAAACGTAGCTAAGGTCATCGGATTAACCATCCGATGGCCTTTAATATTCATATCGGGCCAGCGCTCACGCGCCGTTGTCTCGCTTCGCTCGGCTCGAACCTGCGACCCATTGATTAAAAATCAACTGCTCTACCGACTGAGCTAACGACCCATCTATAGGGGAACTATTCTGGATATCTTTTGGAGTGGTGGGTCGTGCAGGATGACTCGGCCTTCGAGGTTTTCTTCACTTCGTTCGGTGACTACTGGTTTCGTTTGGCAGGCTTTGTTAAATAACCGGATCTGTAGTACGACTAAAGGTATGGAATAAATTTGTAAGTCATGCTGGCAATTTTAGAATTATAAGAGTACCTTGTACTCTAGGATAAAGGAGGTTTTCCAGTGAGTCATGCGATAGAGTTTATCGAAACTAGTATGTTTACCCGACAGATAAAAGAGATTGCCACTGATGATGAACTTAAAGAACTGCAACGAGAGCTTATCGAGTCACCAGATAAAGGTGATCTAATACGTGGTACTGGGGGGTTACGTAAAATCAGAATGGCTATAGGCTCACAAGGAAAAAATGGTAGTGCCAGAGTTATTTATCTTCTAGCGACTGAAGATATTATCTATCTGGTGATGGCTTATCCGAAAAGTAAAAAAGATAGCTTAACGGATGCCGAGAAAGCAGAACTGAAAAAACTAACAAAATTACTAAAAGATGAGGTGTAATATGAGTTTTTTTGACGAATTAAAAGCATCCCTAGAAGAAGCAGTTGAAATTAAACAAGGTAATAAAGCCGCAGCGCGTGTAACCCGATACGAAGTTACCGACGTTAAAGCTATCCGTGCTCAACTTAACATTTCACAGACAGAGATGGCGGAGGCTTTAGGCACTAGCCTTGATACAATTAAAAGCTGGGAGCAGAAGCGTCGAAATCCGACAGGACTAGCGGCAAAGGTGTTAGCTATCATCCAAGAAAACCCTAGTTTCTATAAAGCCCTGGCGACGCATTGATTAGCCGGTGTGTCGTACAAGTATTAAAGTTACCTACCACATCTCGGTTCTACCTGTTTCCAAGAGGCCATAGTTTGAGTGTTCTCATTGTTTGTGACTTCTTTTGCTGCGGGCCAGCGCTCACGCGCTGTTGTCTCGCTTCGCTCGGCTCGAACCTGCGATCAATTGATTAAAAGTCAACTGCTCTACCGGCTGAGCTAACGACCCATCTATAGGGGGAACTATTCTGGATATCTTTTGGAGTGGTGGGTCGTGCAGGATTCGAACCTGCGACCAATTGATTAAAAGTCAACTGCTCTACCGACTGAGCTAACGACCCATCTATAGGAGAACTACTCTGAATATCTTTTGGAGTGGTGGGTCGTGCAGGATTCGAACCTGCGACCAATTGATTAAAAGTCAACTGCTCTACCGACTGAGCTAACGACCCGCACCAAAGATATGTGATACCGCCTGAAACAATCTTAATGAAGTGGTGGGCGATACCAGATTCGAACTGATGACCCCCTCCTTGTAAGGGAGATGCTCTACCAACTGAGCTAATCGCCCACTTCATGATGACTATTACTGCTTCTATACCACTGAATCTATGATTGGTGGGCGATACCAGATTCGAACTGATGACCCCCTCCTTGTAAGGGAGATGCTCTACCAACTGAGCTAATCGCCCAATCATAAAATCATTCTTATCACAACGAGATGGTGGGCGATACCAGATTCGAACTGATGACCCCCTCCTTGTAAGGGAGATGCTCTACCAACTGAGCTAATCGCCCCGTCGTGATGGAGTCGCATTATAGGGATAGTTCAGAGTGAGTCAACGCTTTTTCTAGAGAAAAATATCGTTCGTCTCAAAATTAAACAAGGGTGAGATAATTATCGTCACTATAGGGTGCAGTTTAGACAAATACACTGACTTTCCTCAATAACTTCCCGTTAACAGCATTGAGGAATTAAGGTGCAGTGATAAAATGACCCCCACTTTATTACTTTAAATCACCAATAACGTTCATTGAAAAGTGAAACGTAATTAAGGCAATCCCCGATGAGTAAAATTAAAACCCGTTTCGCACCAAGCCCAACTGGCTATCTCCATGTTGGTGGTGCTCGTACCGCACTTTATTCCTGGCTGTATAGCCGCCATAACAAAGGCGAATTTGTATTGCGTATCGAAGATACTGACCTTGAACGCTCAACTCAGGAAGCTATCAATGCCATTATGGACGGTATGAACTGGTTAAATCTGAATTGGGATGAAGGCCCTTATTATCAGACGAAACGTTTTGATCGTTATAATCAGGCAATTGATCAAATGCTAGAACAAGGCAATGCCTATCGCTGCTATTGTTCTAAAGAACATCTGGAAGCGTTGCGGGAAACTCAAATGGCAAATGGCGAGAAACCGCGTTATGACGGCCGTTGCCGTGATAATCCATGTCAACATGACCCAGCTCAACCCCATGTTGTCCGTTTCCGCAATCCACAGGAAGGTTCTGTTATTTTTGATGATCAGATCCGAGGCCCAATTGAGTTCAGCAATCAGGAACTTGATGATCTGATTATCCGTCGTACCGATGGCTCGCCAACGTATAACTTCTGTGTTGTTATCGATGACTGGGATATGGAGATCACCCATGTCATCCGCGGTGAAGACCATATCAATAATACACCTCGCCAAATCAATATTCTGAAAGCACTCGGCGCTCCCGTGCCAGAATATGCACACGTTTCGATGATCCTCGGTGATGACGGTAAAAAATTATCCAAACGTCACGGTGCAGTGAGCGTTATGCAATACCGTGATGATGGCTACCTGCCAGAAGCACTGCTGAATTATTTGGTGCGTTTGGGTTGGTCGCACGGTGATCAAGAAATTTTCAGCATTGAAGAAATGACTGAGCTGTTCAGCCTGGATGCTATCAATAAATCCGCCAGCGCATTCAATACAGAAAAACTGCAATGGCTGAATCATCACTATATTAATACCCTGCCTCCAGAGAAAGTTGCCGTTCATCTAGCATGGCATATTGAGCAACAAGGTATTGATTCCCGTAATGGCCCACAGTTGGTTGATCTAATTAAATTACTGGGCGAACGCTGTAAGACGCTGAAAGAGATGGCGGAATCCTGCCGCTACTTCTATGAAGATTTTGCTGAATTTGATGCCGATGCGGCGAAGAAACATTTGCGCCCAGTTGCCCGTCAGCCTCTTGAAGTTGTCCATGCAAAGCTGGCTTCAATTACTGATTGGACACCAGAAAATGTGCATCATGCCATTCAATCCACCGCTGATGAGCTAGAAGTCGGTATGGGTAAAGTGGGTATGCCATTGCGTGTTGCGGCTACCGGTGCGGGTCAATCCCCAGGTGTGGATGTCACTATTCACGCTATCGGGCAAACCCGTACTCTCTCCCGTATTAATCAAGCGCTAGAGTTCATTGCTCAACGTGAAACTCAATCTTAATTAATGCACCCAAGGCATCACTTATCACATTGTGATGCCTTTTTGTTCTCAGAAAATCTCATTTAATTGCTCCCTTTTTATCACTTTATCAAACACTCTCTATACCCTATGGATTTCAAGATGCATCGCGACGGCAAGGGAGCGAATCCCCGGGAGCATGGATAACGATGTGACCGGGGTGAGTGAGTGCAGCCAACAAAGAGGCAACTTGAAAGATGACCGGTATATTTCACTTCAACCCATTGCTCAGCCTCTATTTTGTTAATTGATCATAAAATTGATGGCTTTTTCAACGCTTGTTGTGAGAATGATGAGTTAGCCGTTGACAGTATTTGCAGGGTTTCATATTATGCGCCCCGTTCCATTAATTTTGATTGGGGCTATAGCTCAGCTGGGAGAGCGCTTGCATGGCATGCAAGAGGTCAGCGGTTCGATCCCGCTTAGCTCCACCAAATCCTTTATATTGAAATAAGGTATTTGGTCCTAAATTAGGAAATACCACACTCGTGGGGCTATAGCTCAGCTGGGAGAGCGCTTGCATGGCATGCAAGAGGTCAGCGGTTCGATCCCGCTTAGCTCCACCAAAATTATCAGGCCCTGAAAGCCATGCTTTCAGGGCCTTTTGGTCATTACCCTATCTAACCACCATTATCGGTTGAAAAAACGCCAACCTTGGCTAGCCTTTTTTCAATGGCTTCACCAACGAATCTAGTCCCTCTAGTTTTATTGCTAAAGTCATTTCCATCAGCGCACCCAATTTACCTTGTGGAAATTCACCCTTACGAGCGAACCACAATAAATACTCTTCCGGTAAGTCAATGAGCATACGCCCTTTGTATTTACCGAACGGCATTGCAGTATTAGCAATTTCTATCAGGTTCTCTTTTTCCATAATTTGCACATCGATAAGGAGAAATAGGTGAAAGGGAATCTGCACCATCCATGATGCAATATTCCACGATAAAACGTTATCTTTTACAGTAACAAACCTGCAATAGCCGCAGACAAGAAACTGACAAGCGTTGAACCAAACAGTAGTTTCAAACCAAAGCGGGAAACGACATTACCCTGTTTCTCATTCAAGCCTTTAATCGCCCCTGCCACAATCCCAATGGAAGAGAAGTTAGCAAAAGAAACCAAGAATACCGACAAAATGCCCTGTGAACGAGGAGAAAGTTCTGTCACAATTGATTGTAAGCTGTGCATCGCCACAAATTCGTTAGCAACCAATTTAGTTGCCATGATGCTACCAACCTTCGATGCTTCATCTGTGGGAATCCCAATCACCCAAGCAAATGGATAAAATACGTAGCCGAGCATTTCCTGAAAGCTCTTCTCAAACACCATGCTGAACAACGCATTAACCGCCGCAATCAGGGCAATGAAACCAATCAACATAGCAGCGACAATGAGGGCCACTTTGAAACCCGCCAAAATATATTCACCTAGCATTTCGAAAAAACTTTGACCTTCGTGAAGATTGCTCATCTGAATATCTTCTTCACTGTCAACAGCATACGGATTAATCAATGATAGGATGATAAAGGTACTGAACATATTAAGCACCAATGCCGCTACAACATATTTAGGCGCTAAAATTGTCATGTAAGCACCAACGATTGACATAGAAACCGTTGACATTGCAGTCGCCGCCATCGTATACATACGACGCTCTGACATTTTTCCCAGTACATCTTTATAAGCAATAAAGTTTTCAGACTGCCCAAGTATCAAAGAACTGACTGCGTTAAATGATTCCAGTTTACCCATACCGTTGACTTTGGACAGCAGAGTACCAATAACCCGGATGATGATTGGCAATAGCTTGATATGCTGCAAAATACCAATCAGCGCAGAAATAAAGATAATCGGACACAATACATTCAGAAAGAAGAATGCCAGTTTTGCATCCATCATGCCGCCAAAAATGAATTCAGTCCCTTCACCCGCATATTTCAGTAAATGCTCAAACAAACCAGCAAATCCCATGACAAATTCCTGACCAATACCAGAATTCAGGAAAAACCAAGCCAAGATAAGTTCAATAACAAGCAATTGAATAACATAGCGAGGACGAATACTTTTACGGTCACTACTCGCCAAAATAGCAAGGCCGCCAATGACAATCAAAGCTAAAAAGAAATGCAGGATTTGAGACATATCACACTCCAAACACGATAGAAAGCGAGTTTTTATCAACGCATTCTATGTAATAAAAGGCGAGCAAAAAAGTATATACCCGTTATCTTTCAAGTTGCCTCTTTGTTGGCGGCACTCTCTCACCCCGGTCACATCGTTATCTATGCTCTCGGGGATTCACTCCCTTGCCGTCGCGATCCATCTTGAAATCCATAGAGTATAGATATCACATTAGACTGAAATAATTCTTGCTGTAAACCTTTACTTAATGAGTCTGACCACATTTTTAGCTGAATCGTATAAAATAAACTTTAAAAACACCTTATCGCACATAACTGATTATTGAGAAAAGCTCTCAATAATCAGCATGTAAACAAAAAGTTATTCACCCAATAAACGGATCATTTCTTCTTCATCAATAACCGGAATATTTAACTCATTCGCTTTAGCTAATTTTGAACCAGCGGCTTCACCCGCAATCACTAAATCTGTTTTCTTAGAAACGCTGCCCGTCACCTTTGCCCCAAGTGCAACAAGTTTAGCTTTGGCTTCATCCCGGGATAACTGATGCAAGGAGCCTGTCAGTACAACTGTTTTACCCGAAAATGGGCTATCAATCTTCTCAGCTCTCGTTACGACGACCGGTTCCCAGTTGATACCAATATCATCAATCAGATCGTCAATAACTGTTTGGTTATGAGGTTCAATGAAGAAGTTAACAACATGTTTCGCCACCACTTCGCCAACATCCTGAACCTCTTTCAATGCTTCCTCATCAGCGGAACGTAATTTATCCAGTTCGCCAAAGTGAGCAGCCAGATTAGCAGCGGTCGCTTCCCCAACTTCACGGATACCCAATGCATAAAGAAAACGGGCAAAGGTGGTTTTTTTTGCTTTTTCCAACGCATCTACTACATTCTGGGCAGATTTCGGCCCCATGCGATCAAGCCCGGTCAATTTACCTGCCGTCAGCCTGAAAAGATCTGCCGGGGTTTTGACATACTCTTTATCCACTAGCTGATCGATAATCTTTTCTCCCATGCCGTCAACATCCATCGCCCGACGGGAAACAAAATGCCTAAGCGCTTCTTTACGCTGAGCACCACACACCAATCCCCCCGTACAACGCGCGACAGCTTCCCCTTCAATCCTTTCAATATCTGCCCCACATACCGGGCAATGTTCAGGGAAAACAACTACATTACTGTCCTGTGGCCTTCTCTCTTCCAAAACACCGACAACTTGTGGAATCACATCACCAGCACGGCGGATAATAACCGTATCGCCAATCCGCAAACCTAAACGTTCAATCTCATCCGCATTGTGCAATGTTGCATTACTGACAATGACACCAGAGACCTGTACTGGCTCCAGACGTGCTACCGGTGTGATTGCGCCAGTACGACCAACCTGAAACTCAATATCACGAACAATCGTCATTTGCTCCTGAGCAGGAAATTTGAATGCTGTGGCCCAACGTGGCGCCCGGGCAACAAAGCCCAATATTTCCTGCAATTCCAGCGAATTGATTTTGACAACAACACCATCGATATCAAACCCCAATGCGGAACGCTGGTTTACAATATCATGATAAAAATCAATAACCTGCTGACTATCGGTACAAACTTTAACTTTATCGCTGACCGGCAATCCCCATTTCTTAAACTGTATCAATCGTTCGTAATGACTGGCGGGTAACTCTCCCCCCTCCAATATACCAACACCATAACAGAAGAAAGCCAATGGACGTTTAGCCGTAATACGGGGATCGAGCTGACGTAAAGAGCCAGCCGCCGCATTACGTGGGTTAGCAAATACTTTTGCACCCGTGCGGCGAGCTTCCTCATTCAGTTTCTCAAACCCTTTTTGCGGCATGAAAACTTCACCGCGAATTTCAATACGAGCTGGAATATTTTCGCCGAATAGACGCAGTGGAATTGCGCCGATAGTCCGTATATTTGATGTAATATTTTCCCCTGTTGTACCATCACCACGAGTTGCAGCCCGTACCAATTCACCATTTTCATACAACAGGCTGACCGCCAAACCATCCAGTTTCAGCTCACAGCACACCACTAAATCCTGGGTCTCTTTCAGGCGGTCACGCACCCGCTTATCAAACGCCAGATAACTCTCTTCATCAAATACGTTATCCAATGACAACATAGGAATTTCATGGCGGACCTGTTCAAAAGCCGCCAGAGGAGCAGCGCCAATCCGCTGCGTTGGTGAATCCGATGTAATCAACTCAGGGTATTGTTCTTCAAGATCCTGCAATTCCTGCATTAACCGATCATATTCTGCATCAGGGATTTCTGGTGCATCCATGACGTGATACAGATATTCATGATGACGCAGTGTTGTTCTGAGCTTTTCTATTTGTTGAGCAGTTGATTTCATGATTTATAACCAGCGATAAAAAGCCCCCGACTGGCGGGGGCTTGAACATTCGATAAATTGATTATACCTGAACACCAAGTGTGCTGCGAATACGTGCCTTATACAATTCGATTTTTTGCGGTGTCAGCATTTTTCGCTCATCATCAAGCACCACACCCCCAACATCAGAAGCAATACGCTGGGCCGCCTGCAACATCAGTTTAAAATTCTGACTAGATTCTCCGTAAGAAGGGACCATCATAAATATGGAAACCCCTGGAGTCGTAAAATCAACCATTGTTTCAGGATTAAATGAACCCGGTTTCACCATATTTGCCAGACTAAACAGGACCGGACCGCTACCTGATGGGTTCACGTGACGATGAAAAATCTGCATTTCCCCAAACTGGAAGCCAGATTGTAGAATACTTTGCAGCAAGGACTCACCATTCAATTCCTGGCCGTGGTGTGCTGCTACGTGAAGAACCAAAACAATTTCTTTCACTTTGGTCTGAGCTTCTTTTTCGCCAGCCGCCTCCTGAGATTTTTCTTCAATCGCAGATCCGTTTCTTTCAGACTCATTCTGCTCTTCAAATTCAAACAGACCGAGTTGGGGTTCCTGCTCTTCTATAGCTGCCCTTCTCGCTGTCGTTTCAGGCTGACGGCCCGTCAGCAACGGATCATCGCTTTCTTCAGGCGTTGCAGCATCAATTTCAGTCAATTTTTGCTGACGACGCTCGATAGCTGGCTCAGCTTTATACTCCTGATGAGATTTCACCTGCTTATGGGCATAAGGCTTTTGCTGATTGTCGAACGCTTCATCATCACTGTCATCGACGAAACTATTCTGACGATCATGTTTATGACGTTTAACTGGGCGATCACGAAAAAGCGAAGAACGCTCTTTACGGCTGGTCCACAACCCATGTAACAGCAAAGCTATTATTGCTATCGCACCAACAATGATTAATATCAGACGCAAATCCTGCATCATTGCTATCTCTGTTGTTTAATTAAGTATGCCACCACGGCGGAATATTTTCTGTATTAACTGTATTTGTCAAATAACACAAGTGCAAGCTTATACACACTTTTCTTATCAGAAAAATGCCTAATAAGCCTCTTTTGCATTTTTTTTATACAGAACAATACTAGTCAGTCGAAAATCCTGCCTATATGATAGCGTTTCAATCACACAGGAGAGAATAGGAAGTATGCTGAATTTGACAAAATCGCCAAAAAATTTGAGCGGCTTTCAGTATTTGGTGCAAGGTTGCAAATTAATTACTCGCCTAGGCATTAAAAGATTTGTCTTATTGCCTTTGTTGGCAAATGTTTTGTTTCTCGGTGGCTCATTTTGGTGGCTCTACCAAAAACTGGAGAATTGGCTCCCTTGGATAGTGAGCAAAGTACCAGATTGGATGCAATGGCTCAGTTATATTTTATGGCCGCTGGCCGTGATCTCTGTTTTGCTGATTTTTACTTACTTCTTCAGCACAATAGCGAATTTTATCGCAGCGCCATTCAATGGCTTGCTGGCAGAGAAACTGGAAGCGGATTTAACAGGAATCCCCGCACCGGATACCGGCGTTATCGCACTCTTCAAAGATGTTCCACGTATCCTGAAACGGGAATTAGTCAAGCTGCGCTACTATATTCCACGCGCTCTGATCTTGTTGCTACTCTATTTTATTCCTGTTATCGGCCAGACTGCCGCACCTGTGCTCTGGTTTATTTTCAGTGCATGGATGTTATCGATTCAGTATTGTGATTACCCCTTTGATAACCATAAAGTCAGTTTTCCAACAATGCGTAGTGCCCTTCGCCAAAACAAAATAATTAATCTGCAATTTGGCGCAACAGTGAATATTTTAACCATGATACCCATTGTCAATTTGGTCATTATGCCTATTGCCGTATGCGCAGCGACGGCAATGTGGGTCGATCGCTATCGAGATCAACACGCTCCTCGTATTATGCCGTGATATTCATTTAAGGTATCCTTTTAGACAATAAAAATATATTTAAGTTATATTTCCATTAACCGGTTGTTGGCGTATTGTTGATCGGATATCACTAAAGGGAGTTGAAAGACGAGTATGAATAAAATTTACGAAGATAATTCTTTGACTATTGGTCGTACCCCGTTAATTCGCCTAAAACACTTTGGCAATGGGCGTATTCTGGCAAAAGTAGAATCCCGTAACCCAAGTTTTAGTGTAAAATGTCGCATTGGTTCCAACATGATTTGGGATGCTGAAAAACACGGTATCCTACAACCCGGGAAAGAGTTGGTAGAACCTACCAGCGGTAATACCGGGATAGCCCTTGCTTATGTTGCCGCCGCTCGGGGCTACAAATTAACGCTGACTATGCCAGAAACCATGAGTATTGAGCGCCGCAAGCTATTGAAAGCATTGGGAGCGCAACTGGTGCTGACAGAAGGCGCTAAAGGTATGAAAGGCGCCATTGAGAAAGCTAACGAGATTAAAGCTAGCGATCCCGATCGTTATATTATCCTGCAACAGTTTAGCAATCCGGCAAACCCGGAAATCCATGAAAAAACCACAGGCCCGGAAATCTGGGAAGACACAGACGGTGAAGTAGATGTATTTGTTACCGGTGTAGGGACTGGTGGTACATTAACAGGGGTTGCCCGTTACCTGAAGAACACCAAAGGTAAAAATATCACCACGGTTGCTGTAGAACCGGAAGAATCACCCGTCATCAGCCAGACTCTGGCCGGTGAAGAAGTGAAACCGGGTCCCCATAAGATTCAAGGTATTGGTGCAGGTTTCATTCCAGATAACCTTGATTTGACACTGGTTGATCGCGTTTTCAAAATCAGCAGTGAGGAAGCTATCAAAACCGCACGTGAAATCATGGTAAAAGAGGGCATTCTGGCAGGTATCTCCTCTGGAGCCGCCGTTGCAGCAGCGGTGAAACTTTCTCAGGAACCAGAATATAAAGATAAAAATATCGTCGTCATTCTGGCTTCATCAGGTGAACGTTATCTAAGCAGTGTACTGTTTGCTGACTTGTCTGATGAATAAAAGTTTTTAAGTAAGTTACTTAGATTTATTGATAAAAAAGCACCTGAATGGTGCTTTTTCTGTGTGGTAGATCAAACTTTTACACTTTGCCAGATGATTTCTTACAATGGGTCTAGTATTTAACCAATAATAATTATTTCGATGCTCGAAATTAATTAGCAGAAGTAGTAGTTTCAGTTAAGTAGTTCCGCGATCTATCTTTACTTCAAACTATCAATCAGAAGCATCGGAAAGAACAATTTTTCTGATAATGAATAAAAATTTTTATTACATTATCAACCTGAGAGCCTATCTCAGTAGACGTCGTTAGTGCTGTTCATTCTTAACCAGTAAAAGTGAATACAGACAGCACACATGACCCGGAACTTACGGGCCGTACTAAAGAACGTTCAAGAGCTATTTATCGCTTTTGCCAGAACATTACTCAGTTCGCTCTTTAGGTAAATAAAATCGTCTTAAATGGGATAGGCAGTGAATAAACACTCAAGTTAAAATTTGTCCATGACAAGTTCTTAACTTACATAGCAAAAATCTAAGTTATTGAGGAAACGTTATGTTCCAGCAAGAAGTCACTATTACTGCGCCAAATGGCCTACACACCCGTCCCGCTGCACAGTTTGTTAAAGAAGCCAAAAGTTTCGCCTCCGACATTACTCTGACTTCCGGTGGTAAAACTGCCAGTGCCAAAAGCCTATTTAAGCTACAAACTTTGGGACTCACTCAAGGCACTGTAGTGACCATTTCTGCTGAAGGTGAAGATGAGCAAAAAGCAATCGAGCATCTGGTTAAGTTGATGGCAGAACTGGAATAACTTTCCATTAACCGTAAAGCCAGTCAAGATTTAGAGATTGTGAATAGACAGGTATTCACTTAGCCGTTCCTCATCCCCGGATAAACTTTTATCTGGGGATATCAGTTTAAATGCATGCCCTAAAACAGCAGACCATCTGTGGGCTGGCTCTTTAAAGAATAATTATTAGTAGTTAGGTAACATCATGATTTCAGGCATATTAGTATCACCAGGCATTGCTTTCGGTAAAGCACTATTACTGAAAGAAGACTCAATCATTATCAATCAGAAAAAAATTAGCCAAGAGCAAATCGAACAAGAAATTTCCTATTTCAAGCAAGGTCGTGAAAAAGCCTCATCTCAGCTAGAAATCATCAAGAACATAGCAGCAAAAAACCTCGGAGAAGAAAAAGCTGAAATCTTCGAAGGGCATATCATGCTATTGGAAGATGAAGAACTTGAGCAAGAAATTATTGCGTTAATCAAAAACGATTTAAAAACCTCAGATGCCGCGGTTTATTCTGTTATTGAAACCCAGGCCCAAGCCCTTGAAGAATTAGATGATGAATACCTGAAAGAACGTGCCACAGACGTGCGTGATATCGGGAAACGCTTGCTGAAAAACATTCTCGGTATACCCATTGTTGATCTTGGCTCCATTTCAGAAGAAGTCATTCTGGTTGCCAACGATTTGACTCCATCTGAAACCGCACAACTCAATCTGGAAAAAGTACTCGGCTTTATTACCGATTTAGGTGGCCGAACTTCCCACACGTCAATCATGGCCCGCTCTCTTGAACTGCCAGCGATCGTGGGTACCACTCAAGCGACGACGACAATCCAGAATGGTGATTACCTAATTCTGGACGCAGTAAATAACCATATTTACATCAACCCGTCTGATGCAGAAATTGAACAGCTTAAAAAGACCAAAAACGAATATCTGTCAGAAAAAGCTGAACTTGCAAAGTTGAAAGATCTCCCGGCAATGACTCTTGATGGTCATCAAGTTGAAGTCTGTGCCAATATCGGTACCGTCCGTGATGTGATCGGCGCTGAACGTAATGGTGCCGAAGGTGTCGGTTTATACCGTACAGAATTTCTGTTTATGGATCGTGATGCACTGCCAACAGAAGAAGAACAATTCCAAGCTTATAAAGCCGTGGCCGAAGCAATAGGCAGCCAAGCGGTTATTATACGTACGATGGATATCGGTGGTGATAAAAATCTGCCCTATATGAATCTACCGAAAGAAGAGAATCCATTCCTTGGTTGGCGTGCAATTCGTATTTGCCTTGATCGAAAAGAGATCTTACATTCTCAGTTACGTGCTATCTTACGTGCATCTGCTTTCGGTAAATTACGTATTATGTTTCCAATGATTATTTCTGTAGAAGAAGTACAGGAGCTGAAAGTAGAACTTGAATTGCTGAAAGGCCAGCTTCGCGAAGAAGGTAAAAAATTCGATGAAGCAATCGAAGTGGGAGTGATGATAGAAACACCAGCTTCAGCAGTTATTGCTCATCACCTGGCAAAAGAAGTTGACTTTTTCAGTATTGGGACAAACGATCTAACTCAGTATACTCTAGCTGTAGACCGCGGTAACGAGTTGATTTCTCATCTTTATAACCCGATGCTACCAGCAGTATTGAGCCTGATTAAGCAAACCATCGATGCTTCACACGCTGAAGGTAAATGGACGGGGATGTGTGGCGAGCTTGCAGGTGATGAACGTGCTACCTTGTTGCTATTAGGCATGGGGCTGGATGAGTTTAGTATGAGTGCGATTTCTATTCCCCGCATCAAGAAAATCATTCGTAATACGCGTTACGAAGATGCAAAAGCGCTAGCTGAGCAAGCCCTTTCTCAGTCTACCGCTAAGGGGTTGATAGCATTGGTTGATACCTTCATCAAAGAAAAAACACTTTGCTAACAATATCGGTTAAAACGCGGTCCAGTATAAACAATTAGGAGAAGATTCATGGGTCTGTTTGATAAACTGAAATCTCTAGTTTCAGATGATAAAAAAAACAGCGGCACTATTGAAATTATCGCACCTTTATCTGGTGAGATTGTCAATATTGAAGATGTTCCAGATGTTGTCTTCGCCGAGAAAATTGTCGGCGACGGTATCGCTATAAAACCTGCCGGCAACAAGATAGTTGCACCAGTTGATGGAACCATCGGCAAAATATTTGAAACCAACCATGCATTTTCTATCGAATCGGACAGCGGTATTGAGCTATTTGTCCATTTTGGTATTGATACGGTTGAGCTTAAAGGTGAAGGCTTTAAACGTATTGCTGAAGAAGGTCAGCGTGTACAAAAAGGTGATTTAGTTTTGGAATTCGATCTTAAATTCCTTGAAGAGAGAGCAAAATCGACCCTGACACCTGTTGTTATTTCCAACATGGATGAAATTAAAGAGTTATCCAAGTTGAGTGGTTCTGTCACTGTTGGTGAAACACCCATTATGCGTATTAAAAAGTAGCAACATTTTAACTGTTATAATTCCATTTTCATATTAAAAAACGGCCGACAATCACGGCTGTTTTTTTATCCCTTATATTCAATTAATATCGTTTTCTATTTATACCCGTTATCCTTCAAGTTGCCTCTTTGTTGGCTGCACTCACTCACCCCGGTCACATAGTTGCCTATGCTTCCGGGGATTCACTCCCTTGCCGTCGCGATGCTGTCTTGAAATCCATAGGGTATAAATATATATACCCGTTATCTTTCAAGTTGCCTCTTTGTTGGCTGCGCTCGCTCACCCCGGTCACATAGTTATCTATGCTCCCGGGGATTCACTCCCTTGCCGTCGCGATGCATCTTGAAATCCATAGTGTATAACCTGATTAATTAAATACTCCGGTAGAAAGATATCTATCACCACGATCACAAATAATGGTAACAATAACAGAACCTGGATTTTGTGCTGCAATACTTAATGCTCCAGCAACAGCACCGCCGGAACTAACTCCACAGAAAATCCCTTCTTTCTGAGCTAACAAACGCATGGTATCTTCAGCTTCTTTCTGAGTGATATCCAGCACTTGATCAACTAGCTCCTTGCGGAAAATGCCAGGCAAATAAGCCGGCGACCAACGGCGAATACCGGGAATATGGCTATTCTCCGCCGGTTGTAAGCCAATAATCTGTACACGATTAGACTGGCTTTTTAAATAGCGGCTAACACCGGTAATGGTTCCCGTCGTTCCCATACTGGAAACAAAATGTGTAATACGCCCTTGCGTCTGCTGCCAAATTTCCGGCCCTGTCGTCGTAAAATGCGCTAAAGGATTATCTGGGTTATTGAATTGATCAAGAACTTTACCTTCACCATTACGCTCCATTTGCTGAGCTAAATCACGTGCACCTTCCATGCCCATTGCTCTACTCACCAAAATCAGTTCTGCACCATAAGCTCGCATAGAAGCCTGACGCTCAAGGCTCATATTATCAGGCATCAGTAATTTAAGGTGATAACCTTTCACTGCGGCAATCATTGCTAACGCAATACCCGTATTTCCGCTAGTGGCTTCAATTAATACGTCACCGGGAGAAATTTCACCGCGCAATTCAGCTTGCTGAATCATTGATAGCGCTGTCCTGTCCTTTATTGAGCCTGCCGGATTATTACCTTCAAGCTTCACCCATATTTCCCCCCCTAGCTTATCGGTGATTCGTTGTAATTTTACCAGCGGGGTGTTACCTATAAAATGTTCCAAGCTTGCCACAGCTATTACCCAAATTTTATTTAATAGAAAAGCGAAATAACCATATTCAGGAATATATCGCAAGACTTTAAATAAAAAATGCCCATCCCTGACGGTAAGGAGATGAGCAAAATGGTACCAACCAAATCTAAATAATTATCAGGCCGTTTGGGCTAAACTCAGTGTTTGCAATTGTTTATCACCCGCATATAAACGCGCCTCAGTGCCACCAATAAAATAACGATTTCCTCTTGTGGGTACTGAAGTTTCATCAAACCAAACAACAGCAACCGATTCATGATGCCAGCCTAAGGGCTGAACCGAAAGCTGCCAGAAATGCCCTCTAGGACTGACCTCGGTCACCTGTACCGGCAATGGACTGGAAAGTGTCGGTTGCGAGTTCATCATGATATCCCACGGACGCAAGAATACATCAACATTCCCCTGATGGATTGGCGTCACATTGAGAGGCAAGTGCTGTCCGCCAATCAACAACTGAGAGCCTTTAATTTCTCCACTAAAATGATTGACCTCACCCAAGAACTCCATCACAAAACGGCTTGCCGGATAACGCCATACCTCTTGTGGCGTACCTACCTGTTCAATATTCCCTTGTCTCATAACAACAACCCGGTCAGCCACTTCCATCGCTTCTTCCTGATCGTGAGTGACAAAGACGCTGGTAAATTTAAGCTCTTCATGAAGCTGGCGTAGCCAACGGCGTAACTCCATTCTTACCTGAGCATCCAGTGCACCAAATGGCTCATCGAGTAATAGAATTTGTGGTTCAACAGCCAATGCTCTTGCCAACGCCACCCGCTGTTTTTGTCCACCAGAAAGTTGCGATGGATAACGTTCAGCAAAATGCGTCAATTGCACCATTTCCAGCAACTCCATCACCTTACGGCGGATAGCCGCCATATTCGGACGCCTACGTCGTGGCAGTACTGTCAATCCAAAAGCAACATTATCAAACACGGTCATATGCCGAAACAGTGCATAATGCTGAAATACGAATCCAACTTGCCGATCTTTAGCATGCATACGGCTAACATCTTGCCCATGGAAACTCAACTTCCCCGCGGTTTGTTGTTCCAGACCAGCAATAATCCTCAACAAGGTTGTTTTACCGGAGCCTGACGGACCAAGCAGAGCAACCATTTCTCCAGAAAAAACATTCAGAGTGATATCGCTCAGAACCTGAGTCCGACCAAAATATTTACTAATATTGTTAATTTCAATACTCATATTCTGCTCCTACCTTAACCATGTTGGCGACTTAACCGCCACTGCAAAGCACTTTTAACAATCAAAGTGATAATTGCCATCAATGCTAACAATGCCGCCGCAGTAAATGCCCCTACGGTGTTGTAATCTTGATGCAGTAATTCAACCTGCAACGGCAATGTGTAAGTTTCACCACGAATAGCACCGGATACCACTGAGACAGCACCAAATTCACCAATTGCCCGGGCATTGGTCAAAACCACGCCATATAACAACGCCCAACGGATATTAGGTAATGTCACCCGCCAAAACATTTTCCAACCAGATGCCCCCAATAAAATTGCAGCTTCATCCTCCTGACTCCCCTGACTAAGCATCATCGGCACCAGCTCTCGAACAACGAAAGGACAAGTCACAAATATCGTTACTAAGGCCATCCCCGGCCAAGAAAACATCAATTGGATATCATAGGGTTCCAGCAAACTTCCGGCCCAGCCATTCGAACCATAAAACAATAGGTAGATCAAACCAGCTACGACCGGCGAAACAGCAAACGGAATGTCGATTAATGTCAATAAACATTGCCGCCCTGGAAACTGAAAGCGCGTTACCAGCCAAGCAATCATGACGCCAAAAATTAGGTTTACCGGGACGGTAATTAACGCGATCAGTATCGTTAACCAGATGGCATGCAACATATCAGGATCTAAAAGATTCTCAGTGACTATCTCAACGCCTTTAGAAAAGGCAGTCATAAATATCCAGACAATCGGGATCACTAACAGTAAGATTGAAAACAATACGCCTGTTATGATCAACGTCCATTTCGCCCAATTTACAGGTGGTCGTTGCGCTACATAAGATTCAGATAATTCAACCATTAATGCCCTCCAATCCGCCTACCAAAGCGGCTTTGCAGAGTATTAATGCTAAATAGTAATATCAGGGATATTGCCAATATAACTGATGCGATAGCACTGGCTGCGGGGTAATCAAACTCCTGTAAGCGGATAAAAATCATCAGCGATACCACTTCTGTCTGCCATGCAATGTTACCGGCAATAAAGATCACTGCACCAAACTCCCCCAAGCTGCGGGTAAAAGAGAGTGCGGTGCCGGCAATTAAAGCCGGGGATAATTCTGGCAATACAACCCGCCAGAAAGTTTGCCAACGATTAGCGCCTAATGTTTGAGCTGCTTCTTCATATTCTGGCCCTAGCTCTTCAAGTACCGGCTGAATCGTTCTCACTACAAATGGCAGACTTGTAAACGCCATCGCTACCGCAATACCCAACCAAGTATTTACTACTTTCACATCAAAGTGCCCAAGCAAAGAGCCATACCAACCACTCACAGAGAATAGCGTTGCCAATGTCAATCCCGCTACCGCAGTAGGTAACGCAAAAGGGAGATCCATCAAACCATCCAATAAGCTACGGCCTGGGAAACGATAGCGGGTTAAAACCCATGCCATCAACATACCAAACACCGCATTAAACAAGCTGGCAACCGCTGCTGCTAGCAATGTCACTTTATAAGCTGCTACAACTTGGGGATTAGCAATCACCTGCCAATACTGTTCCCAAGTCATACTGGAAAGCTGCACAACTAATGCACTCAGGGGTAACAATAAAATCAAACAGGTATAGAACAAACTACTGCCTAAACTCAACCCAAAACCAGGCAATACTCGCTTACTGGATCTCGAAAACATTACTTATGCCCCTCGGCCAGCAATTGGTCCAGTATACCGCCAGTATTAAAGTGAGTTTTCATCACTTGTGGCCAACTACCAAATTGATCTTCCAATCGAAACAGCTTAGTTGCTGGAAAACGGGCTCTCTGTTGATTCATCACGTTTTTATTACTGACACGATAATTAAAACTGGTAATGATCTGCTGTGCTTGTGGGCTATAAAGATAATTCAGATAAGCTTTAGCCGCTTTCTCTGTACCGTTTTTCGCAATATGCTTATCAATCCAAGCCACAGGGAATTCCGCCAGAATACCTACCGGTGGAACGATCACTTCATATTTATCCTCACCATACTGCTTGCGAATGTTGTTCACTTCAGATTCGAAACTGATCAGTACATCGCCCAAACCACGCTCAATAAATGACGTTGTTGCCCCGCGACCACCAGTATCAAACACAGCAACATTTTTCAGGAAACGTTGCATCCATTCGCGAGTTTTACCCTGATCTCCACCATTTTCCTGTTGAATAACCCCCCAAGCGGCCAAATAAGCATAACGGCCATTACCGGAGGTTTTAGGGTTTGGCAAGACTAATTTGACATCCTGACGCACTAAATCATCCCAATTACGAATATTTTTGGGGTTACCTTTACGCACGAGAAACGCCATCGTGGAATAGTAAGGTGAACTGCTATTTGGCAGGCGGTTCTGCCAATCAGCCGAGAGCAGATTGCCACGATCATGCAAAATTTGCACATCCGTTACCTGATTGTAAGTCACCACATCAGCCCGCAATCCTTGAAGAATTGCCAGTGCTTGTTTGGAGGAGCCAGCGTGGGATTGTTTGATTATCAACTTATCTTGTGGATACTGCTCATTCCACTGTTTTTCAAATTCAGGATTCAATGCAGAAAATAACTCACGCGCAACATCATAAGAGCTGTTTAATAGCTCTACAGCAAAGGCATGACTGCTGCCTAATAAAGTTACTACTACCAGTCCGTTTAGTATCGTATTTTTTATTGAATACTTTTTCATTTTCCACCTTATCCGTTATTTCATCAAATAACGCGCCAGTGACTAATGTATCCAGTTTATTTATAACAGGGTAGATAACTATCGCCGTTTAATATACCAAATTGCACTTAGAAAGTATGAAACGCAATAAGATGACAGGAATATATCCGTCATCTTTCAAGTTGCCTCTTTGTTGGCTGCACTCTCTCACCCCGGTCACATCGTTATCTATGCTCCCGGGGATTCGCTCCCTTGCCGTCGCGATGCATCTTGAAATCTATTGGGTATAATAAGGTTTTTAAATGAAAAATGCGGGCCTGTTACGGCTCCGCAAGAGGAACATCAAATTCACCAAACCCACTCAGTTTATGTTTTTAATCAGATATTTTTATCGCTTCCAAATGATACGTTCCACTTTCCAGTTTTTCAGTACATCATCAGAAGGAATCAAGCCTTCAGGGCCATTCCAATTACCTGTAAACAGATAACTGACATGTTTGCTCTGTGGGGATACGCAGACAATCGCGCTCTTCTCTGATTCACTCACCGCATTTCGGCAAACATCAAATGCTTTGCTATAAAGTGCCGAAAATGGCACGCCGACCTTTGTTCCCCAGACGGTTTTAATATCTTCATCCAACACTTCAATGCGATTGACTTTTCCATCAGCCTGACCAAATAACGCTATCTTCAATTGATCACTATCCATTGCTTGAAATACTGTCACCAATTGGCCATTTTTTGTTTCCATACCACTGCGTAAGTGGTACTTTCCATCCAACCCCTTTTCTATTGCCTCTTCATTCATTGCTGTCAGAGCATTTATTTCCCCCACCCCCTGATCTGAGATTTTTAAGGGGCTACCAAACCAGCTAATAGGAGACAAATCCGACCATGAAAAACCCGATGACCCCGTACAACCGGCCAGCAACAATGCACCACTTATTATGAAAAAACGCAATCCTGACAACATGTTAGTTAAAGTATACTTCTGCATAACGGGTTCCCTTATGACTCAATACAGAGATAGGCACTGAGACATCACATCTGATTGTTAGTTTCAGAGAATATTTAAATTAATTACTTTAGATTAATATTTTATTGATAAAATACAACTTAGCGGTATCATTACCCCCCCATAAAAGTCATTACTATTGATAAGGTCAATATGATGAAAAAAATATTTATAACCACTGCTTTGATTACTTTGTTCAGTATGCCGTCAATGGCTCAAGCCTCACAAACGCAATTTGGTGGTTTTTCTGGTCCCGATTCAACACAGCCTCCGGTCCAAGCAGTACCACAAGGTGGTTTTATCGATCAAAATGCGAGAGTTTCCACCACCCAACAAGTTAAAAATATGAGAGACGACAGTTGGGTCGTGCTGGAAGGGCATATTGAATCCCGTATCCACAGTGATCACTTCATATTCCGCGATAATGCCGGAATTGTTGAAGTTGAAGTTGATCATAAATACTGGAATGGTCAAACGATAACGCCTCAAGATAGAGTCCGCCTTGAAGGTGAAGTCGATAAAGAGTGGAATGGTATGACTGTTGATGTGAAAAAAGTCACCAAATTGAACTAATGCTTGCGGCTGAGTGGAATTCTTTCACTCAGCCATATCTATACCCGTCATCTTTCAAGTTGCCTCTTTGTTGGCTTCACTCCCTTGCCGTCGCGAGCCATCTTGAAATCCATAGGGTAGAAACTCAGTATTCCTGATCAACAATCAAACGCTTACTGAAAATAACGCTCTCTTGATGACGATCTTCATATTCCAGTTTTTCACACATATAGATAGTGGCATCATTATCTTCAGGAACAATAAGAACTATTTTTGGGCAACCACGAGCAATCAATTTCTTCTCCAACCGGGCAATTAATGCATTCGCAATTCCCCTACCGCGAAATTCAGGATGAACTCCTAAATAATAAGCTGAACCACGATGACCATCATAACCACCCATAATCGTCCCAACCACTTCACCAACCACTTCCGCAACTAAAAACAGGTCAGGATCATGCGTCAATTTACGCTCGATATCCACTTCAGGGTCAACACCAGGATTAAGTAAATCGCAGCGTTCCCATAAGGTGATCACTTCTTCAAAATCATCTTGTCGAAATACCCGAATTTCCATCCCTAACCAACCTGTTTTTATTGAAATAACTATTTTCTCATTATCTCCGCTTTAACACCGGAATCAATACGAAAATGCGTTCTCTTCCACTAATAGCTATAATATAGCGCTCACCACACCATAATGGGAAAAGAACCATGAATACACCAAACATTAATCAGATTAAATCTTTTTTCCTTTCATTACAGGATGAAATTTGCCAACAACTGGAACAAATAGATGGTAAAGAGAAATTTACTGAGCAGTGCTGGCAACGAGAAGAAGGTGGCGGAGGCCGTAGTCGAATTATGAAAGAAGGCACGATATTTGAACAAGCAGGCGCTAATTTTTCTCATGTATCAGGAGATATGCTTCCTTTATCAGCAACAGCTCACCGCCCTGAACTGGTTGGTCGTCATTATCAGGCGATGGGCGTCTCCCTCGTTATTCATCCTTTGAATCCCTATATACCGACCAGCCATGCTAATGTTAGGTTCTTTATTGCAGAAAAAGAAGGTGAAGCGCCAGTATGGTGGTTCGGTGGGGGTTTTGATTTAACACCTTATTATGGTTTTAAGGAAGATGCTATTCATTGGCACACCACTGCCAGAAATATATGTCGACCCTATGGAGAAGATGTTTACCCAAAATATAAAGAATGGTGTGATAATTATTTCTATATTAAACATCGTAACGAAGCCCGCGGAATTGGTGGCTTATTCTATGACGACTTAAATACACCTGACTTTGAACATTGTTTTAATTTTACTCAAGATATAGGTAAAGGGTTCCTTTCTGCCTATCTACCTATTGTGGAAAAAAGAAAGGAGATATTATGGGGTGAACGTGAACGGCAATTTCAATTATATCGCCGTGGTCGCTATGTAGAATTTAACCTCGTTTGGGACAGAGGAACCTTATTTGGATTACAAAGTGGGGGACGAACAGAATCTATCTTAATGTCCATGCCACCATTAGCTCGCTGGGAACATGATTATCACCCTGAACCCGAATCTGAGGAAGCCGCTTTATATACCGACTTTCTACCCGCAAAAAACTGGATATGATTTTCCATCATGTTAGGAATATTATAAAAAACTATTCCTAACTATTTATATTTTTATTACAGCCAATGCAAGAATCCCTCACATAAAAAAACTTAACAACTTGTTAACAAACCCTTAACATAAAAGAAGCAGGTTGGCCCTGATGACTATCTGCTGGAAACATGTTTAATATGAATCCGTACTTAAAGAGTACCTCTAATTAAAACTAAAAATTTATTCCAGGAGATATTTTATGCAAATACAAAACAATAACTACAGAGGCTTAATACCGCCGTACATTCTTCAAAATATTTATAATAATGACAATAAAAAGAAGAAAGTATTAATGACATTAAATCATACTAAGAGTTTAATGTTGGACACTGTTATTAACGAATCATCCGATGATTCCGACGATGATGATAAAGTTACCAAAACAACTATACATCGTTCTATTCACGATGCAGAAAATAAACGCAAGTTGCCAGGAAAATTAGTACGAGATGAAGGAGACCCAGATAACGGAGATAAATCAGTTGATAACGCATATAGATATTTAGAAGCAACTTACAATTTCTATAAAGAAGTTTTCAACCGCAATTCATTAGATGATAAAGGAATGAAATTGATTGCCACTGTGCATTATGGCGAAGAATATATGAATGCATTCTGGGGCAACGGGCAAATGGTATTTGGCGACGGAGATGGCAAAACCTTTAATGATTTCACAACCTCTGTCGATGTGATCGGCCATGAATTATCACATGGTGTTATTGAAAAAACCGCAGATTTGGTCTATTTCTTCCAGTCTGGCGCGTTGAATGAATCAATAGCGGATGTTTTTGGTACATTAGTAAAACAACATTATCTGAAACAAAAAGCTGAAGAAGCTGATTGGATTATAGGTAGTGAATTACTGGGCAAAGACGTTAAAGGCGTAGGGATTCGTTCAATGAAAAACCCAGGCAGTGCATATGATGATAAGGAGCTCGGTAAAGATCCACAGCCTGGTCATATGGATGATTATAAAGACTTGCCGATTTATAGAGACAATGGTGGAGTTCATATTAATTCGGGTATTCCTAATAAAGCCTTCTATAATCTGGCGATAAAATTAGGTGGATATGCCTGGGAAAGAGCAGGAAAAATATGGTACAACACATTGTTGGATAAAGATCTTGCACGTGATACTAACTTCGTATCCTTCGCTAAATTAACAATTAAACATGCTCGTGAGTTATTTGATGAAGATGTTGAAAAAGCAACGATTGATAGCTGGACAGAAGTGGGCGTTAAAGTGAAGGAAGATAAAGACGATAAGGACAAAAATAAAGATAAAACTGAAGAGTAATCTATAACCATATCGCTGGTGTAACGCCAGCGATATTTTATTATTTGTAATACCTGACTAGTAAAAAAATATATCTAATAGAAGATGCTAAAATTGTTAACGCCGAATTTCACGCTATACTAAAGAGACCTGAAAAATAACCGTAAAAAATTGGTATATCATGAATAATAAAACGCTCAAACTCACAACTGATAGTAAAATCACAATTTCCCTACAAGGAGGATTTGCCGCTACACCTGGCCTTAACCAAGATAAGACAGTGAATTTAGAATCATTATCTTCACACCAACAACAGTTATTTCTTCAAGCCATAGAGCAAGACTTTTCCGATTCTATGCCATCAGCACCATATCCTGATAAAGATTATTATCTGCTCAGTATCGTCAATGGAAATGAAGAATACCACTTCACCCTTCCTGAGTCAGATGCACCGGAAATCATTACTCAGATATGGAACACCGACAAAAAGGGTGGTTAATCACCACCCCTTTTCCTATTAGCATTAACGCTTTTTCAGATGCGCCATCAGACGTTTACGTTTACGCATTTGATTTGGTGTCAACGTATTACGTTTGTCAGCATAGGGATTCGCCCCTTCTTTAAATTGAATCCGAATGGGCGTCCCCATCACTTTTAGGGATCGGCGGAAATAGTTCATCAGATAACGCTTATAAGAATCAGGCAAATCGGTTACCTGATTACCGTGGATCACAACAATTGGCGGATTATAACCACCAGCATGAGCATATTTCATTTTCACCCTGCGACCACGGATCATCGGCGGTTGATGATCTTCTTCGGCCATATGCATGATACGAGTTAGCAGTGAAGTATTGACACGACGAGTGGCGCAATCATAAGCCTCAAGAATCGAGTCAAACAGATTCCCCACCCCACTACCATGTAGAGCAGAGATAAAATGTACTCTGGCAAAGTCAACAAAACCAAGACGATAATCCAGCATCTCTTTCACACGCTCTTTATCTTCCTGTGACATACCATCCCATTTATTGACCGCAATAACCAATGAGCGCCCGCTATTAAGAATAAAACCCAATAATGACAAATCTTGATCGGAAATGCCTTCTCGCGCATCGATCACCAGCAATACAACGTTAGCATCTTCAATCGCTTGAAGGGTTTTGATGACTGAAAATTTTTCAACTGTTTCAGTGATCTTACCCCGCTTACGTACCCCCGCGGTATCAATAAGGATATATTCACGGCCATCCCGCTCCATTGGAATATAAATACTATCACGGGTAGTGCCTGGCATATCGTAAACCACAACCCTTTCTTCACCCAAGATACGGTTAGTCAACGTAGACTTGCCCACATTTGGCTTACCGACAATGGCTAGTTTCAATGGCAGAGTTGATGGATCAAAATCCTCCTCCTCTTCTACCATCTCAATTTCATTCTGTTCCTGCTCTGCCCAATAAGCTGCGTTGGCCTCTTCCTCAGTCAACTCAACCACTTCTTCTTCACCTTTGCCGGAAAAAGGCAACAGTACTCGTTCGATAAGTTGAGTGACACCACGACCATGAGAAGCCGCGATAGAATAGATATCCCCCAATCCAAGGGAATAAAATTCAGCAATAGCGGTATCAATATCAACACCGTCAGTTTTATTCGCGACCAAAAAAGTAGCTTTTTCACGACCACGTAGATGTTTTGCTATCGCGTGGTCTGCTGGCATGAGCCCGGCACGAGCATCTACCATAAACAGAACAATATCGGCCTCTTCAATCGCCAACAAAGATTGAGCTGCCATATGGGTTTCCACACCATCTTCAGTGCCATCGATACCACCGGTATCAATGATGATAAACTCCTGCCCTTCAACCTCAGCTCGACCATATTTACGGTCGCGAGTCAGACCTGGAAAATCCGCTACCAGCGCATCTCTTGTACGGGTTAAACGGTTAAATAATGTGGACTTACCCACATTTGGGCGCCCTACCAGAGCGACGACAGGTATCATTTGTTGATGCCTCATGACTTAATTTGAAATTAGTATTCCGCTGTTCATCTAGTGTTAATCACAACAGAGCACTAAAAAGACGAAACGGCTCCTGTTCTCTCCAGGAGCCGTAGGACTATATAACTAACGCTTTACTTTATTTCCGGTAAACAGGCAGTAAGCAAAACTCAACGCGTAAACAGATAAACCGTACCGTCTTTCGCCTGTACCATCAATTTATCACTGGCAACAACCGGACGACTCATTAAACCGGAGCTATCAACTTTATGTTGGGCAACAAACTTACCGTCATCCATATTCAGCCAGTGCAGATAACCTTCACTGTCACCGACAACCAGATAGCCATTATACATTTCAGGCGCGGTTAAATTACGGTGTTGCAATTTTGTCTGAGTCCACAAAGTGACACCATCACTTTGACGCAGACCCATAACACGATCGTTTTGGTCAACAATATAGATATTATCACCATAAACAACCATCTCGTTCACTGAACCCAAATCGCGCTTCCAGAGGATCTGACCTGAACGCATATCAAGCGCCACCAGATTACCGTTATAAGCTATTGCATATATCACGCCATCAGAAATAACCGGTGTCGTATCAACATCATTAAGACGACCGATTTCTGTAGAACTGGTTACCTGAGAAATACGTTGTTGCCAAATCAACTGCCCTTGAGAAATCAAGACGGCGTTGACACGACCATTATCCCCACCCACGATGGCAGCACCGTAAGCCGCGGCAGGTGCCGATTCACCACGCAATGATAATGATGGTGTATCCAAATTAACGGACCACTGCACTTTACCATCTGACTCGTTTAATGCCTGCAACATCCCATTACTGGTATGAATCAGCACCAGACCATCACTCACCACAGGACGCGACAATGCTTCACCGGCAACGTCGGATTGCCAGGCAACTTGGCCGTCTTTAGTATTCAATGCAATAACTTTGGCACGTTCAGTACCTACATATAGATGATCCCCAGCAACGGTCAGACCACCAGAGAGCAATGCAGGTATACGAGAAGAGAGGAAACCCGCTTTTTCCGCCAGATTCACCGACCATATCTCTTTACCACTATCAATGTCCAACGCCTTAACGATGCCATGACGATCAGCAACATAAACAGCGGAGCCCTGCCAGGTTGGCGTCAAGTGAGAATAATAACGGCCTACACCATCACCGACAGATTTATCCCAAACTTCGCTTGGATTAAATTGATTTTCGACCTGTGGCAATGGTGACATCGTTACTGTATCTTGCTCCGTTGAACAACCGGCTAGCAGAACGGAAGCCACCAAACCAACCAAGAGTGTTTTACGCAGTTGCATTGAAAGAATTCCCCTTAGCTGGATAAGTTATTCAATTTAAGATTTAACATCGATTTGATCGCCTGTGGTGAATTTGAGCTCAAACCTTTGGTATACGCTGCGCGGGCACCAGCAATATCACCTTTTTTCACCAGTGCATCACCGCGAATATCCTCTGCAACGCCAACCCAACCGGAACCTTTGACCTGTTCCAATGTTTTCAGCGCAGCATCCGCTTTATCTTCCGCCAATTGAACCCTGGCTAGGCGAATATTCACCAGAGCCTGCAAATCCTCATTTTTTACCTGGCCGGTAGCCGCGGATAAAAACTGATCTGCTTTAGTTAATTCATTCTTTTCAACAGCAAGTTGAGCCAAATGCATATGCGCCATCACGCCATAACTGTTATTGGTTTCACTGGCAAATTTTTCGGCAGCAGTATGACTCTCTTTTGTACTGGTAATTAATCCTCGATCTACTCGTTCAAAAGCTTCTGCACTTTCCTGCAACTGATTTGTCTGATGAGATTGCCAGTAACGCCAGCCAATCAGCGCCCCAGCACCCAACACCAGCCCTAAAACCAAGGCTTTACCATTATTGGCAAAAAAGCGACGAATCACGTCTACTTGTTCGTTTTCATTGGTATAGACTTCCACAGAGTCTCTCCTTAACCTAACAGTTCAACCAAACGAGCTGCAATTTCGCTTTGCGGCAACGTTTGTTGCTCACCTGTACGTAAATCTTTAATGGCTACTTGACCAGAACGAACTTCATCCTCACCGAGAATCAGTGCAATTTTGGCGCCTTGTTTATCCGCACGCCCCAGTTGCTTCTTAAAGTTCCCTCCGCCGTGGTTCATCATTAAACGCAATTGGGGCAACGTATCACGTACTTGTTCAGCCAAAATCAATGCCGCTTGCTGACTACCTTCACCAAAAGAAGCGAGATAAACATCTGCAACTGTCCGCTCCGCAACAAATGCTGGATTAATTTCTTGCACCAGCAAAATCAGACGCTCCATCCCCATGGCAAAACCCACAGCAGGCGTTGGTCGACCCCCCAGTTGCTCAACCAACCCATCGTACCGACCACCGGCACAGACCGTCCCTTGAGCCCCGAGTGCCGTTGTCACCCATTCAAATACTGTGCGGTTATAATAATCCAGACCACGAACCAAACGCTGATTAATCCGATATTTGATACCTGCCCCATCAAGAAGTGCACACAGGCCATCAAAATGTTCCTTTGATTCGGCATCAAGATAATCACACAGTTCCGGTGCATCGTTAAGAAGTTGCTGAACCTCTGGATTTTTTGAATCCAGAACACGTAATGGATTGCTGTACATACGGCGTTTGCAATCTTCATCCAGCTTATCTTGGTGCTGTTCAAGAAAAGCCACCAACGCTTCGCGGTAATTGGCGCGTGCCGCCAACGAACCAATGGAATTCAGTTCAAGCGTCACATGCTCAAAAATACCGAGCTCACGCCACCAGCGAGCAGTCAATAAAATAAGTTCGGCATCAATATCAGGCCCCTGAAGACCAAAAACTTCAGCACCTAACTGATAAAATTGGCGGTAACGGCCTTTTTGTGGACGCTCATAACGGAACATTGGCCCTAAATACCATACGCGCTGTTCCTGATTGTACAGCAGACCATGTTCAATACCGGCACGCACACAACCTGCGGTATTTTCAGGGCGTAGGGTCACACTTTCACCATTGCGATCATCAAAGGTATACATCTCCTTTTCAACCACATCAGTGACTTCCCCAATAGCCCGTCTAAATAACGGGGTCTGCTCTACAATCGGTGTGCGGATCTCACTATAACCATAACCCGCCAGTACTCGTTTCAAAATAGTTTCGATACGCTGCCAGATAACCGTATCTGCCGGCAAGTAGTCATTCATGCCTCGAATAGCTTGGATATTTTTTGCCACGTTTTATCTCTAGTTAATGATTCAAAAATGATATTGCATTGAAGCGAATATCGACGAGCTTCAATTAACAAACAAAACAACGCTGGCTCATCATCACGATAAGCCAGTATCAGATACATTATTTGTCCAGTTGACTTATGCCAATGCGCTTATTTTCATCGAGCATTGATGCTTTAGCACGGATCTTAGCCTCAAGCTGATCGATCATATCAGCATTATCGAGACGCACTTTCTGCCGTATCCCATCTTCATAAAAACCACTTTTGGTTCTGGCACCGGTGACACCCAGAGTAGAAACCTCCGCCTCGCCGGGCCCGTTAACCACACAACCGATAATAGAAACATCCATCGGTGTGAGTAAATCTTCTAAACGCTGTTCTAAGGCATTTACTGTGCCAATAACATCAAATTCCTGACGGGAACAGGTTGGACAAGCGATAAAATTTATACCACGGGAACGAATACGTAATGCTTTCAGAATGTCAAAACCCACTTTAACTTCTTCGACCGGATCGGCCGCCAAAGAAATACGTAGGGTATCACCGATACCTTCCGACAGGAGGATACCCAAGCCAATGGCAGATTTTACAGAGCCTGCACGAGCGCCACCGGCCTCAGTAATACCAAGATGCAATGGCTGCTCAATCTCTTGGGCCAATAAACGGTAAGCGCCAACCGCCAGAAAGACATCCGACGCTTTTACACTGATTTTAAACTGATCGAAATTAAGCCTGTTAAGAATATCCACATGGCGCATAGCCGATTCCAGCAATGCTTCCGGGGTTGGCTCACCATATTTTTCCTGAATGTCCTTTTCCAGTGATCCGCCATTTACACCAATGCGGATTGGGATATTTTTATCGCGGGCAGCCGCCACAACCTCACGGATACGCGCTTCATTACCGATATTACCAGGGTTAATCCGCAGACAATCGACACCATACTCTGCAACTTTAAGTGCGATACGGTAATCAAAATGAATATCTGCAACTAAAGGAACATTAGCTTGCTGCTTAATCAATTTAAATGCTTCGGCTGCGTCCATCGTTGGTATTGATACACGGACAATATCAACGCCAACACGCTCAAGCGATTTAATCTGTTTAACAGTCGCTTCCACATCTGTAGTACGTGTGTTTGTCATTGACTGCACCGCAATGGGCGCACCATCCCCGACGGGCACATTGCCTACATAAATACGCGTAGATTTGCGTCTTTTTATCGGCGATTCATTATGCATACTGATGTTTCTCCCATACTTCCATGTGTTTACTGATAAAACTACAACTCTATGCCCTACTGCAACAGGCCTTTTATTGTGCTGTCGGGACTTTAAGACGCGCGATACGACTCTCTTTAATAAAGCGGCTTAAATCGACAACTTGCCCCCGGAACTGTACATCCACAACAGCCGGAGCACCGATAGTTAACTCATAAGGTAATGAGCCAGAGAGACTCAGATGGTCACCCTTATGTTTAGTTCCACTAAATAGTTTTTTTCCATTTGCATCAACAACTTGCAACCAACAAGATGCTTTAAAATTCATCATCAACTTATTACTGTCAGCGACTGTCGTTGAATTATTTTCAGACACACTCGGCACTTGAGCTGTCCCTTGATTAGCTGACAACGGAGCAGTCTGAGCCTGTGGCCCGTTACCAGCTAATTGAGTTTCAGGTGTTTTCACCGCTTGATTTTGCGTTGATGCCACAGATTGAGCCACTTCCTGATGATGACTACTGGTATTATTCGCGGCCACGGCATTTTCAGCTACATTTTCAGCGACAGCGACAGAGGGTGATGGCTCACTTGTTGCCTGCTCGCGGGTTGGTAACTGTGTCACCTGATCGTGATTTTCAGTGGGTAAATCCTCTGAGCTGGCTTTTTTATGAGCAATTTTAGCCGCGGAATGATCAGCCATCGAAATCAGTTCCTTCTGTTGGGCTATGTGGTTTTGCCACCACCATGCTCCCGTCAAACTAATTACGACTAAAATAATCAACCACGTAATCCACATCAACCAACTTTCGCGTTTTTTACGTTTTTTACCCAACGAAAAACTCTGCATCGGTGAAACTTTCGCTGTTTTTGCCGGGGTATGCTTATCCAGAATTGCCAGAATTTCTGCTTCTGGAATTTGTACCAACTTAGCATAAGAGCGAACATAACCACGCAGGAAAGTCGGTACCATAGTGGCTGGAATATTGTCCTCTTCAATATCACGGATAGTAGAAAGTTTTAAACACAAGCGATCAGCTACAGTCTGCTGGGTTAGCCCGTGTTGTTCACGAGCCTGACGCAGGAGCTGACCTGCGGTTAAATAAGCTTGTTCTGGAGTCGTTTCAGTATTCATTAGCAAGAAGACGCGGTACTGTTCAGGTTGTGAAAAACTTCGCGCCGGCACCTTGCTATAATCTTTAAATTACACAATGGCCTGCGCGGCGAAATAGATTTGCTATTTTACTAGCGGCAAATCACTGATAACAAACACGCCTGTCAGCATAGCTCCCAGTAAACAGAGTCTTGACTTCTTCATACTGCCCCTGCTCACAGAGAAAAACGCTGTAATGATACAATACCGTATCATTTCCTGGCGCGTACTGCATCGCCATTTTGTAACGTTGACGAGCGGCTTCCGGTTGACCAGAATATTGCTCATACAACGCCATACCTAATTGAGCCTGATAATGGTCTGGCTTTGCCAGTAAAACCTTATCAAAGTGATATCTGGCGGCAGGTAAATTACCTTTAGCCAGATAGGCCATTCCCAGTTGAATCCGGGTTTCTGCTGCGACTTTTCGCTGTTGATTGCCATTTGTTGGTTGATTGGCACATCCTGCCAACAACATAACAGCCACCACGGCAACAACCATCATTCCCGATAACGATTTCCTTATCATTCCATCCCCACCGACCAAAGATATGCCATTGTAACGATCATTTCACTTATGTATTTCAATTACTGCATGGCAGGACATACCAACATTCCCATTCAGACTGATCTTATCTGAATAGGTTCACCGGCCTGACGTTTTTTCAATGTACGTTTGGTACGATCAATGACATCACCGGCAAGCTGACCACATGCAGCATCGATATCATCACCGCGCGTCTTGCGGACAATCGTGGTGAAACCATATTCCATCAGCACCTTAGCAAAGCGATCAATCCGGCTGTTGGAACTACGGCCATATGGTGCCCCCGGAAATGGGTTCCACGGGATCAGATTGATCTTACTCGGCGTCTCTTTCAAACATTCAGCTAATTGATGTGCCTGTTCCACGCTGTCATTAATATGATCCAGCATGACATATTCCACGGTTACACGGCCCTGATTGGCATTAGATTTAGTCAAATAGCGGCGCACACCGGCAAGAAACTGCTCGATATTATATTTACGGTTGATAGGAACGATGTCATCCCGTACATCATCTGTTGGTGCATGCAGGGAAATGGCCAAAGCAACATCAATCATATCGCCAAGTTTATCCAGTGCTGGCACGACACCGGATGTGGATAACGTCACACGGCGCTTTGACAAACCGAAACCAAAATCATCCATCATGATTTCCATGGCAGGCACCACGTTATTTAGGTTAAGCAGCGGTTCTCCCATCCCCATCATCACCACATTGGTAATCGGGCGACGGCCACTGGATTTCAGGGAACCAATAATTTTTGCGGCACGCCAAACTTGACCAATAATTTCAGAAACCCGCAAATTACGGTTAAACCCTTGCTGAGCAGTGGAACAGAATTTGCACTCCAGTGCACAACCTACCTGAGAAGAGACACACAAGGTTGCGCGATCATCTTCCGGGATATAAACCGTTTCAACCTGCTGATCGCCAACAGTGATCGCCCATTTAATCGTACCATCGGCCGAACGTTGCTCTTCTGCTACTTCAGGTGCGCGGATCTCTGCAACTTGCTGCAATTTTGCTCGCAGAATTTTGTTAATATCTGTCATCTGCTCAAAATCGTCATAACAGTAGTGATATATCCATTTCATCACTTGATCAGCACGGAAGGGTTTTTCTCCCATGTCAATGAAAAACTGGCGCATTTGCTTGCGATTCAGATCAAGCAGGTTAATTTTACCGCCTTTCTTTTCTGGAGTTTCAGACACGACAGAAGCAGCAAATTGTGCCGCAGTATTTGGTTGGGACATCTTTTTATATCGCCTCGTTGTAACACTTTCGGCTCTGCGTTAATGAACTCAACGCGAAGTTTCAATTCAGGTCACTATCAGTTTAGTATAGTAACAAATAATAAGCGCCCCGTTGAATTAACAACGGGGCGCCGCATTGTACAAACTTTAATGCAATGATGCTACGGGTAACGGCAAATCAATTAACGTGGGCAAATTTCATCTTCTGTGAAGAAATAAGCAATTTCACGGTTTGCAGATTCCACCGCATCAGAGCCGTGAACCGCGTTTTCAGTGAAGCTATCCGCGTAATCGGCGCGCAGAGTACCTGCTAATGCATTATCAGGATTAGTTGCCCCCATCAGGTCACGGTGACGCTGCACTGCATTCTCACCTTCCAATACCTGAACCACAATCGGACCAGAAGTCATAAATTCCACCAAACCATCAAAAAAAGGACGGCCTTTGTGCTCCGCATAGAAACCCTCAGCCTGTTCACGGGTCAGGTGAAGCATTTTGGCGGCAATAATTTTAAACCCGGCGCTTTCAAAACGAGCATAAATCGCCCCAATGGCATTTTTCTTCACCGCGTTAGGCTTAATAATAGAAAAAGTACGTTCAACCGTCATGGATAACCTCTTGGTTCTTCTGTCAGCAACTGATAATTTTAATTTTTCCCGATAAGTTAATCGGTTAATACTTCATTCCGCCACCTTAGCGGAGATAAAAACGGCGTTGATTATAGGGGTACGAATAGCGGTTGCCTACAGAAAACATAACATTCCATTAAATTTTCCTTAGCGAAAATTACCATTTTTTCGTACAAATCACACTTTTACCTGAATCGTTTACTTCAAGGTAAAATTGACAGCATCAACCTGTCCACCCAAATCCAAAACACTAAGCTGATATTTACCCGGTTGAGTTAAAGTCTGAACAAATCCCTGATTATTTTCGGTGGTCATTACCTGTTCTCCATTCAGAAACCACCATTGCTGCCCACCACTACCGCCCTGAGTGGTAACACGTAAATCAAGGCTGCCAACACCGGGAAGCCGTTTCAATACATCTCCGTTATGAATACCCACGATCAACAAAGGTGCTTCATCTGATTTCAACGGTGGGCACTCAGGGTTAACCGGTGGCAAACGCTGCGCCCGTCGCTCTTGTGCCGGTAACCATGATTCGAGGGTAATCGGCCACAAAGCGATATTTTTAGCCTGAGCACCGGGACAATCAGGAGCCACGCGCAAACCATGCTTATCCAACCACACCTGTTCATTAGTGCCTGAAATAGCCTCTTGCCCCACCGCAGGCAGCGTAGGCGGAATAGTGTTATTCAGTATCCAGCTCAGACGCCGCTGACGGCAATTATTCTCTTCCTTCGGTAAACTCTGCCCTCCCGGCCAACAGATGATTGCCCGACTGACACTTGCTGGACGCGGATCAACCGGAATCCGTTTAGTCCCATTTCGCATATTGACGAATAACAGATTATTGACCTGATTCATGATGGGAATCGCCGTAGCATAGCCGAACTGCCCGACAACCGGCGTGCCATCCGGCCTGCCAACCCAAACACCGATGGTATAACGCGCATTTAAGCCAATAGCCCAAGCATCACGGTAGCCATAGCTGGTACCGGTTTTCCAAGCCAACGGCACTTGTGCCGGTAACACATCATCAGGTTGCGGCAGAGCTTCTCCAGCCATAATCCGCCTGACTATCCATGCCGCGCCGGGGGAAAAAAGCTGCCGATCACGCAATTTCTGCTGCGGAGTGAATCTCAAAGGGGAAACCCTCCCCTGACGGGCAAACGCCGTGTAAGCCGCCACCAGTTGATCCATCCGGGTTGCCGTGCCACCAAGAATCAATGATAAATTGGGTTCACTGCCGGGAGGAAAACGCAATACGGTTCCCACATTACGCATGTTGGCGGTAAACCGCTTGGCACCATAGGCTTCAAGCAGTTGCACGGCGGGCAAATTCAGTGAACGAACCAACGCCTCACTGGCACTGACCGGCCCATGAAAGCCACTGTCAAAATTTCCCGGGCGATAATAATCAAAGCGGCGAGGCACATCCTGTAACAGTGATTCCCCATGAATCAACCCATCATCCAGCGCCATTGCATACAAAAATGGTTTCAGAGTTGATCCCGGCGAACGCCATGAACTTATCATATCGACATGACCAAAACGGCTATCATCCCGTAGATCCAGCGAACCGATATAGGCTTTTACCGCCATGTCTGTATGATCAACTACTAACACGCCAATCGACGTTTTTTCTGGTAACTGGTACTGCCAATTCACCGCCATATCTTCAAGCTGACGCTGTAATCCCACATCCAAGGTTGTTTTAATGATCTCCTGACGAATGCCTTTCGCCATTCTTCTGGCAAGCAAAGGAGCAAGCTGTGGCACCTGCCGAGGAGCCAACCACAACGTTTCTTGCCGAATATCAGCAATCGTCTGTTCCGGCCAGATTTTATAGTGCGCCAACCGTTGCAACACCTTATCACGAGCAGCCTGTGCCCGTTCAGGATAGCGATCTGGCCTTAAACGACTAGGGGCCTGTGGCAAAACAGCCAGTAAAGCCGCTTCTCCCGCCGAAAGCTCAGAGGGCGGTTTAGCCAAATATGCCCAACTCGCCGCACCGACACCTTGTAATGTGCCTCCAAACGGCGCACGATTCAGATACATTTCCAGAATTTCATCTTTAGAATAGTGCCATTCAAGCTGCAAAGTACGCCAGATCTGCTTCAACTTCCCGCCTAAAGTGCGTGAATGGGGGTCAATCAACCGGGCTACCTGCATTGACAGCGTACTACCGCCGGACAAAATTTTACCTGCCAGAATATCCTGCCAGGCAGCCCTGACCAGAGAAATCGGGTTAATCCCCGGATGCTGGTAGAACCAACGATCTTCATAAGTCAGCAAAGCCTGAATATATTCCGGCGACACTTGACCCAACGTCACCGGATAACGCCAAACACCTTCATCATCGGCAAAACGCCAAAGTGGCGTACCATCCTCACTCACGACAATACGCGCCATTTTGACTTCACGCAGTGGCAGAGGCCAGATTTTATCTGCCAGCCATAAACCCGCCGGAAACAAAAACAACAACAGTACAATCAGCCACATAAGGCGATACGGTTTCTTCATTAATGAACACCTGGAGAGAAACCAGCCCTTACACCGGAGCATAAGGGCTGACAAATTTAGCGGACAACTTCCAGTTTTTCAGGTGTAGAACCCACTGCACGCCAGTAAGGCACATACATAGATTCCACCTGTGGTGCAGGAATGGTGTAGACGCCTGGCGTCACGGCGCGAGCCAGATAGAGCAACGTCACTGGCTGAGACGGATCAACCGCGACTGCCGCCACATATCGATCATCACGATATTCAATATGATGAATCGTCGCCTGTTGCATATCGCCAATCAACTCCTGAAGATTAGCGGCACTCTCACTCAACTTGGCACTGCTGTTAGCCAAGTTCTGGTTTTCCAGCTCCAAACCAGCGGGTAATAAATCAACAACCAAAGCATCCTGTACGGGTTTATCTGAGCTCACCACCAGCTTCACAACCACCATATCACCGCTATTCAGAAGATCACTGGCAATCGGATTACCCTTCATATCCAAATAGCTACGCTGAATTTTCAGCACATTAGCATAAGGCTTCGGAGAGCGCAGCGGGTAGGCCACCACATTCACTCGTGAATAGAGCGTGCTGTCACCAAGGTTACTGAGACTCACACCTTGCTGAATATCCTGTGGATACAGCATCTCACTATAGGACTTATCCCTACTTATTGGTAAAGTCCGCTGATTAATCACCGCTTTCCACGGTTGCACCGACGCATCGATAAAGAAACGCCCCGCCAGATAGAGTGAATGACTCTCCTGAGTTGAGAAATAATTGCGGGATGTCAATTCATCAGACAGCGCCAGCAATTTCTCATCACGTTCCTTTACTTGCATGTTATTTTCAGTCAACAGAGCAACAATCATGGCGTTGTCACGGATGGCACTGCCGTAATCACCTAACTCTAAATCATCATGACGGTTTTTACTGATCCCCAAACGAACCGCTTCATCTGCTCGGGTGTTATCCCCCATCAGTTTCAGTGCAACACCCAGTTGTACCAGTGACAAGCCATTACCTGCTTGCTGACGGCGTTCATAAACTTGTCTCAGAGCGCCCAATGGTGCTTTCTGTTGATTGGCAAGCACCAGACCAGCATAAGACTGAACCGAGAATCGCATTGCGTCCTGATTCTGGCTGTAGGGATAGTTAATAACACTCTTATCCTGTAAATAACGTAACAGACGGTTATTGGCAGAAGTCAGTACCTCTTTAGGTACGCTGTAACCTCGTTGACTTGCACGGAATAGAAAATCGGTGGCATAGGCGGTTAACCAATACTCTTCATCACCGGTTTTATCCCATAAAGCAAAGCTACCGTCATGACGCTGCATACTCAACAGATGAATAATTCCCTCATCAATACTCGCCCGGCGTTTATTATCATCTTCCGCTCTGATACCCAAACTATTCAGCTCTGATTTGTTCGAATAGAGTGACGGATAAAGCCCACTGATTGTCTGTTCAAGACAGCCATATGGATAGGCGTACAATTCACGAATATAGCGTGAAATCTGTAACGGTGGACGGCTGCTCAGTAACAACTGCCCCTCGGCGCCTTCTGGCGATAAACCCGATAAAGCATTTAACGGCAACTGCCACTCCTCTCCCGGATGAATAACATTAGCGAACAGAACCGTTTCCGCTGGCTGTGCCGGACGCACACCAATCTGCCAACTATTTTTATACGGTTTCAGATTTTCACCGGGTAAATTCAGACCATCAGCCGTCAAGGAAACCTCTCCTTGACCAAACCCCAAATCCGCTGTGACCGGAATCTCTACTGTGGTGCGTTTGCCCTTTTCCAATGTTATCTCTTTACTAGCATCCCCCTCTAACTTAATCAGGTCATTAGCCGCAAAGTTCAAGGTCAAGTTTTGCGTCTGTTCAGTCAAGTTAGTCAAATCCAACGACAACAATGCGCTATCACCACCGGCCATAAAGCGAGGTAGTGCCATCTGTGCAACCACCGGCGCAGCAACGACAACTTTATTTTCACCGTGGCCGAACTCATCTTCACTCCACGCTTGAGCCATCAACCTCAATTCACCATTGAAATCAGGGATTGGCAAAACGATCTGCCCTTCGCCATTTTCATCCAGCGTCACTGGCTGAGCTTGTTCAGCGATAATATTAACTTCGGTTAATGGCTTTCTGCCGCCACGATCAAGAGCGCTATCATCACCATCACCGCCAAAACGCAGATTCGCCAGACGGCCTTCACCTTCAATCAACTGACCATACACATCATATTGATCGACACTGTAACGCTTACGACCAAAGAAAGCCTCATAGGGGTCCGGCGTTTTAAAATTCGTGACATTCAGCACCCCCATATCGACAGCAGAAAGCAGAACATTAACCTGCTTGGGTAACTTCCGCCCTTGCTGTGGTGTCGCCTTGACTTTAACAGTCAAGTTCTGATTCGGACGCATTTTTTCCGGTGCGGATAGCGTCAAATCCAGTTTACGATTTTCATCAGCCAACGGCAGATGCAACACGCCAATGGCGCGTTTCGGTGTCACCTGACGAGATTTATCCTCTGGACGCACCACCACAGCGGTTAAATAAAGGTCATGACGACGCCACTCTTTATTTACCGGCACTTCCACATCCAAACCTTGCTCTGGCACATCAATTTTTTGCCACCAAAGTGGCCCTTCACTGGACTCTACCAACAGATAACCTTTACCGGCCTGTGGTGCAACCATATGCAGTTTTATCTTCTCACCTACCTGATAAGCGGGTTTATCCAGAGATAACTTCACCTGATCAGGACGAACAGCCCCTGTACCACCGGTATTGTCCTGCCATGAGTAACCCGCCCAGAAATTAACGCTGGTCACTAATTGATTTTCTGGATTAACCACTTCAATACGGTACGACCCCCAATCAACCGGAAAACTGACCTTTGCCGTACCATCTTGAGCAATCTGGATATGTTCATCCGCCATCACTAAATCTTTCTGGTCATAGCCTGATTGCCAACCTTCACCATCCGACCAACGCCAATAATAGTCACGGCGTTCATAAACCAGACGGGCAGTTAAATCTTTTGCCGCATATTTTTTTCCATTGGCATCGGCATACACCACCGCAAATTGCGCCAGTGAATTTTCATCCACATTGTAACGGCTTTGATAACGACCTATGCGATAGTCATAAATCTCTTTCTGATTAAACAACGGACGGATACCAACCAGCTTTTCAGTCGGCCAAACAGCCTGTTCAACCCGACGAGTTACCGGGCGGCCGCCAGATTCAAGCAAACTAGCCTGTACAATGACATTTACCGGCGAAGAGACCGAACGCCAATTGTCGGCACTGACATTAATTACGGCTTTACCCTCATTACCTAAAACCAGGTCAAATTCATCCAATGTACGACTAAGATTGTCCTCTGCAACCGCACCAAACTCATAGCCTGGCAATTTTGCTACCGCATCCCGAGCTGGACGCAGAAATAATTGCCCTTGCAAGCGGTTATATGCGGCAGGTGCTCCATATAAATAACGGCCTTTAATCGCGAAATCCACATCGTGGTCTTTCATCACGGGTTGCGACTCACTACTAATTTCCAGTGCCATACGCTCCGGCATAAAATCTTCGACATTAAACTTGTAATAACGGAGTTTGTTATCGCCCAAATCAAAACGTAGCGACCAGAGCCCGGTAGTCGCTGACTGGGGGATCGCATAGCGATACTGATACAACCCATTTTCGGGTTGCCAGACAAAACTACGAACAACCTGACCATCGGTTTTCAATACATCCACTTTAACTGGCTGACTTTTCATTGCACGGCCATCACCATCACGCAGCAGGCCATTAACAATCAACGTCTCACCCGGACGATAGAGATCACGAGGCCCAAAAACAAAAAACTGTTTGCTATACCCTTGTGGGCCAGAAATATCAAATTCAGACAGATCCAGCGCCGGTGATACCAAATCAATCATACTGGTTTGGTGATCACGGGTAGCGAGCAATAGCTTCGCTTTCGCATTTTTTTCTAAGCTGGCGTGCCCATCATCGTCCGTCGTTGCCTTTGTCAATAACTGCCCTTTGTCATCCAACAAACGTATTTCCACCCCTTTCAGGCTGCCACCTTGTGCCAAAGATTGGGTAAACAGATCCATTTTATCCAGATAGCTGTGCACAGAAACACCAATATCACTTAAGGTAAACATTGTCGCTGGATTGGAGTCAGTGTATTTACCTGCTTGTTGCATCACCGCCAGATAAACCCCATCTTGCTGTAACTCTTTGATATTACTTAATGGTAACAGTAATTTTTCGCGGGTATTCAGTGTTGGATTCAGATCGAAACGGCCGGTATAAACCAGTTCCGCATCTTTGAGCATCTCTTCCGATTCCCAAGAACTCATATTGTTGCGATATTGCCACTGTGCAATAAAAGCCGGTAATGCCGTCTCTTTTATTCTGAAAAAATTAACATCAACACGATTAACATTCAGAGCCAATACCGGCAAACCTTCAGCAACTTTACTGGGTAACAAAGAGCCTTTGCTGGCAAAACCGACAGACGGAGAAATCGTCGCGGTTGTCAGCGTTTTCTCATAAGCCGTTTCGAGTTGACGATTATTGATACCTTTAACATCTTTATCTACGGTCAATTGCAACTTACGGGAGGGCGGCAAATGGCGCAAGCGCAGTTCCATCATGTTATCTGACAGTTCCCACGCCCCATCAAGTTTGCCCTCTTTGACATCCACCAAACGGACATTCTGTGCAAAATCCTGATTCGGATCTAAAGGGACAGAAAATGTCACCACCATTGCACTAGCGCCATCAAGCTGAACTTCAGAAGCATCCAGAATCTTCACTGGTTTACCGGCATAACGTTTTACTAATTCAGCCAGTGATGCTGCGTCTTTCGGTTTTACTGATTTTGGTGGAGTATTTGATTGTTGAGGTGCTTTTTCGCTTTGAATTTCTGTGGACTGCGATTGAGCCGCTTGCTTATTATCAGTGCTATCAGATTGGTCACAACCAGAAAGCATCAGCAAAAACGCTAAAATCACCGCCAAATAACATTTATTTCTTCCTGGCTGTTGCCAGAATTGACCTTGATTCATAACCATAACCCCTGTCTTAACTCCGACCAACTAATGGCTGGTAGGATTTAATGAATAACTTTATATACCCGTTATCTTTCAAGTTGCCTCTTTGTTGGCTGCACTCGCTCACCCCGGTCACATCGTTATCTATGTTATCTATGTTATCTATGCTCCCGGGGATTCTCTCCCTTACCGTCGCGATCCATCTTAAATCCATTGGGTATAAATCAATATATACCCGTTATCTTTCAAGTTGCCTCTTTGTTGGCTGCACTCTCTCACCCCGGTCACATAGTTACCTATGCTCCCGGGGATTCGTTCCCTTGCCGTCGCGATGCATCTTGAAATCCATAGGGTATATTAAATTTAAATCAAATAGATATAATCACCTATATACCGCCTATTTATATAAGCAACGTAAAGACATTAAGTTCATATATCCGTCATCTTTCAAGTTGCCTCTTTGTTGGCTGCACTCTCTCACCCTGGTCACATCGTTATCTATGCTCCCGGGGATTCGCTCCCTTGCCGCCGCGATGCATCTTGAAATCTATTGGGTATATAATAGCCTGTTATTTTAATGAATTAAACATCACAGAAACGATAAATAAATATAAATTTATCGATTCAATTTTTCATTAAGAACTCAATATATCTTGTAAAAAAAAATTTTCGTCATTTTCCTCAGTGACCGAAGATAGAGCTTCACTGCACTTGATAATTTACAAACAGTAAAACAATATAAAACCGGCCATTAAAACAAATTAAATAAAACAGGAAATTATCATTATTGTACCGGTTATAAATATCATTATCGGATTAAATATATCTGGTTCCAATATACCATTGTTTAATAAATTAATTATCTCAACCAATAGAATCAATAAATAACTTTAATAAAAGTATATTTAACATTTTATTTAATACATTATTAACCATTTATTAAGACTAATCATTATCTCAATAAGATATTTATAACAAATATACCCGTCATCTTTCAAGTTGCCTCTTTGTTGGCTGCACTCACTCACCCCGGTCACATAGTTACCTATGCTCCCGGGGATTCGCTCCCTTTACCGTCGCGATCCATCTTGAAATCCATTGGGTATAAAAGCTATGTAAATAAAACACATTTAACTTCTGATGCAGAAATTACCATTAATCTGTAATCTGTAATCTGTAATCTGTAATCTGTAATCTGTAATCTGTAATCTGTAAATAGAGTGCCACTTTCCTATCAAAAGTGGCAATAATGATTTGCGTGAAACACGGAATATACAAATTGTTTTTTATAAAATAACAATAAAACCCTCAACCCCAACGCTATCGCAAATGGGGTAATAACCTGATGAACATCCATTTTCTCAACGACTTTCATTATGTTACTCGACTAATAATACCTGTCCTGTTTTTAGCTGTTTGACATTTGGTAACCACAGTCTTCCCCAGCTACCAGTACAATGACATCCATAGACTTCTTTTATATTTTCTTTTATAAAAAATTCTCTGATCTTCAATAACTCTGTCGGTAACGCTCTCCTTAAATGCAATCCGCCTATTACCGCGCATACTTTGTCCACACCGGTAATCATTTTAGCGTGGTTAATAATTTCACAAATACCAGAATGACCACAGCCAACGATAATCACCAATCCATTATCACTTTTCCAAATTAACGCACTATCATCCAATATATAATCATTGGCCCAAGAGCTCTTTCTAATTAACCCAAAGGATTTTCGATGATCATTTGCTATTTCCCCTGAAAAAATAAATCGCTCACTTATCTTCATATGCGATTTCGTTAAACGAAAAAAAACTCTCTTCTTGACTCGTTTATTAATTTTACCCGACATTTTTTTAAATTTTAACGCAATTTTCCTGAACATAACGCCATAATACTTCTCATTTAATGCATCAGGATGACATATTAATTTAGCATTATGTGGAAAATAGTTAACACCACCTATATGATCAGAATGCCCATGAGAGATAACAATTTTGGATATATCATCAATAGATATCCCCATCCTATTTGCATTCTCAATATAGCTACCATCCGGGCCGGTATCAAAAATTATCTTCTCTTCACCATCTTCAAGTAAAAGACTCAAACCAGGCTTAGCTATCAAATATGAATCAGATGTTTTATTTTCCAGTAGTACAGTTATTTTTAACGACATAGCACATCCATTAATTTTGTTGAAGTCATGCTTCTATTAAACGGTACGGGTAACAATAGCATTGACGTACATCAATAAAATAATGAAAAGCCATTATATCGTCACATTTTTATAAGCAGATCACAAATTCCTTCTCCTCGACTGACAGTTAATTTTTCAACATGAAATGATTATCTCTCTGTCATATTTATTGTCTTGCAATATTAACATACAAATATTATACCTTGCTGTACAACATATTTTTAAAAGAAGAGATAAATATATTATTAATAAATAAAAATCAACGGCAAGCCATTCAATTAATTTAATCAAATAGACTATACTAATGCCTCACATAATTGACAATGATTAATTTTAGATATCACTATAAGACCAGCAATTGACTTATATTACCACTCTCATTTCATCCATATTATAAGATAAAAATATAATATATTTATCAAATATAATTTAACTTTATATTACATAAAAAACATTTAAATAGCATAATTAATAACGTTATATATAAACATCATCTGTTGTTATAAGCATAACCTATTCACTTATATCAAACCATTATTAATGCCTTTATTAATACGATAACAAAAATATATTATTTTTATGTAAAAAAATAGAATTAATATATTTCTTGGATTCACATAATAAGTGCAACATCGTTAATCCGGAAGTAAACATATCCGTATTCCTTATAAATAATTCATTGGATGTTTTACTACCCTTAGTTTTCGTGAGCGATTACTTAATCGGTTTATACCCGTCATCTTTCAAGTTGCCTCTTTGTTGGCTGCACTCACTCACCCCGGTCACATAGTTCGCTATGCTCCCGGGGATTCGCTCCCTTGCCGCCGCGATGTATCTTGAAATCCATAGGGTATACCACAAAATCTATTTCCTGCTCAGAGACTTCATTAAAATCGGTTCCCTTTAGAAAGTATTAACTGATTAACCCATTGATATTTTTATTGCTCCCTTCTTTCCCAAGGTAAATAGGGTGAGAAAAGTAAATTTACGCCTCTAATTTAGTTCATGCTCTCCAAACTCCAAACATCGTATCATCTTCTCAATAGCCACTACGTTCAACTCTCCAATTACGGAGAATGGCGCTAACAAATCATACTATTTATCCCACATAATTATGAAGGATTTAGGTTAAGTGATCTTCTGGCAGAGCGAGCGGCAGATAAGAAGCAAGATTGGCATGGATAACCCTAACCCCTCACATAATCATAAAAGACAATATATCATCACCAATTTATGACAAAAATCACATTTTATGTTGTTTATTACAGAAAATAATAATCATAAATGTGATACTAATCACTAAATAAAAATAAAACAATAAAATTAATTTGAAATTATTAATGTTGATTATTAAATGATTAATATTAATCTGTTTTTTATACAATCCTGTCACAAAATAATCACATTGGCCTGTTTTTTGCTTTGTCATATAACCTCTTGTTTTTGCTGCTATCTTAACCAACTCCCTATTTTAGTTGCCCGGTTGATAATCAACACTAAATATTGATCGCTAAGTTAAATTCGTGGTTAATGCTGTTTCAACATTGTGGAATAGCAAGTCAATGAAAAGCAGTATTGTAGTATTAATAGTTTTTTGTAGCGCAGTCTCAGGTAGTCAAGCCGCCGACATCACAGATCAACAACTCATTCATCAACAAGCCCGTCAGCAAGCTCTGGAAGCGCAATTAGCCCCGCCGCCTGCGGAGGTTCACCTGCCGGTACCGGAAACCGGGGAATCATCCGCTTTTCCGGTGGAAACTCCGTGTTTTCCCATTACCCACGTCAGACTGGCAGGTACCGAAAATTTCCCGCCCTGGTTACCGTTTCGACGTGTCGCCCAACAGGGCGAAAACCATTGTCTGGGCGATAAAGGCATTAGCCGGCTGATAACCCAATTGCAAGATCAGCTCATTAATCACGGCTATGTCACCAGCCGGGTTCTGGTGCCTCCCCAGGATCTGCGTACCCAAACGCTAAAACTGGTGATGATACCGGGCAAAGTCCGGCATATCCGCTATACCCCTGACAGCGGGAAATATATCCAGCGGATAACCCCCTTTCCCGCGCGTGAAGGAAAATTACTGGATTTACGGGATATCGAGCAGGGACTGGAAAATCTGCAACGTTTCCCCACCGTGCAGGCGGATATGAATATTGTCCCGGCAGAGCAGCCGGGGGAGAGCGATATTGTGCTGGACTGGCGTCAGTCCCGGCACTGGCGAGTCG